>NZ_JBMPOR010000001.1:0-365769 GCF_049340265.1 Undibacterium sp. Di26W
CGTTTGACGGCCAGTTCTTTGAATTCGGTCGTATAAGCTTTTTTGGGTATCCTGTTCATCATTTGTCTTTCCAAAGTTACGTTTATTTTACGTCACCTTTGGGGAACTAAATTTCAGGGGAAGCTCAATGTATTGAAAATGGTATTTCCAATTGAGGAAAGAATTGGAAAGCAACTACCGAAGTCGTACCTACATTTCCTAATGGTTTCTCAAGGAGTATATAAACTCTCTTTTGCAGGCCCTTTGCCAAATTCTAATTTTTGGCCACCAGATTCCGTCATGACTTTTTATGAAGAGCAAAACGGCGATATTGAATATTGGAGTGACACCGACAGAAGGCAGGGCGATAAAGAATATTATCAGTATGGTGTAATGGATGATGGCTGTATGAAGGCCGATCCCTTAGATTATGTTGGAAGCCACATCTCTGATCTGATTTCTGTCGGATATATTGATGGTGATGGTTTTATTGCATTAAATCCAGCAGAAATAAGTAGTGACGGCGAATGGGAGGCTTGGTATCTGGATTGGAGAGCTGTTGGTGTAAAACGATGCAGGTCATTTGCAGAATTATTTCAAAATATTGGGTATAGTGCGGCTGAGAAGCCCAATAAAGGATTTCCATACAGTGCCGCCATGTTGCAGGCCTCCTGTGCTTCACATATTCAAACTGTGGCATTAATTGAATAGAGTCTTGATGCCATTTACGCGTTGCTGCGACACGCAGCATGCCGGGACAGAAACCAGTCCACGCTCCCTGATTTCTGTTCCGGCATCAAAAAAAATCTTATCAAGCCCAACCCTCAAGGCTTTTTCTCTTCCCGTTTTTCTATCACTATCCTTGATGCAGTAGGCATTTCCCTGACGGTGTAGCCTTCCGGGATGCTGAACAGGCTGGATGCTGGTTCGGTGCGTTTCAGGTTGTTGAGGCGGTAGCTCCATTCGCCGGTGCGGGGGTCGCTTTGTTTGGAATAGACGGTCATTTGCAGCTCTGGTGAATACCAGGTTTCTGAGCTGACGGTGATGGCGTTTTTATTGCCGATTTCGCCTGCGGGGATTTGGTAAGAGCGCATTTTCCCTTCGGCTCGCACGCCATCTATGTCGCGGCTACCCAGGTCTTTGGTATTGCCTTTTGCTGTCCAGCGGGTGTCGGTGAAGGCCATGGGCAGTGGGCCCATTTTGATCAAGTCGGCAAAATTGCTGGTCAGTTGCAGCGTTTCGGCATGGGCTATTTGCAAGTCACTGCCTGTGCTGGCACCAGCAACAACAGTGGCAGCACCAGTACCGGCGCGTATTACCCTGACCTGGACTTGTTCACGCGTGTCTTTGCTGCCTTCGGCTTTGTCGTCGCCATTTTTGCGTTCGATTCTTTTGACTGTGACTTCATCACCGTTGCGCAGGGTTTCTACGTGGACGGTTTTGCCTTCCTGTTTCATTTTTTCCAGTTTCTCTTTGACGCTGGCCAGTTTGTCGTCAAGCTCTTTACCGACGCTAATTTTGGTGGCTGTCTTTTTTTCTGGCATGAGGAGGTAACGCACGTTGTCAACCGGATCAACAATCAGGATGTGTTGTACGGTGCCTTTGCTGTCGCGGATTTCCTGACGGGTGCGGCCTGCGTTATCCCGGTAGCTGACGCTGGTGGTTTTATTGCTGATTTGGTTGCCGTCTGCCAGGGTCTGGGTTTTTTCTGTGACAATCTCTGCACTGTAGGGTGCATTCTTTACCGGCTTGATGGATTGCATGCCTTGCATGCCGGAAAAGGCCTGGCTCATGGCAGAAGATATGATGGTGTTGATGTGTTTGCCATCGGGTATATCTGCCAGTGCGGCCAAGGGCGGCAGGGGAGTGATTGGTGTCATGGGCGTCATTGGGCTCATGGGGGCCATTGGTGCTAGAGGTGCCATCGGTGCCATTGGGGTCACCTGTATTATTTCTATCCGTTGGCCGGACTGTTTTTCTTCTGCCGGTTCTGGTGCCGCATTGTCGTTGATGACGTTGGCTTGTGCCATTGCCCAGGAAGATCCGAGGAGAATAAAGAGGGGGAGTTTGCCGTTCATGTTGTGTCCTTTTTTGTCGGTTAGCTTAAAAATCTGTTTGTTTAGTCAGTGTTTCAGTCAGTGCTGGAAAAGGGTTTTTAATATTTGAGCAGGCGCATGGCCAGGGGTGTACCGTCTGCATCCACCAGCATCTGGGCTTGTACCAGGTCGCCGGCCATTTCGGGGTTGACCGGCATGCCCAGGCTGGTCAGCCAGGCCGCGGGTACTTCTGCTTCCAGCATGCGCGGTGTTTCATTGTTCAGGCGATCCAGTGGCACCAGGGCGATGAAGGGTGGCAAATTAAAGGGTGGCAAATCTGCGTTGGCATAGGCAGTATTGGGTGGTACCGGGTCTTGCATGTGGGTAGGGGCCAGCACCATCATCATGAACAGGCCCAGGCTGCCACCCATTGTCAACATGCCGCCCAGCCATGGGTGCCAGCGCCTGATGCGCGCCTGCTTTTTGTCTTTGGCTTGCTGGTTGGCAAAGGCTTGCAATAAAAGCTGTTCAGTTGCTGCTGGGGCATCCAGTTGTTGCAGTTCTTCACGCAGGATGCTGAATTGCCTGTCCAGCGCGGCGTCCATGCTGCCTGCATCGTCGATGGCGTTTCCTGGGGCTGTCATTGTTCTGTTCCTGTCATTGTTGCGTTTGCTCTTGATGCGGTTGCTGATGCTGTTGTCGTGCGCATGGCCAGTTCTGTGCGCCATCCCATTCTGTCGCTGTACTGCAGGATGGCGGCACGTGCCCTGGACAAACGAGAACGCACGGTGCCTATGTCTATGCTGCAAATAACGGCGATTTCTGCATACGACAGTTCTTGCAGCTCATACAAAATAATCACGTCACGATAATGCGGGCGCAGCACGCTCACTGCCTGTCTTACATGTTCTGTCAATTGCTGGCTGAAGATGGCGTCTGAGGCTTCTGCCGTTTCGCTCATCAATACTTCTTCCTGGTCTTCATCCCCCAGACCTGGCAGCGGCTGATGGCGGCGTTGGGCCTGGTCCTGTTTCAGCAGCAGGTTTCTGGCAACGCCAAACAAAAAATTTTGCAAATTACCCAGGCCAGCGTCATAGCGATACGATCTTGTCAGCAAGCCCATGAATACGTCCTGCACGACATCGGCGGCCAGTGCGCTCTGGCTACAGCGCATCAGGGCATAGCGATAAATCGGCCCCTGATGGCGTTGGTACAGACGTTGGAATGCCGCAGCATCGCCATCACGCATTTGCCTTAGCAAGCTGGAGTCTGTATCCCCGGTGTCTGTTTTCATTCGTCTGCGGTTGTCTTCAGCTTGGATTTGGTTTTGGTGGAACAAAGTCTCTTGTATGTATTACCTTGAGTAGGCTCAAAAGTTCCAACTATTTTTCTGCAGGGCTGTTAATCTGATATTTATTAAAATTGCACCCTATTGGTGATAACTCGCCTTTATTTGGTGCGCAGTCCTGCAATATGGCTTGCGGAGGCTTAGTTATGCTTGGTTCAAAACTTGCTGTGTTGCTTTTAATAATGTTTGAGTAGTAAAAGTTGATATTCAGTATCTGACTACTTGTTATTTTGAAAATCAACCGAAATAATGGGAAAGCGCAGTTACTACGCAGATGACAAGAAAGAAGATATGGATCTGACACCCAGAGAAAAAGATAAATTGCTGATATTTACCGCTGCCTTGCTGGCGGAGCGGCGCAAGGCACGGGGCCTGAAATTGAATTACCCGGAAGCAGTCGCCCTGATCACCGCAGCCATCATGGAAGGCGCGCGCGATGGCAGGACGGTGGCAGAACTGATGTCGGAAGGTACGCAAATACTCAGCCGTGCCGATGTCATGGAAGGCGTGCCGGAAATGATTCCTGATATCCAGGTTGAAGCAACCTTCCCGGATGGCAGCAAGCTGGTTACCGTCCATCACCCCATTCCTTAGGAGAAGACAATGATACCAGGCGAAACCCTGATAGAGGATGGGGACATTGAACTGAACGTGGGTCGCACTGTCGTCAGTATTACTGTGGCCAATAGCGGCGACAGGCCGATACAGGTAGGTTCACATTTCCATTTTTATGAAACCAACCCATCCCTGCAATTTGAACGTCAACTGGCTTATGGCATGCGCCTGAACATTGCTGCGGGTACGGCTATCCGTTTTGAACCGGGGCAGCATCGTAGTATAGAACTGGTGGCACTGGCTGGTGACAGAAAAGTCTATGGCTTCAGCGGCAAAGTGATGGGGGCGCTATGAAAATTTCGCGTCACGCTTATGCTGAAATGTTTGGCCCGACCACAGGTGACCGCATCCGTCTGGCAGATACCGGCCTGTTCATAGAAATTGAAAAAGACTTTGCCATTTACGGTGAAGAGGTGAAGTTTGGTGGTGGCAAGGTGATTCGTGACGGCATGGGCCAGTCACAAAGACCACATGCCGAAGTCATGGATACGGTCATCACCAATGCGGTCATTATTGATCACTGGGGCATCGTCAAGGCAGATATTGGTATTAAAAATGGTTTGATAGCCTGCATAGGCAAGGCCGGCAACCCTGACATACAGTCTGGCGTGGACATGGCCATTGGTGGCGCGACAGAAATCATTGCCGGTGAAGGCAAGATCGTGACCGCTGGCGGTATTGATTCACACATCCATTTTATTTGCCCGCAACAGATTGAAGAAGCGCTGATGAGTGGCGTCACCACCATGCTGGGTGGCGGTACAGGCCCGGCCACTGGCACGGCAGCAACCACCTGCACCCCGGGGCCCTGGCATTTGCATTCCATGTTGATGGCGGCAGATGCCTTTCCCATGAATCTGGGTTTTATGGGCAAGGGTAATGTCAGCCTGCCTTTACCGCTGGAAGAGCAGGTAAGGGCCGGAGCCATCGGCCTGAAGCTGCATGAAGACTGGGGCACGACGCCGCAAGCCATCGACAATTGCCTGACCGTGGCAGACCAGATGGATGTGCAGGTTGCCATTCATAGTGATACGCTCAACGAAGGTGGCTTTTTGGAACATACCCTGGCGGCATTCAAGGACAGGACTATCCATACCTTCCACACTGAAGGTGCGGGTGGTGGCCATGCGCCGGATATTATTGCGGCGGTGGGCGAGGCGAATGTGTTGCCGTCATCCACCAATCCAACCCGGCCTTACACCGTTAATACCCTGGATGAGCATCTCGACATGCTCATGGTCTGCCACCATCTTGACCCGGCAATCGCCGAAGACATTGCCTTTGCCGAATCGCGCATACGGCGCGAGACTATTGCTGCTGAAGATATCTTGCATGACATCGGTGCCATTTCGATGATGTCTTCAGATTCGCAAGCCATGGGCCGTGTCGGTGAAGTCATCATGCGTACCTGGCAAACGGCAGACAAGATGAAGCAACAGCGCGGCTCGCTGGCGGAAGACAATGCGCGTAATGATAACTTTCGCGTCAAACGTTATATCGCCAAATACACCATCAACCCGGCGCTTACCCATGGCATCGCGCATGCAGTTGGCTCGCTGGAAGTGGGCAAGATTGCCGACATCGTCTTGTGGAAGCCGGCTTTCTTTGGCGTGAAACCATCGATGATCGTCAAGGGTGGCATGATCGCCGCTGCCCAGATGGGTGACCCGAATGCATCGATACCAACGCCACAACCCGTGCATTACCGCATGATGTTTGGTGCCTTTGGTGGTGGACTGAAAAAGTCTTTCACCTTTGTATCGCAGGCGGGGCTGGATGCCGGTCTGGCAGAACAACTGAAGCTGAACAAGACCCTGATCGCTGTCAAGAACACACGCCAGATTCGCAAAAAGGACATGATACACAATAGCCTGACGCCGACCATGGAAGTGAATCCGGAAACCTATGAAGTCCGTGCCAATGGGGAACTGCTGGTCTGTGAACCGGCAAAAATCCTGCCCATGGCCCAACGCTATTTCTTATTTTAAAAGATGCTGACATTACAAACAAAAATCGAGACTGCCGACAGCATAGCCGGGCAACTGGTCTTGCCGTATGAACTGCGTGAAAAAAGCCGCTTGCGCGCCACCCTGGCCAGTGGTGAAGATGTGGCGGTGTTTACCGTGCGCGGCACAGTCATGCGCCATGGTGACCTGATGCTGGGCAATGATGGCCGCGTGATTGAAGTCATTGCCGCCGCTGAACCGACGTATAAAGTGGAATGTGATACTGCCTTTAATTTATTGCGCTGCGCCTTCCATCTGGGTAACCGGCATACCCAGGCCCAGGTCGGCGATGGTTTTTTGCGCATACGCAAAGACCCGGTGTTGAAGGAAATGTTGCAGGGGCTGGGCGCCGTCGTCACCGAAGAGCAGGCCAGTTTCGAGCCGGAATCAGGTGCCTATGGTGGCGGCCATCATCATGCGGGCGATGATGGGCATCCGCATAATCCGCTGGCACCGATACCTTTACGGCAGCGCATACATCGTCCTTCTGACAGCAAGGCTTAAGCATGCAGTCTGCAGCCTTACTCCACCTGTTGCAACTGGCCAGCCCGTCTTTGCCTATCGGTGCCTATAGCTATTCGCAAGGGATGGAAGCGGCGATAGAAAAAGGCCTGGTGCGTAATGAAGCCACAGCCAGGGAATGGATCGTCAATTGCCTGCATGAAGTGGTGGCTCGTTTTGAAGCGCCGGTATTGTGGCGTTTGTTGCAGGCTTTTGGTGAAAGAGATCTGGTCGCCGTCTCACACTGGACCAGTTTGTTCATCGCCGCCAGGGATGCCGCAGAATTTCGTGCAGAGAGCATACAAATGGGTTATTCGCTGGGCAAACTGGTGCATGACCTGAAGATTGCGGATGCTGAATTGCTGGCGATTTTGCTGGCACAGCATGAATTGCCTTTGCCCACTGCCTTGGCTGCTGCTGCCATTGCCTTGCAGGTGCCGCCAGAATCGGTCTTGCTGGGCATGCTGTTCTCATGGGCAGAAAATCAGGTGCTGGTCGGGGTGAAATCCATCCCTCTGGGTCAGGTGGCCGGACAGCGTTTATTGCTGTCGCTGCGCCCCGAACTGGAAAAAGCCGCAAAGTTGGCGCAAGAACTGGAAGATGATCAATTATCCAACTGGGCACCCGGGCTGTCTTTGCTGTCCATGCAGCATGAGGTGCAATACAGCCGGCTATACCGATCATAAAAATTAAAACAGGAAACAAATAAATGAACACCCAAAATATAAGCTCTTCAGAACCGAATCCTTTGCGCGTAGGCATAGGTGGCCCGGTCGGCTCAGGTAAAACCGCATTGTGCGAAATGCTCTGCAAAAGCATGCGTGACCAGTATGAAATGGCGGTCATCACCAATGACATCTATACCAAGGAAGACATGGAAATCCTGCTGCGTGCCGATGCCTTGCCTGCAGAACGTCTGATGGGCGTGGAAACCGGGGGGTGCCCGCATACCGCCATACGTGAAGATGCATCGATCAACCTGGAAGCGATAGCCCGCATGAGTGCAGATTTTCCGGATCTGGATTTGATACTGGTGGAATCAGGTGGCGACAATCTGGCGGCCACCTTTAGCCCGGAATTGTCTGATCTGACTATCTATGTCATCGACGTGGCTGGTGGCGAAAAAATCCCGCGTAAAGGCGGGCCTGGCATCACCCGTTCTGATTTGCTGATCATCAATAAAACCGACCTGGCACCACATGTAGGTGCCAATCTGGACATCATGGCGCAAGACGCCAAACGCATGCGTGGTGAACGCCCCTTTGTATTTACCAATCTGCGTACGGGTGACGGGCTGGAAGCGGTGGTCAGCTTCATTCGCAAGCAAGGCATGCTGGACGAAGTCAAAAACTAATTTTTAATCTGGAATCGGGAGAAACGCATGAAACCAAGCAAATCGCAATCCCTGGGCGCGATCATCGCACTGAGCCTTGCCATGACCACATTGCCAGCGTCGGCGCATGACAGTGTGCTGCATACCATGAATGCGCTGCTGGATGGCTTTCTCCATCCGTTTACCGGGTTCGATCATTTGCTGGCCATGCTGGCGATAGGTATCTGGGCGGCGCAGCAAAAGCATGCACGGGCCTGGCTGATACCGGCCAGCTTTCCCTTGATGATGGTCGCCGGTGGCGCGCTGGCCCTGGCGGGCATCGCATTGCCGGGTGTAGAGCACGGTATTGCCGCTTCTGTCGTGGTGCTTGGCTTGCTGATCAGCTTTGCGGTTAAATTGCCTGTTGGTGCAGGTATGGCCATGGTATCCGTGTTTGCAGTGGCGCATGGCTACGCACATGGCCAGGAAATGCCGGCAAATGCATCTGCATTGCTATATGGCAGCGGCTTTGTAGTGGCGACTGTGTTGATCCATGTCATCGGCTGGATGGCGGGCAAGACAGCGCAGCAATGGATGGCCAGCCAGTTGCCACGTATTGCCGGTGCAGGCATCGCCATGGCTGGGGTGTTCTTTTTGGTGTCGGCGAGCTGAACCAAGTTCAATCTTTATTCTGGCTATAGGGGCAAGGGTGGCGACGTCATTCTTGCCTGATTCGTAATTTGTGACACTCTGCGAGCCTGCGGTCGCCGCCCCATGGCGACTATGCCGATTTCGTCTTTCAAAACACTTACAAACATCAAGACTGCTGCCCCCGGCGGGCTTACACTTTCTCACGTTCAAGCCTGACAGCTGCGCAATTGCTTTAATTCGCTACCACTCGCTTCCAATCGCTTCATTTTAAGCTTTGTTTTTGCTGTGATCGATTTCTTCGGCAAGTTGTCAGCGCAGGGTTTCTTTGAGTGATTTTCAAAATTAACCGGTCTTCGCCGGAGAAAGCAAGGCAAATACCATGTGGCAAGGTGTCATTCCTGCAGTAACGACAAAGTTCAATCCCGACGACAGTCTCGATTTCAAAGAGATGGAACGTTGTTTCCACTACCTGATGGATGCCGGTTGCGATGGCCTGATTGCCTGTGGCTCTTTGGGTGAAGGCCCGCTGCTGTCGCATGCAGAGCGCATCGATGTATTGAAGCTGACCAAGCAGGTCACAGGCAACAAGCCGGCAATTATGACCGTGGCTGAAGCCGCGACGCGCGATGCCTGTGCCCTGGCAGAAAAAGCCGCCAAAGCGGGTGCCGATGGTTTGATGGTGGTGCCAAGTACCATTTACCATACCAATCATTGTGAGACCGTCGCCACACTGCGCAGCATTGCCGCGGCGGGTGATTTGCCCATCATGATTTATTCCAATCGCCTGGCCTATCGCGTCGATGTCACCACCGACATACTGGAAGAACTGGCTGACGATGCGCGCTTTGTGGCCGTCAAGGAATCGTCGGATGACATTCGCCGCACCACAGAAATCATCAACCGCCTGGGCAACCGTTATGACTTGTTCACTGGCGTGGACAATCTGGCGTTTGAAGCATTGACTGCCGGTGCCAAAGGCTGGGTAGCAGGGTTGGTAGTGGCTTTTCCGCATGAAACGGTGGCAATTTATCGCCTGATACAGGCTGGCAGGTATGCCGAGGCGCTGGATATCTACCGCTGGTTCCGTCCTTTGCTGGATCTGGATGTTTCCACCTACCTGGTGCAGAACATCAAACTGGTGGAAGCCCTGGTGATCGATTCCAACGACAGGGTACGGGCACCGCGTCTGCCACTGGATGGTGCCTTGCGTGCACGTGTGGAGCAGATCGTCAACGCAGCCCTGGCAAGCCGTCCGGTATTGCCTGTGCTGCCTGCGCTGCCTGTGCCTAACTGACAGGCTGGGTCAGGATGGGGGCAGTGATGAGTATCAAGCCAAGGGCGCTGGTGGTAGGGGCAGGCATAGTCGGCAGTGCCTGCGCGCTCAAATTACAGCAAGACGGTTTTCAGGTAGGCTTGATTGACGCTGCCACGCCCGGTTGTGGTGTGACGGCGGCTGGCATGGGGCATTTGGTGGCACTGGATGAAAGTCGCCAGGAACTTGATCTGTGCCTCTTGTCTTTGCGCTTATGGCGCGAGTTTTTTGCCGAATTTCCTGGCGTTGGCGAACCCAGCCCCTGTGGCACCCTGTGGGTGGCCGAGGATGAGGCGCAACTGGCAGAAGCACAGCACAGGGCCGCTACCTTGAATGCGCGCGACTGGCAGGCAGATGCCCTGACTGGTGCGCAGGTACAAAAACTGGAACCAGCCTTGCGCCCCGGTCTGGCTGGTGGCGTCCGGGTGGTGGGTGATAGCGTGGTTTATCCGCCGCAGATTGCCCATTTCATGGCACAACAATTGCGCAAGCAGGGTGGGCAGCTATTGCTGGGGCAGCAGGTCAGCAGCGTTCATGCAGCCAGCCTGAAGCTGCAAGACGGTAGCAGGCTGTCAGCAGATGTCATTGTCATCGCCGCTGGTCTGGATGTGGCAAGGCTCTTGCCAGAGATCGCCATATTTGGTCGCAAGGGGCATCTTGCCATCACCGATCGTTACCCCGGACGTTTATCCCACCAGATTGTCAGCATGAACTATGGCCAGGCGGCAGTCACGGCAGATGCCCTGGCCGTCGCTGCCAACATACAGCCACGTCCGACCGGCCAGTGGTTGCTGGGTTCTTGCCGCCAGGATAGGCAGACGGATACCAGCATAGACCCGCGTGCCCTGGGTGCGGTGCTGCAGACCGCCATGCAATTATTACCCTGTCTGGCAGATATGCAGATTATCCGTGCCTGGGCTGGCATGCGTCCGGCTTCTCCCGATGGACAGCCTGTGATAGGGCCACACCCGCTTTTGCCCGGTATCTGGGTCGCAGCAGGGCATGAAGGACTGGGTGTCACGACAGCATTGGCTACGGCACAGATACTGGCCGACCAGATTGCCGGACGTCCTGCCAGGATTGATGACACTGCCTATCGGCCCGCACGTTTTTTTCCCGAACAGGGTGTCAACTATGCCTGAGCAAACTGCCGTACAGGCACACATATGGATCAACGGCCAGCCCGTTGAAAGCCGCAGTGACATGACCGTGGCGGCGGCATTAATACAATACCAGCATCAGCAGACCCATGTATCGGTATCTGGCCAGCCACGCTTTGCCGTGTGTGGCATGGGCGTTTGCCAGGAATGCCGGGTCAGCATCAATGGCCAGCCACATCGCCTGGCTTGTCAGGAATATTGCTGCTCAGGCATGGTCATCAATACAGAATATGGCGGTCAATGATGATCGCTACAATCTTGCCTTTTTCTACTGACGTGCTGATTGTAGGTGCCGGGCCGGCCGGGCTGGCGGCAGCGCTGGCCGCCACGGCGCAGGCAGGCATGGTGACCGTCATCGATGAAAATCCGGCACCTGGTGGCCAGATCTGGCGTGGCCAGATATTGAGTGGTGTAGCAGGGCAGTGGCGCGATAGCCGCGCACAGGCACTGTGGGACACACTCAGCCAGCGCTCCAACCTGCGCATGGTGTACGGCGCACGTATCGTGGCCCGGGCCAGCGAGCAGGAATTTTTGCTGGAAACCGTCGATGGCGCACAAAAAATACGCTGGCAAAAACTCATACTCTGTAACGGCGCGCGCGAGCTGTTGCTGCCTTTTCCTGGCTGGACACTGCCCGGTGTTACCGGGGCAGGCGGACTGCAAGCCCTGATCAAAGGTGGTATGCCGGTAAACGGCAAGCGTGTGGTGATCGCTGGCAGTGGCCCCTTGTTATTGGCAGTGGCTGACACCGCAAGGCGGGCAGGGGCCAGGGTGATTGCTATTGCAGAGCATCGCAGTACTGGCGAATTGATGCGTTTCTTGCTGACTTTGCTACGTCATCATCGGGGCAAGTTCCTGCAGGCTGTGAAATTGTTCTGGCACCTGAAACAAATCGCTTACCGGCATGACGCCAGGGTCATCAAGGCCAATGGCGAGCATCAGTTAAGCAGCATCAGCTTGCAACATGGCAGCAAGATACTGGACCTGCCCTGTGATTTTCTGGCTTGCGGCTTTGGGCTGCTACCCAACCTTGAGCTTGGTAGCCTGCTGGCTTGCGAATTCAAAGACGGCAGTATTCAGGTAGATGCACACCAGGCCAGCAGCCAGCCTGCAATCTGGGCCGCCGGTGAAGCCTGTGGCATAGGCGGTGTCGATAAAGCTTTGGCGGAAGGGCATATTGCTGGCCTGGCAGCCACGGGGCAGGCCATCAACGCCGAAGCGCTGGCCATGCGCGACCAGGCGCGGGTATTTGCCGCGCTGCTCAATAGCAGCTTTGCCACCGATGAAGAATGGCGTCATCTATGTCAGCCAGACACACTGGTTTGCCGTTGCGAAGATGTCAGCGCCCAGCAACTGGCCTTGCATGGCGACTGGCGCAGCGCCAAGCTGATGACCAGGGCTGGCATGGGTGCCTGCCAGGGGCGCATCTGTGGTGCCGCCTGTCAATTCTTGTTTGGATGGCAAGCCCCTGACATGCGGCAGCCGGTTTTCCCGGTCAGGGTATCCACACTGGCAGCAATGGGAACAATCGGGGCTGGCGATAAGTAAGGCTGACTATTTAATGGCAGGTAACTGCCCCCAAAAAAAGCCGGCTTTAAGTCGGCTTTCTCCTTTTCTTCACTACAGATTTTCCGTCAAATTGACTGCTTGACCCGTGATTTATGCATTCTGTCGCAAGCGCATGGCAGATGAGGATGGTGGTGTCTAAGATAACTACATCGATCTACATCACTGGCTTTGAAAAGCCCAACCACACTCAAGAGAGGCACATCATGACTTCCAACCAACGCACTGCACTGATCCTGTTTTTCCTTATGCTGCTGGCTTTCATCAGCATAGGTTCGTTCAGTGATGTGAACATGCATGTCAATGGCCATGAGATGGGTGTGGTTGGTGGCTTTTTCGGCTTCGTCCTTGCCTGCGGCATAGGTGCACTTGCCTTGTTGTTTGCACTGGGCCTGACGGGGGTGGTGCTGGCAGGGGTAGGCATTTTATTGTTCTTCATCTTTGCCGTCGTCCTTGGCTCTATCGCCCTGGCACTCTTGCCACTGTTATTCCCCATCCTGCTGATTGTTGGTCTGGTGGCACTGTTTTCAAAACGTAATCCTGCATAAGCATCTTATTTGCCAGCACATTTGCCGGAAAGTCTTCCGGCAAATGTGCTTCAGTAGCTGGAGGTTTTAAATGCAAAGCCTGCACACCATCTATCCGGTCAGTCAATTACGGCTGCTGTTCTCGCCATTGTTGATCTCTATAGCACTGCTCCTGCCAGCCTGTTCGTCCGGCCCCACAATACCACCAGCACAAATCCAACTGGCTGCAGATGAGGGGGAGGTTGCCATCCTCTGGAGTGCCATACCGCGTCCACCGCCTTTGCCACCATTAGAGCATGCTGCCATGCTTGTGCCTGTGCATTTTGCGGGGGCAGGGGGTAAAGTGTTTTACATGCAGTTTGATCTCGGACATCCATCCACCATTGTGTATTCGAATAAATGGAAGTCGATTGCAGAGAAATACCGTATTCCGTATTCAGCCGACAAGATTGCCAGTCTCAATTTTACTTTGGGCAACATGCAAGTCAATGCCAGGAATGTTGGCATCATGCCGCGTGAAGGTGCTGGCGTTAACTGGGGTGATGACAGCATAGAACTGCTTGGGACCATAGGAGCAGACCTGATTGATGGCAGGGTAGTGGCGCTGGATTTCAAGAAAAACCTGATCCAGTTGGCCCGCAAGCGCGATGCGCTGGTTGGCGCTGGTACGCAATTTGTGCCTTTCAGTTTCAGCGGTCGCAGGATACTTATGCCAGTGCATTTTGACGGTGCGGATAAAACCGTCATGTATGACAGTGGTTCCAGTGCCTTTGCCTGGCTCAGCAATGAAAAAACCTTTCAACGGCTGGCAAGGAAAGATGCTGTTCCCATCAGTTATCCTATACGTTCCTGGGACAAAATATTGACTGCCCATACGGTCGCCAGCGATGCCACGGTAAAAATGGCGGGGCTGACCCTGCCCATCAGGGAAATCAGCTATATCCAGGATATGGGCTTGCTGCAAGAGGCTGCCATCAGTAGCCTGGGGGTGGGTGGCATGGTTGGGAACAAGCTGTTTCTAGGCAAAAAACTGATTATTGACACCCGCAAGCTGGAAATCGGTATTGAGAATTAGGACGTGCTTGTGGTTTTGGTGCGCAAGATGAATTGCACGCATTGTGCAGCCAGTTCCTCTATGCCGATTCCATCGATGCCGCTGCCACGGCGATACCATTGGGCGGTCCAGTTCAGGGTGTCAAACATCAGCAATTTGTCCAGTGGTGTCGGCATGGCCCAGTCGCCCGAAGCATGCAGGGCGACGATGGTTTGTTCCCACATCACTTCGTACCTGTTCTTGAGGGCAAGGATGCCAGCACGGGCAGGTTTATCCAGCGAACGCCATTCATACAGCAAGACAGCAATAAAATCATGATCCGGTGCCAGCAGAGTGTTCAGGTGCACTTCTATCAGACGCTGAAAAGCCAGGCGTGGCGGTAAATCGGCCAGGCGCAGTTGTTCAATTTCCTGCAATGAGCTTTGCATGCCCTGTTCCATCACTGCAAGCAGAATATCCTGCAAATCAGGGATGATGTCTAATGGCTGGCGAAGATGGTAACCTTAAAGCAGGTTTGCGGCAATTCAAGCTTGAAAGCCAGCTAACAAGTAAGCTAACGATAAGCAGCTAACGATAAGCAGCTAACGATAAACGATGGAGACACCATGCAAACCAAGCCTGGCTGGATGACACCAGAACTGGACAGCTTTCGTTACGCCGTGCGTCGTTTTGTCGATGCCGAAGTCATCCCGCATCAGGATCGCTGGAAAAAACAGCAGCACGTGGACCGCGATGTCTGGAACAAGGCGGGCACCATGGGCATATTGCTGGCAGACATACCCGAAGAATATGGGGGATCAGGCGGCAGCTTTGCGCATCAGGCCATCGTTTTTGAAGAGCTGACCTATGCCGGTGACATGGCCCTGGGCATTCATGTGCATGCCATCGTCGCCCACTACATTTTGAATCAGGGTACGGAAGAACAAAAGCACTATTACCTGCCCAGGCTGGCCAGTGGTGAAATGGTGGCTGCCATTGCCATGTCAGAACCAGGTGCCGGTTCTGATCTGAAAGGCATACGCACCAGCGCCCTGCGCCAGGACGATAGCTATGTCATCAATGGGTCCAAGACGTTTATTTCCAATGGTTATCTGGCTGACCTGGTCGTGGTCGTCAGCAAGACCGACCCGGATGCCGGTGCCAAGGGGATTTCGCTGATACTGGTCGAAACCAAAGATTGCCCGGGTTACCGCGTTGGTCGCATATTGGAAAAAATAGGGCAAAAAGGCCAGGACACTTGCGAGCTGTTCTTTGACGACGTACGTGTGCCGCTTGAACGCGTGCTGGGTGGTGTGGAAGGCAAGGGTTTCAGCCAGTTGATGACAGAATTGCCGTATGAACGCACGATACTTGGTGTGGCCGGTGTTGCCGCCATAGAGCGGGCACTGCGCCTGACCATAGCGCATACGCGCGAACGCAAGGCCTTTGGGCAGGCCTTGATCGAGATGCAGAACACCCGTTTTGTGCTGGCAGAAATCAAGACTGAAGCAACCATCGCCCGTACCTTCATTGACCGTTGCATCGTCGATATGATGGAAGGACGCATGGATACCGAACTGGCTTCCATGGCCAAATACTGGATATCTGACCTGCAATGCAAGGTCATCGACCAATGCCTGCAATTGTTTGGCGGCTATGGTTATATGATGGAATATCCCATAGCGCAAATGTATGTGGATGCAAGGGTGCAGCGTATCTATGGTGGCGCGAATGAAATCATGAAAGAAATTATTGCGCGCAATCTGTAAATAGTCAGGCAGAGCAAAACGACAGATGAAGGATGAAATATGGCAGGACCTTTAGCAGGAATACGCGTCATTGAGATGGTGGGTCTGGGCCCTTGTCCGTTTGCTGCCATGATGCTGGCCGACATGGGGGCGGAAGTGATACGCATAGACCGCAAACTGGCGGCGGGCAGCAATAATCCTTTCCCCATGCTGGGCAGCAAATACGATGTCATGGCGCGTGGCCGGCGTTCGCTGGCGCTGGATTTGAAACAGGAAGAAGCAAGGGCACTGGTGCTGGAACTGTTGGGGCAGGCAGATATTTTACTGGAAGGTTTTCGGCCTGGCGTCATGGAAAGGCTGGGGCTGGGGCCGGAACCATGCATGCACGCCAATCCCCGCCTGGTATATGGGCGCATCACCGGCTGGGGGCAGGATGGGCCATTGGCACAAGCGGCAGGGCATGATCTGAACTACATCGCACTCAGCGGCATGCTGCATGCCATGGGCAGGGCAGATACACCGCCTGTACCTCCGCTTAATCTGGTGGGTGATTTTGGTGGCGGTGCCATGATGCTGGCATTTGGGGTGGTCTGCGCCGCGCTGGAGGCACGCAATTCCGGTAAGGGGCAGGTTGTTGATGCTGCCATGGTCGATGGTTCTGCCTTGCTGGGGGCCATGATTTACGGTTTCCGTGCCTTCGGTGCCTGGAATGACCAGCGTGCCGCCAATATGCTCGATGGGGGCGCCCATTTTTATGATACCTATGCCTGTGCCGATGGCAAATACATTTCCATCGCTTCGATAGAACCACAGTTTTATGCTCTGTTATTGCAAGTCGCTGGCATCGCAGACCCTGCCTTTGAAGTGCAAATGGATGCCAGCAAGTGGCCAGAATTAAAAGTGAAATGTGCGGCCCTGTTCAAAACCAGGACCAGGCAGCAATGGTGCGCATTGATGGAGGGGACGGATATCTGTTTTGCCCCGGTACTGGATATGGCAGAGGCACCGACACATCCGCATAATCAGGCCAGGGCTAATTTTATGGATGTGGACGGGGTGACCCAGCCAGCACCCGCACCCAGATTCAGCCGCACCAGCCCAGAGCTGGGCTTGCCACCCGCATCAGCAGGACAACATAGCGCAGCTATTTTGCGTGACTGGGGTATTGCCGAAGACCGGATAAGCAGTTTGACAGAGCGCAAGCTGATTTAGCGTGCTGCCTGCAATCACTGTTGGGCAATAACCCCGGCTGCCGCCTCGAATTCAAACTGATGCATGAAATGCCTGAGCTGTACCATGCTGTCAGTACTCAGTTGGCTTGCGATGGCATTCTGGTGTTCATCAAACAGGGTTTGTGCGTCGCCATCGGATGCCAGCAATAAACGATATAAATCAGAGAGCAATTGTTTCGCCTCAAGTTCGCTGACTGCCGCTTCCGCCGGTCTGGGTAGCCTGTCTGGCAGTTGCGCTGTCAGTTCATCGAGGACAGCATTCAGTGATTGCTGCAGTCGTTCTTGCAAAGCAAAAATTGCTTCCCGGTCTTTTACATCGGACAGGGCAAGTTCCATCTCGGCAGCGATTTTTTGCAATTCCACTGCGCCTATGCTGCCCGCCAGTCCTTTCAGGGTATGGCTTAATCTTTCTGCGTTTTTATCATCGTTGGCATGCAGCAGGCGTTGCATTTCGGGCAGGGTGTCTGACTGGCTTTGTTGAAAACGGTGCAGCATGTTAAGGTAAAAATCCTGACGTCCACCCATGTAATGCAGGCCCTGGCGGGTATCCAGTTGCGTAAAGTGCGGCAAGATGATGTCTGATTCTTCCTGCGGTGCTGCCAACGCGATGTTGATCTGCTCGGTCTGTTCGGGGTCACCTGTGATCCAGTGCGACACTATCCTGAACAATGCTTCTGGTTGCACCGGTTTGGTCAGATAATCCTGCATGCCTTCGCGCATGCAGCGTTCACGAATATCGCCAACTGCGTGCGCAGTCAGGGCAATGATGGGGGTGTCGTCAAATTGGGTTTCTTTGCGTATCAGGGCGGCGGCTTCATGGCCATCCATGATAGGCATCTGCAAATCCATGAAAATCATGGCGTAATAACCGGGGGCAGAGGCCAGCGCCAGGCGGACTGCTTCCTTGCCATTTTCGGCAACATCGGCATTGATACCAACCATGCTCAAGAGTTCCAGCGCAATTTGCTGGTTGACAGGATTATCTTCTGCCAGCAAGACACGACGACCAGCATGGTTCTGTGAGAGCTGTGCAGGCCGGTGTTTTTCGTGCTGGGCAGATGAGTTGCCTGGCAGATGCTGTCTGTTGACAGGATGGGCATCGGCGTCGAAAGCCAGTTCAAAGGCAAAGGTCGATCCCTGGTTTTCAACGCTGTGGACGCTAATTTCCCCACCCATCAATTCCACCAGACGACGTGATATGGACAAGCCCAGGCCAGTACCACCATATTTACGGGTGGTCGATCCATCTGCCTGGGTAAACGGCTGGAACAGATTCTGTTGCTGTTCTGTCGACATGCCTATGCCGGTATCGCTGACGGAAAATCGTAGCAGTGACGTGTTGGGGGCGTGTGCAGGTTTTGGCAAACTGTGCACATGTATATTGATACTGCCACCTGCCGGGGTAAATTTGACTGCATTATTCACCAGATTGATTAATACCTGGCCCAGACGCAAAGGATCACCACGCAGGCTGGCCGGTACGCTGGCATCGACATGAACCAGGTAGTCGACCTGTTTTTCAGCTGCCTTCTGGCTGGTTACCGTGGAGATACCGGTCAATACTTCTTCTATGGAAAACGGGATGCATTCAACATCCAGCATGCCCGCTTCTATTTTTGAAAAATCCAGGATGTCATTGATGATGCCAAGCAGCGATTCGCCGGCATGATGGATCTTGCTGACGTAATCGTATTGCTTGGGCGTCAGCCTGGTCTGCAAGGCCAGGTGAGCCAGGCCGATGACAGCATTCATGGGGGTGCGGATTTCATGGCTCATGTTGGCCAGGAATTCACTCTTCAAGCGTGTGGCATCTTCGGCCTTTTTGCGCGCCTGTCTTTCGGTAATGCTGGCAGCTTCCAGTTGTTGTTGGGTCAACCGCAATTCACGATAGGCATTGGCATTATCGAGCGCAATCGCACCATACGCACACAGGGTGCGAAACACCAGGCACTCGCGTTCGCCATAGGCATGCTCGCGCGGTGTCTGTATTGTCATCACACCCAGAATGCGTTCATTGATACTCAGCGGAGCAAATAGCAGACTGAGCGTCTGCAGGGTATTCCGGACGGCGGCAAAATCATTGTCGGCCTGCAGCTCCAGCCTGATTTCGCGTTTTTCATTGACACAGCGGGCGCTAAAGGCGCGCTCATCGTTGACGGCGACTTCGTGATAGGGATGCGGCAAATTTTCTTCTATACCAAAGGCCTGGGTCAGGGTCTTGCCATCGTCGGATAACAGGTAAATGATGAAAGTGGTGGCATCCAGCAAATCTTTCAGGTGATGATGTATCGCTTCAAAGACTGCTTCCGGCTCCAGATTGGAGGTGATTTTTTGGCCGATCTTGCCCAGCCGCTCAAGGGTGGCACCTGCTTCTTGCAAGGTGGCGGCGCGCCGCGCTTCTGACGCGGCAATCAGTCTGTGTTGTTCGGCTTCGGCACGTATCAGTTCGGTTTCATGCCGGACCTGTGCCATGGCGGTGCGGTTATTGGCCTGTTTTTTACTTTCACGCTGTTCTGCTGCGACAGCCATTTTTGCATATGCCAATGCCTTGCCGGTGTCGCCGATATCTGACCAGGCATTGCTTAATGCCATCAGCAATTCTGTGCTGGCTTGCCAGCCCTCGGTCAGTTTGCCAGTCTGCAGTGACTCTTCCAGGTAATAGATGGTGGCATTTGGCGCATCCATGTTGTCTGGCAGGCTGACTACATGGCGTGCATGGATTTCTGCCAGTGTCTGGTTCAGCGTTACACCCAGGGCGGTGAACTGGTGCAGGTGGATCAGGGTTCGTGCTTCTTCTATCGCATCCAGGGCATCACTGGCCTGGCCAGCAATGGACAGGGCGCGTGCATAACGTATCAATGCCTGTGGCAAGTCGTCCATGGAATGGGCGGCACGAAACAGGCTGATGGCTGCACTGAATGCCAGCACGGCTTTTTCGGTTTCTCCCTGCAATAACAGGCACTCGGCCAGTTCCGCATTGACGATGGCTTTATTGATGCCCCCCGGTGCATGCGAGAAGCCATTGAGTGCCTCTTCCAGTGTCTTTTGGCTGCGTTCCAGTTGTCCCAATTGTCGCAACAGACTACCCAGATGGGACATGGCATAGCCGACCAGGGCTGGCCATTCGGTTTCATGGGCGCGTTCTGCCGCCCAATCAAAGACACCGGCAGCACCTTCAAGATCACCCACGGCCTGCATCGATTCGCCAGAATTGCCAGCAGAAATAATCGCCAGCCGTATCAAGCCGGCCTGACGGGCCAGTTCGCTGGCTTGCAGATAATAGACCGACGCCCGGGCCGGTTCACGCCGACCCTGGATGACGCCCTGTGCCGCTGCCAGATGGGCGGCCACTGCCGGGTGGGATGCCTGCTGGTGTTGCTTGTCAAAGGCGGCATGCCTGACAGCGGCTGCCATCGGGTCATAAAATGCCAGTTCATAGATGGCCCAGGATTCTGCAATGGAGAGCCTGAGCTGGTCATTGGCCCGCGTGTACCAGGTAATGGCATTATTGCAGGCCCGTGCTTCACGCCCGGCATCTCCCTGCTCCAGTGCCAGTGCGGCGTCGGTCAGGCACGCATCACCCAGGCCAGTTGTGTCGTTGAGATCGGTGAAAACAGCTATGCTGTCGGCCAGCAAATGTTCGGCGGCAGCCAGGTTGCCATACAGGGCGGCAATTTCTGACCTGACCAGGCAAAGGCGGGCATGAAATTGCCTGCGCAGGGTTTCTGGCGCATCCAGCTCAGCCAGTTCTGTCAATACCAGGGCGGCAAGTTCAGAGGCACGTCGGCTATCCCTTTGCCGCAAATGCCAGGCCAGACTTAACTGTGTCATGAATTTTTCCAGACCATGTGCTGAAGTCAGCCTGGCAGCAAGCTGTGTTACTTCGTCCTCTAGCGCAAATAGATTCATGGTCATGGACAGGATGCAATTGCTCAAATCATACCTGATGCCAGTCGATTTGACGGCTTATGGCATGCTGCTTTGTTGTAATTCAAGATATTGCCGGGGAATACAACATGGTGACAGCTTGTCATAGGGAACTTTTTGCCTGAGGATGCATCTGAAACGATCTGGCTGATATGCTTTGGATATATTATTGCCTGTCATTATTGGCTATCAAAAAAGCCAATAAGAGGCACATAAGAGGCACATAAGATCCAAATAAGAGCCAAAGAAAAACCAGATCAAAACCAGGTAAAAACTAACGAGGGGGAAGTGTATGGGTGTTTCACGACTATTGCCGGTGGCATGGGCTGTCATGCTGTGTTTGCCGGCATTGGCGGCAGAACCAACTGCCAAGCCGGATGCAGAGAAAAAGAAATGGGATGTCAATCATCCTCCTGGCGAAAGCAGAACAGTCAATATCGACACGCGCAGCGGCACCTGGATGAGCGTGGATGTCAGCCCCGACGGCAAACAACTGGTCTTTGATCTGCTGGGTGATTTGTATACGCTGCCGATTGCTGGCGGCGAAGCGACGGCGCTGACCCATTCCATGGCCTGGGAAATGCAGGCGCGTTTTTCACCTGACGGCAAGCAGATTGCGTACATGTCTGACGCTGGTGGTGGTGACAATGTCTGGGTCATGAATGTTGATGGCAGCAATGCGCATGCGGTCAGCAAGGAAGACTTTCGTCTCTTGAATAACCCGGTCTGGCATCCGAACGGCCAATATATTGCAGCGCGCAAGCACTATACTGGCACCCGCTCATTGGGGTCTGGTGAAATCTGGCTGTACCATCAAAGCGGTGGTACTGGCGTGCAGTTGAATGAAAAGCCAAACTGGCAAAAAGATCTGGGTGAGCCGGCATTTTCGCCGGATGGACGCTATGTCTATTATTCGCAAGACACTACACCTGGCACTTCCTTTGAATACAATAAAAATTCCAACGGGCAGATTTACCAGATTTTCCGTCGCGATATGCAGGATGGCAAGGTCAAGGTCCTGGTCAGCGGCCCCGGTGGCGCAGTACGTCCGGTTCCTTCGCCAGACGGCAAATACCTGGCGTTTGTACGCCGCGTGCGCAACCAGTCCACCTTATTCCTGAAGAACTTGCAGACCGGTGAAGAGGTCGCAGCCTGGCCGGAACTGGAACGTGACATGCAGGAATCCTGGGCCATACAAGGTGTTTATCCAGCGTTTGCCTGGATGCCCGGCAGCAAGGAAATCGTGGTCTGGGCCAAGGGCAAGATCTGGCGTCTTGATCCGTTCTCTAACAATTCTCACAAGGCTGTGGAAATTCCTTTCCATGTGAAAGACACGCGTGAAGTCCGTGATGCCCTGCGTTTCCCGCATGAGGTTGCGCCTGATCAGTTTGATGTGCATCAGTTGCGCTGGGTGAATGTGGCACCGCAGGGCGATAAAGTCGTGTATTCGGCACTGGGGCATATCTATGTCAAAGACTTGCCAAATGGCACGCCGCACCGTCTGACGACGCAAAATACCCATTTTGAATTCTTCCCCAGTTTTTCGCGCGATGGCAAATCAGTGGTTTTCAGTAGCTGGAATGATGAAAAACTGGGTTCAGTCAGGGTGATGGATCTGGCCAGCGGCAAAGAAACCGTGGTCACCAAGGCGCCAGGCAAATATATACAGGCGCGTTTTTCACCGGACGGCAAGCAAGTCACCTATGTCAAAGCCAAGGGTGGTTTCCTGACCTCACCCTGGTTTGGGATGGAGACGGGCGTCTTTCTGGCAAGCGTCGATGGCAAATCCGAGCCACGCCTGCTGACGGACGAGGGCAGTGCCCCCCAGTTTGGCAAAGATAGTGACGCCGTGTATGTAACACGCACCCAGTATACCGGTGAGGTTGACTGGACCACTTTGCTGGTACGGCTGCCGCTGGACGGCAAGCCTGAACAACCTGTGGCAAAAAGCGAATTTGCCGGTGAATTTGCGATTTCGCCAGATGGTGAATGGCTGGCATTCGGTGAGCGTTATCATGCCTATGTCACACCGTTACCGCTGGCGGGCAAGGCCGTTACCATAGGGCAGAAGATGGATGCCTTGCCAGTCAAACAGCTGGACGTGAATGCCGGGCAGTATCTGCACTGGTCGGGTGACAGCAAGCGCATTCATTTTTCTTTGGGTGATGAATTATTCAGCCGCGACCTGAAAGACGCCTTTGCATTTGTACCCGGCGCACCGGCTGAATTGCCCAAACCGGCGGAGCAGGGCGTCAAGATAGGTTTCCGCCAACAGGCCGACAAGCCCACCGGTCTGACGGTGATTTCCGGTGCCAGGATAGTCACCATGAAAGGCGATGAAGTGATTGACGATGGCCGCATCGTCGTCAGGGATAATCGCATAGCCAGCATAGGTAAGGCCAGTGATGTGGCCATGCCCGATGGTGCCATTCAGATAGATGCGAAAGGTAAAACCATATTGCCGGGGCTGGTTGATGTGCACTGGCATGGCGGTATGGGGGAAAGTGGCATTATCCCGCAGCAAAGCTGGGTCAACTATGCGTCGCTGGCGTTTGGGGTAACGACTATCCACGATCCTTCCAACGATACCGGCGAGATCTTTACCCAGAGTGAATTGCAAAAGGCCGGGCAGGTGTTGGGGCCACGCATCTACTCGACCGGTACCATACTGTACGGTGCCAAGGGTAATTTTGCCGCCATCGTGAATAACCTGGATGATGCCTTGACGCACCTGAAGCGCCTGAAGGCAGCCGGGGCAATTTCGGTGAAGAGCTATAACCAGCCACGACGCGAGCAACGCCAGCAAGTCCTGGAAGCGGCACGGCAGACACAAATGATGGTGGTGCCTGAAGGTGGTTCATTATTCCAGACCAACATGACCATGGTGGTCGACGGCCACACCGGCGTTGAACATGCTTTGCCCGTCGAAAAAGTGTATGACGATGTCCGGCAATTATGGTCACAAACCCAGGTTGGTTACACGCCTACACTGGGGGTTGCCTATGGTGGCCTGGATGGTGAACACTATTGGTATGCGCACACGGACGTATGGAAACATCCTTTGCTGACCAGATATGTTCCCAAATCGTTACTGGAACCGCGCAGCGTCAGGCGTGAAACTGCACCGGAAGAAGATTTCAATGTCCTCAGGGTCGCAGAAACGGCAACCTCATTGCAGCGTGCTGGTGTGCCGGTCAATCTGGGTGCGCATGGCCAGCGTGAAGGATTGGCTGCCCATTGGGAACTCTGGACCCTGGTCAAAGGTGGCATGACACCGATGGAAGCGATACGCAGTGGCACCATCAACGGTGCGCGCTATCTGGGGCTGGACAAGGATGTGGGTTCGCTGGAAACCGGCAAGCTGGCAGACTTGATGATCGTCGATGGTGATGTGTTGAAAGACATACGGGTGTCAGACCGTGTCAGCCATGTCATGTTGAATGGGCGCTTGTACGAATCAGCGACCATGAATGAAATTGGGAAAACACCTAAAACCCGCAAGCCTTTCTTTTTTGAGGGTAAAAACGGTGGTGATATGCCAGTAGAAGCCGAGGAACACTCGCACGGGCACTAATCACATTGCTGTGCGGTAATTGATGCTGCCACCTGTGATAGGTGGCAGCATTTTTTATGTCGGTTTGAATCAGAAAAATACAGTTTTCACTGACGTGAGAGGGCAGCTGTATCCTAAGCTGAAGGTGGCTTGTGTCACAATAGCGGTATGACGCACATTGTCAGTGCATGTTATTTTGGTGAAAATGCAAGCAATGCCGCTTTGATTTTATGTCCAACCATCTGGAGTTTTATCATGTTTCAGCACGTCGAAGCCTACCCTGGCGACCCCATCTTGTCCCTGAACGAGGCGTTTGGCAAAGATCCTCGTTCGAACAAGATCAATTTGTCCATCGGTATTTATTTTGATGATGCTGGCAAGATTCCCATGCTGCCTTCCGTCCGCGCAGCAGAACACAAGGTGGTGGCCGATGCCGGTGCCCGCCCTTATTTGCCTATGGAAGGTGCGGCCAATTTCCGTACAGCAGTTCAGCATTTGCTGTTTGGTGCCGACAATGCGGCGGTCAAGGCTGGCCGTGTGGTGACTATACAATCGGTCGGTTCCAGTGGTGGCCTGAAGGTTGGTGGTGATTTCATCAAACGCTATTTCCCTGAAAGTAGCATGCTGGTCAGTGACCCCACCTGGGATAATCACCGTGCCGTATTTGAAGGTTGTGGCCTGACGGTCAAAACCTATCCGTACTATGATGCCGCGACTGGCGGCCTGCGTTTTGATGCCATGCTGGAAGCTCTGAAAGGTGCAGCGAAAAAAAGCATCGTCTTGCTGCACGCCTGCTGTCATAACCCTACCGGTGTTGATTTGAGCAAGGCACAGTGGCAGCAACTGGTGCCTGTGCTGAAAGAGCGTGAATTGATTGCCTTCCTGGATCTGGCGTACCAGGGTTATGGTGATGGCATTGAAGAAGATGCCTACGCCGTGCGTCTGCTGGCGGATGAAGGTTTGAATTTCTTTGTCGCCAACTCTTTCTCCAAGAGCATGAGCTTGTATGGTGAACGTTGTGGTGCACTGAGTGTGGTGTGCCCGGACGCAGCACAGGCCGTGAATGTATTGGGACAGTTGAAGGCAACGATACGCCGCAATTATTCCAACCCGCCTTTGCACGGTGGCCAACTGGTGGCGCGAGTTCTCAGCGACCCTGAACTGCGCCCTATGTGGGAAGCTGAAGTGGTAGCCATGCGCGACCGTATCCAGCTCATGCGTCATAAATTGCATGATGTACTGAGCGCCAAACTGCCAGGCCGTGATTTCAGCTACTTCCTGACCCAGCGTGGCATGTTCAGCTACACCGGTCTGACGGCAGAACAATGTGATCGCCTGAAGGAAGAATTTGGTGTCTACCTGGTGCGTTCTGGCCGCATGTGTGTTGCCGGCTTGAACACTGGCAATGTCGAAGCAACGGCCAGTGCCATTGCTGCAGTGCTGGCTTAAGCTTTTGCAGGCCCTTGTTCTCTGTGTGGGAATGAGGGCCGTCTGAATTGAAAATGCGACTGCGTCCCCTCATTTTCCTGTTTGCCTGCCTTAGCTTTTCTGCCAGTGCAGACACGGTCTACAAAACCTATGTCAATCAGCGCTACGGGTTTGCGATTGATTATCCCGATTATTTGCAGCCGCAGGGTGAGGCGGCCAATGGCGATGGCCAGGTGTTTTTGTCAGCAAAACAGGATGCCGAACTGAGAGTGTATGCGCGCGCCTGCATAGAAGAATGGGACACCACGCCTGCAGAGTTCCTTGCCAAAGCAGAAAAAAATAAGACCAAGGATGCCAGGCAAATAACTTATCATGCCAAGGGCAAACATTTTGCAGTTGTCTCTGGTATCCAAGGTGGCAATAACGGTGGCAACAACGGCCAGCAGATTTTTTACGAGAAATTGATGACTGATGGAAAATGGTGCAGTCTGTTTCAATGGACTTATGCCAGCAGCAATCGTGAAAAATATGATGCAGCCACGAAACGTATTGCGGCTTCTTTCTCTCCTTAAAATAAAACCACCTGGCAGTATAAGTAGTTTGGTTGAAATTGCATTCCATGATGTTAAGATAAAGTTTTTGACAGCATGAAATGTGGAGAGCCATGAAGCGGACTACAAGTATCCTGTTATTGACGCGTTTATGGCTGCTTGGCCTATGCATGATGCTGGCTGCCTGCGCCACGCAACTGGCCCCAGCCTATGATAAAACTGTGGTTGCTGGATTGGCTGCCGCCAATACCGATACCATGATCCTGTTTGCCAGTGCTTCAAATGGTACGGATAAAAGCAGCTTCGCCAGTCGTGCTGATCAATATAATTCACTCATAGGACGGCTGGACGCACTGAGTCTGCAAGCCGGTGCCCGCCCCATGCCAAAAAACAAAGTGACCGATGCCATCAATCGCGCACTCGACAAGCGCGGCAGCACGGGCATGATAGATGATGACAGCACGCCACCCAGTGCCTATGCGATCAAGAAAGTCTCGGACACCCTGGGCAAAATGCGCGATACCGACCGCAAGCAAGGTGTGACAGTCTATGAGGTGCTGGCATTCAAAGGCCAGGCCGTGATCTATCTGGATCAGGCCATCACTTACGAAAATTTCTTGCAGCGCTAATTTGTTGTGCTGATTTTGCAGCGCAACTTGCAGCGCAACTTGTAGAGATAACTTGCAGTAATATGCAAAAGGAAGAACATCATGTCACTTGATCTTGATCAACTTGTCGCCGATATGCAGGCTGCGGCCACAGGCGTTTTACAAACCGACGTGACTGCCTTGCGTGGCTTCACCCAGCAGCAGTTAAAAGCCATTGCACAACAAGCAGGGCTGGTAAGCACCGGCATATTAACCAAGCAGATTACCCCGGAAACCCAGCAGTTTTTCCTGGACGGTTTAGAAGACATGGCCCTGAGTTTTGCAAAAACCTTGCGCGGCTTGCTGATGGTGACCATAGAAAAGGTCTGGAATGCGGTTGTTGGTGTGCTGTGGAGCGCCATTTCCAAGGCAACGAATCTGGTGTTGCCGGCACCGGTGATGAGGCAGTAAGTTTTTGTGATCCAGGGTGCAAGTGCTGAAGATCAGGTATTTAGCGCTGCCATGCGGACATCCTTGGGCGCGATGTTCAGCCATTTTGCACAGGCCTGCTGTAAGCGTTCAATATTGCCACTAGCGTAGGCTGTAAAAGCAGGTTTTACATCAGTGTTCATGTCCAGCCCACGCTGTACTAACAGGCGTTGCAAGTGCAGGGCGACCGCCTGGCCGGTATCCACCAGTTGCACTGCTGTGCTGCCAGCGACATGCTGGGTCATAAGTTTAGGTATAAGTTCGGGTATAAGTTCACGTATGAGATCGGCAACCAAGGGGTAATGCGTACAACCCAGCACTAGGGTATCGGCATTGGCATCCAGTAAAGGTGTCAGGTATTGTTTTAGCAGGATGCGTATCTGTTCTGAATTGATATCCGCTTTCTCAATCTGATCAACCAGGCCAACACAAGCCTGCGAAATAAATTCAACCCCGGTTTCTACACTTAACTGCGTGCGCAGGCGCTGGTATTTATCGCTTTGCAGGGTGGAGCGTGTCGCCAGGACGCCGACGGTTTTGGTCTGGCTGAGCAAGGCTGCAGGTTTCAGACCGGGCTCCATGCCGACGATAATCAGTTCGGGATAATGCAGACGCAAATGGGCAATGGCAGCAGCCGTCGCCGTGTTGCAGGCGATCACCAGGGCCTTGATCTGTTGGCTGAGCAAAAATTCTGTCACCGCGATACTGCGTTCGAGTATCAGCACCGCAGATTTATCGCCATAGGGCGCAAAACCGGAATCGGCCACATACAACAGAGATTCATTCGGCAATGTCTGTTGTATGTGCCGTAAAACTGACAGGCCACCAATTCCGGAATCAAACACCCCTATAGGCGCAGAGGTTTCGTGTGTCATGCAGGGGTGTTCATGTCAGGTACGTACTCAGGCACTGACCGGGATAATGCCGATTTTAGCCTGCCATTCTCTAGGGCCGGTATTGTGGACAGATGTACCTGTGGAATCAACAGCAACCGTGACTGGCATGTCGACGACATCAAATTCGTAAATGGCTTCCATGCCCAGATCAGCGAAACCAACTACGGTAGCTGATTTGATTGCTTTCGATACCAGGTAAGCGGCACCACCGACTGCCATCAAGTAGGCAGACTGGTGTTTGCGTATGGATTCGATGGCGACCGGGCCGCGTTCTGCCTTACCTATCATGGAAATCAGACCGGTTTCTTCCAGCATCATATCGGTGAATTTATCCATGCGGGTAGCTGTCGTCGGGCCAGCCGGACCAACTGCTTCATCACGTACAGGGTCAACCGGGCCGACGTAGTAAATCACGCGGTTGGTGAAATCGACAGGTAACTGCTCACCTTTGGCCAGCATGTCTTGAATACGCTTGTGAGCGGCATCGCGGCCGGTCAGCATTTTGCCGTTCAACAGCAGGGTCTGGCCTGGTTTCCAGGACGCGACTTCTTCCTTGGTCAGGGTATTCAGGTCTACGCGTTTGGATTTTTCTGTATCAGGTGCCCAGCTTACATCTGGCCAGTCAGACAGTTTTGGTGGTTCGATATAGCTGGGACCAGAACCGTCGAGTACGAAATGCGCATGGCGGGTCGCCGCGCAGTTCGGGATCATGGCAACGGGTTTCGATGCGGCATGGGTAGGGTACATGTTGATCTTGACATCGAGTACAGTAGTCAAGCCGCCCAGGCCTTGTGCACCGATGCCAAGCGCGTTGATTTTGTCGCACAGTTCAATACGCAATTCTTCGGTCTTGTTTTGCGGGCCGCGTTGCTTGAGTTCATACATGTCGATGTCATCCATCAGGGATTCTTTCGCCATCAGCATGGCTTTCTCGGCGGTGCCGCCTATGCCTATGCCCAGCATGCCAGGAGGACACCAGCCCGCGCCCATGGTAGGTACGGTTTTCATGACCCAGTCAATCAGGGAATCAGACGGGTTCAGCATGACGAACTTGGTTTTATTCTCAGAACCACCGCCTTTGGCTGCGACTTTGACATCCACCGTATCGCCAGGTACCAGTTCCATGTGCACGACAGCCGGTGTGTTGTCCTTGGTATTTTTACGTTCGAAGTGCGGGTCGGCGACGATGGAGGCGCGCAGCTTGTTGTCCGGATCATTGTAGCCACGACGTACGCCTTCATTCACGGCATCGATAATGGAGCCGCTGAAGCCTTCAAAACGCACGCTCATGCCGATTTTCAGAAACACATTGACGATGCCGGTGTCCTGGCAGATCGGGCGACGGCCTTCGGCGCACATGCGCGAATTGGTCAGAATCTGCGCAATGGCATCCTTGGCGGCCGGGCTTTGTTCTGCCTCATAGGCGCGCGCCAGATGGGCGATATAGTCGGCTGGATGATAATAACTGATGTACTGCAGCGCAGCGGCTACGGATTCGATCAGATCGTCTTGCTTGATGACTGTCATGATATGGCTCTTGGCTAGGTGAAGGAAAACGGTATATCTCTAAGTATGGAGGCGCGCAATATTCTGTACTTTAATGCTTACTGGCTGCTTGCGCAGTTTGGGTCATGATCCGGTCGCAATGTGCAATGGCCAGCGCAGATAACAAAAACACCAGATGTATGCCGGTCTGTGCCAACACGACATGCGGCTCATAATTGCCTGCATTGATGAAGGTCTTCAACAAATGGATAGACGAGATGCCGATGATCGCCATCGCCAGTTTGACTTTCAGCACGGATGCGTTGACGTGCGACAGCCATTCTGGCTGGTCAGGGTGGCCATCCAACCCCAGGCGGGATACAAAGGTTTCATAGCCACCAATAATGACCATGATCAGCAGGTTGGAAATCATGACCACGTCAATCAGGCCCAGTACCACCAGCATGATGGTAGTTTCAGTCAGCTTGGTCGGTTTGACGCTGCCGGTAGCAACGGCATCGACGATATGTTTCAGGGCTGCTTCATTGCCCATGGCGGCACCGATCAAATCGACCAGTTCAACCCAGAAATGAAAGACGTACACGCATTGTGCGAGTATCAAACCCAGATACAGAGGAAGTTGCAGCCAGCGGCTGAAAAAAATCAAGCTGGCAAGAGGGGAAAGTTTTACTGGAGATTCTGGTTTTGACATGTTTACAATCTGCTTGATGGGCAACAGGGGAACGCGTGATGTAAGGCAAAGCGATATTTTACATGGCCCGGCAGGGCTCGTGTGGTAAGGCTGAAATGTTCAGGATGTAGTGGCAATTGAATGGTATCTTTGTGGTATTATTTTCCATAAAAGCAACCGTAAGGCCTGAGTAAGTCTCCAAGTTTAAGGTTGGCGTGTGTAAAAACTACTTTGTGCATGGCAGCTGTGCTGATCTGACGCCTATACTGAATGCAGAATGGGTCATGAAGGCTCGCCGGAGTGCGTGAAATGACTTATCGATCGATAAGAATTTTGTGCTGGCTCAATGGTAGTGATGATTTCAATCAAACTATAACAAGTTGGAGATACAAATGTCTGACCTTAATGCTGCTCAAAATGCTGCTCAACACGAAGGCAAAGCCGAATCCCGCATTTTCTATCCACCTGCCGCTTTTGCCGCCAACGCCGCTATCTCGGGCATGGATGCTTACAATGCATTGTGCCAGGAAGCCGAACAGGACTATGAAGGCTTCTGGGCCCGCCTGGCGCGTGAAAATCTGCACTGGCACAAACCTTTCCAAACCACACTCGACGAATCAAATGCGCCGATGTACAAATGGTTTGAAGATGGCTTGCTGAATGTTTCCTACAATTGCCTCGATGTGAATCTGCAAAATGGCAATGCTGACAAGGTCGCACTGATATTTGAAGCGGATGGTGGCGATGTCACCAAAGTCACTTACCAGGAGCTGCATCAAAAAGTCTGTCAGTTTGCCAATGGGCTGAAATCATTGGGCATAGTCAAGGGTGACCGCGTCGTTATCTACATGCCGATGTCGGTAGAAGGTGTTGTTGCCATGCAGGCCTGTGCCCGCATAGGTGCGACGCATTCGGTGGTGTTTGGTGGTTTTTCTGCCAAGTCGCTGCAAGAACGTATTGTGGACGTGGGTGCAGTGGCAGTCATCACGGCGGACGAACAAGTGCGTGGCGGTAAACATCTGCCACTCAAAACCATTGTGGACGAGGCACTGGCACTTGGCGATTGTGAAAAAGTAAAGAATGTCATTATTTACAAACGCACTGGCGGTAACATCAAGGTCGCCGCAGGACGTGATTTGTGGATGCATGAACTGGTTGCCACCCAATCTGCAGTCTGCGAACCTGAATGGGTCAGCGCCGAACATCCCTTGTTCATCCTGTATACGTCCGGTTCCACCGGCAAGCCAAAAGGTGTGCAGCATTCGTCAGGCGGTTATCTGCTGTGGGCGATTCTGACCATGAAATGGACCTTCGACATCAAGCCAGCAGACGTGTTCTGGTGTACTGCTGACATCGGCTGGGTCACTGGCCATACCTATATTACCTATGGTCCGCTGGCCGCGGGCGCAACTGAAATTGTGTTTGAAGGTGTGCCTACCTTCCCGAATGCAGGCCGCTTCTGGAGCATGATAGAAAAACACAAGGCGACTATTTTCTATACCGCACCAACGGCTATCCGCTCCCTGATCAAGGCGGCTGATGGCGATGCAGCTATCCATCCGGACAAGTTCGATCTGTCTTCACTGCGCCTGCTGGGTTCCGTCGGTGAGCCTATCAATCCCGAAGCCTGGATGTGGTATTACAACCATATCGGCCGTGGCAATTGCCCGGTCGTTGATACTTTCTGGCAGACCGAAACCGGTGGCCACATGATGAGCCCATTGCCAGGTGCGACGCCGCTGGTGCCAGGTTCCTGTACCTTGCCTTTGCCTGGCATTATGGCCGCGATTGTGGATGAGACAGGCCATGATTTACCAAACGGGCAGGGCGGTATTTTGGTGGTGAAACGTCCGTGGCCATCGATGATACGTACCATCTGGGGTGATCCTGAGCGTTTCAAGAAGAGTTATTTTCCGGAAGAATTCGGTGGCAAGGTCTATCTGGCGGGCGATGGTGCCATCCGCAATAAGGATACCGGCTACTTCACCATTACCGGCCGTATTGATGATGTGCTCAATGTTTCCGGACACCGCATGGGGACCATGGAAATTGAATCGGCACTGGTCGCCAATCCGCTGGTTGCCGAAGCTGCCGTGGTCGGTAAACCAGATGAAACCACCGGTGAGGCTATTTGTGCTTTCGTGGTTCTGAAACGTTCACGTCCTACCGGCGAAGAAGCGAAACAGATAGCAACAGAATTGCGCAACTGGGTGGCGAAAGAAATTGGACCAATTGCCAAACCCAAGGAAATCCGTTTTGGTGATAACCTGCCGAAAACACGGTCAGGTAAAATCATGCGTCGCTTGTTGCGTGTGCTGGCAAAGGGCGAGGAAATTACCCAGGATATCTCTACGCTGGAAAATCCGGCCATCCTGGAACAGTTGAAGCAGACGCAATAACTATTCTGAGATTGTTCTGAGCAAGATGAAGCATCAAAATATAATGACAGGATACTGACAGCAATCGCACAGACGAAGCATTGGTATAAATACCGGTAATATTAAAAAGGCACTGCATATCCAAAGATATGGCAGTGCCATTTTTTTATTCGATAATGCTGGGAGTGTTGATTAGATCAGCACGTTGTTTAGCGATTGGTGCGTGACATGAAGACCAGGCGTTCAAACAGATGCACGTCCTGTTCATTTTTCAGCAGGGCACCGTGCAGCGGTGGGACAATGGCTTTATTATCCTTGCTGCGCATGGCTTCCAATGGAATGTCTTCAGCCAGCAAGAGCTTCAGCCAGTCTATGAATTCTGAAGTGGATGGTTTTTTCTTTAAGCCGGCCACATCACGGATTTCATAAAAAGTCTGCAGGGCTTGTGCCAGCAAATCCGATTTCAGTTTCGGGAAATGCACGTCGACGATTTTCTGCATGGTTTCCTTGTCAGGAAACTTGATGTAGTGGAAGAAGCAGCGACGCAGGAAGGCATCTGGCAATTCTTTTTCATTATTCGACGTGATGATGACCAGTGGGCGATGTTTGGCCCTGACCATTTCACGCGTTTCATAGACATAAAATTCCATGCGATCGAGCTCGCGCAACAGGTCATTCGGGAATTCGATATCGGCCTTGTCGATTTCATCAATCAGCAATACCACCGGCTCGTCGGCTGTAAAGGCCTGCCACAGTACACCCTTGATGATGTAATTGTGGATGTCCTTGACTCTTTCATCGCCGAGTTGTGAATCGCGCAGGCGCGAGACGGCATCATATTCGTACAGACCTTGCTGGGCCTTGGTCGTGGATTTGATATGCCATTGCATCAGCGGCATGTTGAGGGCGGCGGCCACTTCTTCGGCCAGCATGGTTTTGCCGGTGCCGGGTTCGCCCTTGATCAATAGCGGGCGCTGCAGACTCAGGGCTGCATTCACGGCCAGTTTCAGGTCATCGGTGGCGACATAATTATCGGCACCGTCAAAGCGTAAATTATTAGGGACTTGCGTCATGGTTTGTACCCGGAATTTATATTTAGGATTTACGCAAAACCACACAGGTGGCCACGCACGAATAACATGCATTGCGTCATAAAACTGTTTGAAGAGTATAAGCCAGAATTTGCCCTCTTGTGAACGCCTGTTCTTTTTTTGCGAAAGCAATCGCGATGAAAGTCTGGAGCGCGCATGAAAAACGCCATGCCGGATTGCATAAATGCAGCATTTTCATCTTTCAACAGATAATAGAGGGCAGGTTTTTTGCGCAAATCTGGTCGTAATCGGCTAAAATGCTGAGTTATATCAAAACACTGTATTTATTGATCTGCCAGCTAAATTAATAATCGCTACTATGAAAAAATTGTTTGCACTCCTCGCCATGGCGAGTCTCGCTCAAGCTGCTGCGGCAGCAGATCCGGTTGGCAATGCTAAAGATGCTGCCGACAAAAAAATCGCTATGTGTATAGGTTGCCACGGCATTCCAGGTTACAAGGCTACCTTCCCGGAAGTGTATCAAGTGCCCATGATCGGTGGCCAATCCGCCAAGTACATTGAAAATGCCTTGAAAGCCTATCAAAAAGGTGATCGCAAGCATCCTAGCATGCGTGGTATTGCTGGCAGCCTGTCCGAACAGGACATCGCTGATCTGGCAGCTTACTATTCCCAACAAAAATAAAAACAGGAGCGAACCATGAAGAAATCTATTGTGTTGGCAACGCTGTTGTCTATGGCATCTTTCGCAGCACTGGCAGGTGGCAATATTGAAGCCGGCAAAGCTGCGGTTATAAAATTCGACTGTGCTTCTTGCCACGGCGTCAATTTCAGTAACCCGAAAGATCCATCTTATCCAAAACTGGCTGGGCAGCATGTTGATTACCTGGCGCAAGCCCTGAAATCTTACAAGCGTGGTGGCGATGTGGCGAGTGCCAATGGCCGTAGCAATGCGACCATGGGCCCGAAGGCAAAAGAATTGTCGAATGATGACATTCAAAACATTGCGGCCTATCTGCATAGCCTGCCTGGCGAGTTGGTATTGAAGAAATAAGTAATCCATTTAAAAAAAGCCACGACTTGTCGTGGCTTTTTTTGTATCTTTCACTTCTTTCACTTTTTTCCAGCGCTGCGTTTCCTTTGCTATGGCATGCTGCTGATATCAGCATGCGTGCCACCAGAAAATGCGACCGACAGGTTTGTAAAAGACGAAAAAAAACCGACCCAAGGGCCGGTTTTTCTTAAGTAATTAAAAATTACTTGGATGCAGATGCGGAAGCTGCTGCTGGAGCAGATGCTGCTGCGGAAGCTGCTGGCGCTGCGCCAGAAGCTGCTGCTGCATCAGATGCTGCTGCTGGAGCTGGAGCTGCTGCTGGGGCTTCTGCTGGAGCAGATGCTGGAGCTGGCGCTGTTACGGAAGCTGCTGCAGAAGCAGATGCTGCCTCTTCTTTTTTGCCGCAAGCAGCCAAAGCGATTGCCAACAGGGAAACGAGCAAGAGTGATTTTTTCATGTTTGTACTTTCAATAAATAGATCAAAAAAGAAGATCAAAACGTTGCGATGAATAATTACCGGTAATTATCGCTCTATAGGTTAATTCGCGAGCTTCTCGCCAAAACGACATTCGGCCCCTACGAAAGTTTCCTAACCCGGAATTATAATGATATTTCCATTGTTGGAATAGGCATAGATGCATTTTTGCACTCAAATCTGTCATTATTTATAGGTTAGAGGGCAATTTTAGTCGTGGTTTCCAACTTTTACTTGAAAATAAGCCTTCAAAAGACGAAAATTTTTTTTCAAATTTTAATTTGAATGCTGCGCTGCGACATGTATTTTCGTTGTTTTTCGGCAATTAACGGATTTCTAGCCAGCCATCTTCGTACCATAAGCAAAATGCTTCCAGCACGTCGGCGGAGATATTTGTGATATCGCTACCATCGAGTTCCCTTTGGTTCGCCAGCTGCGTCAGGCACATCTTGTCTTCCCTGCCAACAGCAAAGGATTCGCCGTTGATGAAGACATGTTTGCCTTTGTATAACATCTGGGATTTGCGCGACAGCTTCAAGCCATTCTTGATGGCAGATTGCTGGAAGCGCTTGGGCGGCAATGGTTTCTCTGGTCCGTTAAAGAAGACGCTGGGCTTGGGCTCGGTCAGGTGTTCACCCAGGAAGATCAGGATGTCATCATCAGTGAAGCGTATCTTGGCGATTTCGGCCGAGATATCGTTCAGCATTTCTGTACTGATTTCAGCCGGTTTGGCGCTGGATTTCAAGTCAGGGTCGGCATAGCGTCCTGGCAAGTCTATGGATTCAGACATGAAATGCAAGAAAGATTCGCCCAGTTCCTGGTAAGACGGAGCACGGAAACCGATGGAGTAAGTCATGCATTCGCCGACTGCCACGCCATCATGCGCATAGTTGGGCGGCAGGTACAGCATATCGCCGGGTTCCAGCACAAACTCTTGCTCAGCCTTGAAGTTGCGCAAAATTTTCAAAGGCATGCCTTCTATCAGAGTTAAATCCTTTTGTGCGCCGATGCGCCATTTTCGTTGACCATATGCCTGCAGCAGGAAGACGTCATAAGAATCGAAATGCGGTCCGACGCCGCCGCCATCCACCGCATAGCTGATCATCAGGTCATCCAGCCTGCTATCGGGAATAAAGCGGAATTGCCTCAGCAGGGCGTCTGCCGCATCATTGTGCAGGTTGACGCCTTGTAGCAGCAGAGTCCAGTCTTTCTTTTCCTTGACTGGTATGTGCTGATGTGGGCCGGACTGCATTTCCCAATGTTTGCCAAAAAAGCTGATCAGGCGGGATTCAACGTCGTCGCGACCTGCCATGTCAAACAAATCGGTCTTGGCCAGCAAAGGCTGAAAGCCGGAAATGGCCTGACGGATCAGCAAAGGTTTCTTGTGCCAGTATTCACTGAGAAACTCTTCGGCTGAGATGCCGCCAAGCAAGGGGAGGGATGAGGTGATTTTTTTCATGCCCGCATTATAGGCCGAGGCAAAGCACTCGACTAGACGGGTATAATCCGGAAGCAGATAAATTTTTAAGGAATTGCTATGAAGATAGGCAAAAATTCAGTTGTTACCGCGCGCTACACCTTGAAAGACGCACAAGACAATCTGATTGAAGACGGGCAAGAGCCTATGGTGTACTTGCATGGCGGGTACGATCAGGTCTTTCCCAAGATAGAAGAAGCCCTGGAAGGCAAGGAAAAAGGCTTTAGTGCCACGATACAGCTCAATCCTGAAGATGCCTTTGGTGATTATGATGCCGCCTTGGTCAAGGTTGAGCCGCGCGAGCGTTTCCCTTCTCCACTTGAAGTTGGTATGCAGTTCGAAGGTATGCCAGAAGAATCCGGAGAGTCTTCAGATTCTGAAGATGACGACGCCCATATTTTTACCATCACCGATATCGCTGAAGATAAAGTGGTGCTCGATGGTAATCACCCTCTGGCTGGCATTGCCTTGCGTTTCAGCCTGACCGTCGACGATGTGCGCGAAGCGTCGGAAGAAGAAATCGCTCATGGCCATGTACATGGTGCCCATGGCCATCATCATGACGATGATGAAGACGACGATGGCGCGGACGGCGAATATCGCAGCCACCAGTTGCACTAGTGTTAAATGAAAATGCCGTTGAATACAACGGCATTTTCAATTTTGCATTCAGTTGGACATAACTGGATGCAGCTGGATACAACCGGATATCAGTTTTTACCTAGCAGGCCCTTCAATTCATACAGCGCTGCCAGAGCTTCCCTGGGCGTCATGCTATCTGGTTCCATGGAATCCAGGGTTTCCAGCAATTCGGTATTGGCAGGAGTGTTATCGACGGGATCGGGCTCGGGTTTCGGTGCTGCCACCGCTGATGAAAACAAATCAAACTGCGAGGTCGATTGCAGTGACTGTGCTTCCAGGTCAGCCAGGTGTTTGCGTGCCGATCTGATGACGGCTTGCGGTATGCCCGCCAACTGCGCCACCTGCAAGCCATAGCTTTGCGAAGCTGGCCCGGCCTGCACCGCATGCAAGAAAACGATATTTTCCTTATGCTCCACCGCTGACAAATGCACGTTTTCGGCTGATGGATGCACCTCGGGCAATTGCGTCAGTTCAAAATAATGCGTGGCAAACAGGGTATAGCTTTGGGATACCTGGATAAGGTGTTTGGCAATGGCCCAGGCCAGCGCCAGTCCATCGAAAGTGGAGGTGCCACGGCCTACCTCATCCATCAAGACCAGGGAATGTTCGCTGGCACCATTCAATATTGCTGCAGATTCTGTCATTTCCACCATGAAGGTAGAACGTCCGCCGGCCAGATCATCTGCCGCACCGATACGGGTAAAGATGCGGTCTATGGGGCCTATGCTGGCTTCTGTGGCCGGTACATAGCTACCGACGTAGGCCAGCAGGGTAATCAAGGCTACCTGGCGCATGAAGGTCGATTTACCACCCATGTTGGGGCCGGTGATCAGTAATAATTTGCGCTCGGCAGAAAAATCGCAATCATTGGCGATAAAGCGTTCGATCTGGTTTTCCACCACAGGGTGACGGCCCTGGGCAATATGCAATACCGGCTCGCCAAGCAGTTGTGGGGCACACCAGTTATTCTTGGTCGCATGTTCGGCCAGACTGACCAGGGTATCTAGCTGGGCAATTGCATTTGCAATTTTTTGCAAGGCAGGAACTTGCGGCAACAAGTCTTGCAGCAAGCGTTCGTACAGCATCTTCTCCCGCACCAGCGCCCGTTCCTGGGCTGACAGGGCCTTGTCTTCAAATGCTTTCAATTCTGGCGTGATGTAACGCTCGGCATTTTTCAGGGTCTGGCGCCGGCGGTAGTTGTCGGGGACTTTATCGCTCTGTCCATTGGTTACTTCAATATAAAATCCGTGGACGCGGTTGTATTCGACACGCAGATTGGCAATGCCGGTCCGTTCACGTTCCGATGCTTCGAGTTCGATCAGAAATTGCCCGGCATTTTCGGACAATGCCCGCAATTCATCCAGCTCGGCATCAAAGCCGGTGGCAATCACGCCACCATCACGCACCATGGTGGCCGGTTGCAGCATCAGGCCGCGCTCCAGCAAATCCAGGCATTCTGTTGGTGTATCCAGGTCAGCCAGCACTTTGGTCAGCAGGCCGGTCTGGTTATCGGCGATGCACAGGCTGACGTAGTTGCGCAGGCCAGGCAAATGTTGCATACCGTCGCGCAGCGCAGACAAATCACGCGGGCGCGCCGACTGCAGGGCAATGCGGGTGGTGATACGCTCAATATCCGGAATCGATTTCAGGGTGGTTGCCAGACCATCGGTAGAATCTGCCTGTATCAGCGCCTTGATGGCGTCATGGCGGGCCCTTGCCACTGACTGGTCACGGCGCGCATGATGCAGCCAGTGGCGCAACAGGCGCGAGCCCATCGCGGTACGGCAATGATCCAGCAAAGAAAACAGCGTCGGTGATTCTTGCCCGCGCAAGGTTTCAGTCAATTCCAGATTGCGTCGGGTGGCGGTGTCCAGGCCGATGAATTCATGCTCGGTCTCGACATTCAGGGTATTTACATGCTTCAGGCCGCGCCCTTGCGTGCTTTCCGCATAGCGCAGCAAGGCTCCGGCGGCACCCAGGGCGGCATTCAGGTTTTCTACCCCAAAACCTGTCAATGATGCCGTGCCGAGTTGATCCTGCAAGGCTTTTTGCCCTTGTTTGACATCAAAATGCCAGTCGGGTAGTTCAGAGAATTTGCCCGGTAGCTGGCTATAGTGTTCATCCAGCAAAAGCGTGCCGCCAGACAGCAAGACTTCAGCTGGGCTGATGCGCTCCAGCTCTTGCTGCAGGCGCTGTGGCAGCGATTTTTCATCGGTGGACACTTCCATCAGCTTCAAGGCACCGCTCGCCAGTGACAGCCATGCCAGGCCTATGCTGACGGTTTTTCTTTGTTGGAGCATGCACAGCGACAGCAAAGGACGGTCAGACTTCTCTGGCAACAGATCGGTATCAGTCAGCGTGCCGGGCGTGATGACACGCATCACCTTGCGTTCCACTGGCCCCTTGCTGGTGGCCGGGTCGCCTATCTGCTCACAAATAGCGGCAGATTCGCCAATCTTGACCAGCTTGGCCAGGTAGGGTTCCAGCGAGTGAAAAGGCACACCCGCCATCTTGATCGGTTCGCCGCCAGAACTACCACGCTGGGTCAGGGTAATACCCAGCAAACGCGACACTTTTTCAGCATCACCGTAAAACAGTTCGTAAAAATCACCCATGCGATAAAACACCAGCGTGTCCGGATAATCTGCCTTGATGCGCAGATACTGGGTCATCATCGGTGTGTGCTGAATTTCTTTTGTGCTCATAAAGCCTTGATTTTATTAATGTATTTTCTATTGCCTTGGATGCGGCGATGGCCTGTCCAGGTCTTGTGCAGCGTCAACGGCGGGCCTGCTATTTTTCGTATTTTTTGCCAGGCCAGTCGTTAATTTTGGTGCGCACCTTATCATAGACGATTGCTGTGGTCTACGGGGGTACTCTGCGGGATTGCCTGTGTACGAAGGGTAAGCGCATGAAATACCCTGGCATATTGTCGCAAAAAACAAGAAAAAAGCCAGCTACGCAAGTAGGCTGGCTTTGTTATTGCTGCAGGCTGGCAGGATTGTATTAGCCGTTACCGCGACTGCCCGACCTGCGTGGTGCAGATTGCTTGACTACCGGGCGGGGGCCGGCTGGGCGTGGTTTTGACTGCGCCGCGCCAGGTGTTGCTGGTTTGCCTTGTGGACGTTGTCCACGGCCTGATGGTTGTGCTCTGCCGCCTCTGTGATCCTGGCTGCGCAACTGTATGGGCTGGGCTTTGGCGTGTGGATCAGGGATGAAACCATCAATGATTTCTTGCGGTATCTGGCGCTTGATGAGTTTTTCTATGTCGGCCAGCAACTTGAATTCATCCACGCACACCAGGGATACGGCTTCGCCAGTGGCACCAGCGCGACCGGTACGGCCTATGCGATGTACATAGTCTTCTGGCACGTTGGGCAAGTCATAATTGACTACGTGTGGCAGTTGGTCAATGTCGATGCCGCGTGCAGCGATGTCGGTCGCTACCAGCACTGTCAGGCTGGCTTCCTTGAATTCGGCCAGGGCCTTGGTGCGTGCAGACTGGCTCTTGTTGCCGTGTATGGCCATGGCAGCGATGCCATCTTTAATCAACTGTTCCACCAGTTTATTGGCACCGTGCTTGGTACGGGTAAATACCAGAACTTGTGACCATTGATGGGTCTTGATCAGGTGGGCCAGCAAAGGGTGCTTCTTGTCGCGGTCAACCGGATGCACTTTCTGGGCAATCACTTCCACCGTGGAATTGCGGCGCGCCACTTCTATCATGGCCGGGTTGTCAAGCAGACGGTCGGCCAGTGTCTTGATCTCATCCGAGAAAGTGGCAGAGAACAGCAGATTCTGACGTTTGGCAGGCAAGATCGCCAGCACTTTCTTGATGTCGTGGATAAAGCCCATGTCCAGCATGCGGTCGGCTTCGTCCAGTACCAGGATTTCAATATGGCGCAGGTCTATCGTGCCTTGCTGATGGTGATCCAGCAGGCGTCCAGGCGTGGCCACCAGGATATCGACACCCTGTTTCAGCAATTTGATTTGCGGGTTGATGCCGACGCCGCCAAAAATGACGCCAGAATTCAGCGGTACATATTTGCCATAGGTGTTGACGCTTTCTTCTACCTGGGCAGCCAGTTCACGCGTCGGTGTCAGCACCAGGGCGCGGATAGGGCGCCTGCTGGTTTTGTCCTTGGGTGCATTGGGTGAAGTGGAAAGACGCTGCAATATCGGCAGGGTGAAACCTGCGGTTTTGCCGGTGCCGGTTTGCGCGCCGGCCAGCAGATCACCACCCTTGATGACAGCCGGAATAGCCTGTTGCTGAATCGGGGTTGGCGAGGTATAGCCTTGTTCGGTGACTGCGCGAACAATGTTCTCGGATAAGCCGAGTTCGTTGAATGATGCCATGTGGTTTGACTGTGTTTCTAAGTGGCCGGACCGATATCCATCAGTCCGGCATGTGGGGCAGTGGGGCGCTCCAATTTTTCGGAGCGTGAGAAATTACTTGATCGCTGAAAACGGTTGCATTGCATTGACCATTTGTGCAAATACCTTGGGTGTACCGGCCAGTACATCACCTTTGTGCAGGTAATCGGAATCGCCAGAGAAGTTGCCGACGATGCCGCCAGCTTCAGTAATCAGCAATGCACCTGCGGCGATATCCCAGGGGGCCAGGCCTTTTTCAAAAAAACCATCCAGGCGACCGCTTGCGACATAGGCCAGATCAAGTGCTGCGGAACCTGGTCTTCTCAGACCCTGGCATCTGCTGGTCATGACCTTGAACATGGCCAGATATTCGTCCAGACCAGACAAGTCACGGGAAGGAAAGCCGGTACCGATCAGTGCGTCGGCCAGTTTGTCGCACCGTGTAACGCGTATGCGTTTGTCGTTCAGGAAAGCACCAGCGCCTTTGCTGGCAGTAAACATTTCATTGCGGGTTGGGTCATACACGACAGATTGCGTGATCACGCCACGCTGTTGCAGGGCGATGGAAACGCAATATTGAGGGAAGCCGTGAATGAAGTTGGTGGTGCCATCGAGTGGGTCGATGATCCAGACATTGTCATTTTCGTCGTGCAGATTAGCGGAAGCACCTGATTCCTCGGCCAATACGGCATGATCCGGGTATGCAGTGGTCAACACTTCAATGATGGCGGCTTCGGCAGCCTTGTCGACTTCAGTCACGAAATCATTGAAATGTTTTTCTGTGACTGTGACACGATCAAGGTCAAAAGATGCGCGATTGATAATCGTCGCGCCACGACGAGCGGCTTTAATGGCCGTATTCAGCATTGGGTGCATAAGGTTTCCGATAAAATGACAGCATGCGAATTACTGTCACCCGAAAAGTGAGGTAATTGCAAAGCTACACAAAAATGATAAAGAGCGTGCGTAATTGTCGTCAGTCAGGCAATGATCAGCACAACCGATGGAAAATTAACGCTTGATACCGCTATTTTAAATGAACTTGCCCAAAACTGACACATCTCTTTTTCAACGCCTGCGCTTCATCCTGGTGGAAACCAGCCATCCTGGCAATATAGGCGCTGCTGCGCGGGCAGTTAAAAACATGGGGTTTTCTGAACTGGTTCTGGTCAATCCCCGGTTTGACGATACCTTGCAGCACCCTGAAGCGGTGGCTTTTGCCAGTGGTGCGCAAGACATCCTGGAGCAGGCACGCATTGTCAGCACGATAGAAGAGGCCTTGCAGGGGTGTGAGTACGTGGCCGCAGTCAGTGCCAGGCTGCGCGAGTTTTCGCCGCCTGTGGTCAGCCCGCGCCGCTTTGCAGAAGATATGGTGCAGCGCCAGCCAGCGCAAATGGCTTTGATATTTGGCAACGAGCGCTATGGCCTGCCAAATGAGATCGTAGTGAATTGCCATGTGTTGATCAATATTCCGGCCAATCCCGTGTATTCGTCCCTGAACCTGGCACAGGCCATACAACTGCTGGCCTATGAATGCCGCATGGCATTCGATACGGATGTGCCTGTTGCCAGCAATATCGGTTTTCAGGGGCAGATGGCGTCAGCGGAAGAAATCGATGGCATGTACAGGCATCTTGAGCAAGCTTTGGTCGCTATCGATTTCCTGGATCCTGATAATCCCAAAAAGCTGATGCCCAGATTAAAGCGCATGTTGGCACGCGCCGAACTGGAAGCGGAAGAAGTCAATATTTTGCGTGGCATCGCCAAAAAGATTCTTGATATTAACAAGAAATAAAATCTTTCCTTGTATGTTGCTATAAATTAAATTAGTTTGATAGTACGCAAACAAGAAAGTATCACAGATCATTTGGCAATCAGCTCACATTTAATATGATTTTAATACTTGAAATCAAGCATTAAATGCGATATTAAAACACGCTGCCTTTGTGCCATCACTTCATTTTCACCGAGAAAATATGGAGGTAACTATCTGTTTTTTATGAGTTAAATAATAAGGCTTGTTGCTGCAAATGATAAATATGTTGAAATTCACAGGCATTTTGGTGTGAAACCCATGTTTTCATTTGGTTACGACTTTAAGGATGCTTATAAAGCCAGTAAGATTGCAGATAACATACATTCGGGAATAGCAATTGACTAATTGATTTTCTGAATTAACTGATTCTGAGGTCCTATTATTTTTGTTCCATTCCGTCGATCAACGTTACACCTGTTATGCCTGGGGGCGCTTGCAACTGGGGCAACGGGTAACGCACATGCATTGGGTTTTAGCAACCTGACTGTGCAATCAGGTTTGGGGCAGCCATTACGGGCACAACTCGAAGTTACAGGCAGGGATGCTCCAGAGATTGATCAGTCTTGTTTCAAGGCCAAAGTAGAAACGACGGACGGTGCTTTTCTGGCGCAGGCCGGCGTTACGCTGCTTACCAGAGGCAATGTACGTTTCCTGACACTGGTAACTAGAAAAGAGTTGATGGAACCCGCCGTCAAGATCATGGTGGACATGGGGTGTGAAATCCAGTTGCACCGCGAATTTTTGATCTTGCTTGATCCTCCCTTGTCGGCCTTGCAGCCGGTTCCCAGCCAAAAAGCGCCAACTGCCATTAATCTGCCACAAGCGGCTGTGACAAATACGCCTGTCGATACGGTGGCAGCACCACGACCAGTAAAGCCGAAAGTCAGGAAAGAAAAGCCTCAGCCAGAAATGTCTGAAGTCATACGTCCTGACACTGAAGTCGTCACTGTAAAAAAAAGCCCGGAAAAATCTTCGGTACCCCCATTACCTAAAAATGCCCGCCCGGCCAGGGATCAACTGAAGTTGTCGGACGATGTTGTCATCATTGAGCCAGGCTTGCGTTTGAGTGATAAGCTGACCGTCAATAGCCCGCAATCGAATATAGAAGAACTGCGTGCTGCACAGGCACAGTTTGCTGCCATGCTGCGGGATGAGGTACCAGTCGAGGTTGCGCCTGCCAAGTTGAAATCAGAGCAGCAAAAAATCCTCAGCTTGCAACAAGAAGCGCAACAACTCAAACGCCAAAGCCAGCTGGACAAGGCGGCTCTGGAGGAAACCAGGGAAAGCAGTTTTCCCAAGGAGTGGATCATAGGTTTGTCCATCTTTGCGCTGACTGGCCTGAGCATTATTGCCTTCCTCCTGCTGTACATCAGCCGCATGCATAAACGGTTTACAGCCACCTGGTGGCAGCAGAAAGAGCGTGCACATGAACCGGAGCCAAGGAAAAATATAGAAGAAATCGTGGACAGTATCCAGGCATCCTATGGGCCAACCACAACGGGTTCGATGTACCAGATCGATGATGACGAAGCCGCGGATACCAGCCGCCAGGTTACTATGCCAGCCAAGAAAAATGCGCCTGACAGCAATCTTGGTGAACTGGAAACGCCATCCATATTCAGCAAAGCTTATGTGCCTACACTGGAAGACAGCAATAGCAGCACATTCAATTTCTTTTCCACACGCGGTCAATCCGTCAAGGTGGAAGAGATTTCAGATGTGACGCAGGAAGCCGAATTCTGGATTTCTGTCAATGACCCGCAGCGTGCCATAGAAATATTGGAGCCGCAGGCAGAAATTGATTTGCCAGAATCGCCGGTGCCATGGCTGTATTTGCTGGACTTGTACCGGGTAACCGGAAACAAGGAAAAATACGATATTCTGAGAGACAGGTTTGTCGTGTTTTTCAATGCCAATATTCCAGAATACGAGACTGATCCCGCCCTTGTGCCAGTGCGGCAGTTGGAAGATTTTGAACACCTGACGAATCGTATTTGCCGTTTGTGGGGTAGCAACGATATCCTGCCTTTCCTGGAGAGTCTGCTGGTCGACGACAGGGATGGTAAGCGCATGGGCTTTGAATTGCCTGTGTACCGGGATATCTTGTTACTGATTTCTGTCGCCAACGAGCTGGAAAGAATGGGCTCTGTCGGAGGCAAGCCGAAAGTATGGACGCGTGCAGTCGTGGAGCCTGTGGCTGTCAAAGGGCCGGAAGCAGATTCCAACATCATCAATTTTGAAACCATCGATTTCCGTACCGACAAAGAAAACTGATCTGGTTTTGTGGGAAAATAAGAGTGATCCCGTATTTCAAACGGTCACGATAACAATATGCTGTTAGCCAGCAAGTGCACTGAATGTCACATGCACCGGCAATGGCACCACCTATAAAACGGAGATATATGATTACACTTTGCGGCTTCGCCCTCAGTAATTATTACAACAAGGTCAAACTGGCGTTAATCGAGAAATCGCTTCCTTTTGAAGAGAAGCTGGTATGGACCGGGCGCTCACCAGAACTCTTGATGCATTCACCGCTGGGCAAGATTCCCTATATAGAAACGCCTGAAGGTTCATTGTGTGAATCCCAGGTGATACTCGACTACATAGAAAATCTTTACCCTGAACATCCACTTTTGCCAGCGAACCCTTTTGCCGTCGCCAAGTTACGCGAGCTGATTACTTTCATTGAATTGCACCTGGAATTGCCAGCGCGCGAATTATATACAGAAGCTTTTTTCGGCGGCAAAGTCACTGACGAAGTCAAAGCCAAAGTGGAAAAAAAATTGACGCACACTATCCCGGCATTTGCTAGTTTGGCTAAATTTGATCCTTTTGTCGGTGGCAAGGAATTCACCATGGCCGATTGTGTGGCGGTAGTGCATTTCCCCCTGATTTCCATGGCGACCAAGATTATTTATGGCAGGGATTTCCTGGCGGATTTGCCGACGCGTGATTACGTCAAGATGATGTCTGAGCGACCAAGCGTGCAAAAAGTGAATGCAGACCGCAAGGCGAATCAGGAATTGATGGCCAGCAAGGGTAAGTAATTCAGCCTGAACAAGCCAGCTCGAAAACTAGCGGAGCCGGCAAGAGATGAATTCTTGCCGGCTCCGTAATCTGATGACTGACAGTGAACTTTTAGCAGAATCAGATCGCCCGACGCATTTTTTGCACGGTATATGATTTGACTTCTGTTGGTAGTTCTACCAGCTTGATAATCGCAAACGTGCAATTGTCGCCCCGGCTGTTGGCCCTGTCTCTGGCTTTTCTGATCAAAAACTCGGAAGCCTGACGTGGACTGTTGGCTGCTACGGCAGCAGACAGTTCATGATCATCGAAATAATGCCAGAGGCCATCAGAACATAACAAGAAATTGTCATGCGCTTTTAGTTCATTGTATTCACCAAAGGTGACGTAGGGTGCCGTGGTGCTTGAACCCAGCACATTGATCAGGATATTCGATAAACGATGGGTCTTGGCTTCTTCAGCGGCAATTTTGCCATCATCCACCAGTTTTTCCACATAGGAATGGTCTTTGGTTCTCTCGGTAAAATTGGGGCCGGTAAAGCGATACAGGCGCGAATCACCGACATGTGCCCAGATGGCTTCTTGTTTCGGTGTTATTATAAGAGCAACAAAAGTGCTGTGAGGCTCCTTTTCTGAGGATACGCCCGACAATTTAATGACAGTATGTGCTTCGTTGACTATGTTTTCTAGCAGGCTGCGTACATCGTTTCCCGGGTAAAATTCATCAAAGAGTTGTTTTGCTGTCCGTACTACTTGCTCTGCAGCAAGTGCTCCACCGCTTTTCCCCCCCATACCGTCTGCCACCACGGCCATGACATAGCCGGGTGCATGCGGAGCCGCAAAAAGTGCGGCACGGTCTTGTTGTTCCTGCCGGTCACCGATATGTTGTCCGGTTCCAGCTTCGATCTTATATTGGCTCATACGTCTTGGTAGATTAAACTAACGGGATAAACCCAAAAATGGTCTTTCCTTAATTAAACTTTATTTTACTGCAACCAGAAGACTATGAGCCACCCGGAACAAACACTACAACGCATTATCGAGCTGGAGGTTGAACATAGAGACCTGGATGTGGTAATCGAGACGCTGATCAAGGATCCAAGTCACGATGAACTGCAACTGCGTCGCCTCAAAAAGCGCAAATTACAACTGAAAGACCATATTACACTGCTTAGGATGCAACTGACACCTGATGTCCCTGCATGATTATCCGCTTTTCCTTGTCCTGATAGTTAGTTTCTGATTGCCTCATTTTGACTGAATCACTTGCCACACCGGATGCAATCGGCATTCATGATGCCGAAGTAGAACATATTTTTGGATTAACCGGCCCATTAAGTGCATCGGTGAACGCTTATCGCCCTCGTCAGGCACAGACCGAGATGGCAAAGGCCATAGCAGACGCCATCGCCGGGCAAAAGACCCTGATCGCCGAGGCTGGTACAGGTACAGGTAAAACCTATGCCTACCTGATTCCTGCTCTGTTATGGGGTGGCAAGGTGGTGGTTTCTACAGGAACCAAGAATCTGCAGGATCAGTTGTATTTGCGCGATATACCGACCATACGCAAAGTGCTGAAGGCACCCGTGTCGGTAGCCTTGCTAAAGGGGAGGGCCAATTATCTTTGTCACTACCACCTGGAAAGAACCATACAGAATGGCCGCCTGAGCTCACGCGAAGATGTCGGCTATCTGCGTGATATCAGCCGTTTCATAAAAACCACAAATACGGGGGACAAGGCTGAACTGGCCAGAGTACCGGAAAATGCATCGGTCTGGAGCCTGGTCACGTCCACCAAAGATACCTGCATGGGGTCAGAGTGCCAGTATTATCAGGATTGCTTTGTCATGAAAGCCCGCAAGGAAGCGCAGCAGGCGGACGTAGTGGTGGTCAACCACCATCTGTTCTTTGCCGACGTGGCTTTGAAAGATACGGGCATTGCCGAATTGTTGCCATCTGCGAATACCGTTATATTTGATGAAGCCCATCAGTTGCCGGAAACGGCCACGCTGTTCTTTGGTGAAACAGTGTCCACCTCGCAGGTGCTGGAATTATGCCGTGATGTATTGGCAGAAGGCCTGTCGCATGCCAGGGATGGTGCCGAATGGGCCAAACTGGTGGCACCGGTAGAGCGTGCTGCGCGTGATTTGCGGCTGGCATTTCCGCAGGATGTAGTCAGGTACTCGATTGACCAGATTGCCCCTTCCAGCCCGTTTTTTGAAGCCCTGGAGACCCTGAAAACCTGTATGCAGGACATGATCGCCGTCCTGGAAAAACAGGCGGAGAGGGCGGAAACGCTGGAACAGTGCCGGGTACGGTCCATTTTACTGGCTGAGCAATACGAAAAATGGAATGCCGCAGATGATGGCAAGTCCGGCGACTATGTCTTGTGGGTAGAAGCCTTTTCCACTTCATTGCAATTACATCGCACACCCTTGTCGATTGCGCCCATCTTCAACAAGCAGCGCGAAGGCGTGCCGCGCGCCTGGATCTTCACTTCCGCCACCATGGCGGTAAAAAATGACTTCAGCCACTATGTGTCGCAAATGGGTTTGTGGGATGAGCCTGCCCGTACCTGGGCCAGCCCCTTTAATTATCAGGAACAGGGTTATCTCTACGTCCCTAACGGCATGCCGCAACCGAATTCTTACGAATACATGGATGCGGTGATTGATGCGGCATTACCGGTGATAGAAGCAGCCGGCGGCCGCACCTTCCTGTTGTGCACGACTTTGAAAGCGGTAAAACACAGCGCCGAACGCTTGCGCGAAGAATTCCAGAAACGTGGCCTGGATTTCCCCCTGTTTGTACATGGTGACGCCGGCAGGACAGAATTGCTGGACAGATTCCGCGCCGCCGGCAATGGCGTTCTGATCGGTAGCCAAAGTTTTTGGGAAGGGGTGGATGTCCGTGGCGAAGCGCTGTCGCTGGTGATTATCGACAAACTGCCATTTTCTCCACCCGATGACCCCGTGCTGTCTGCCCGCATTGCAGCGATGGAAAAAAAGGGCTTGAATGGTTTTGTTCATCACCAGTTACCAGAAGCCATCATCAACCTCAAGCAGGGAGCCGGCCGCCTGATTCGTGACGAAGGGGACAGAGGGGTACTGATGATCTGCGATCCGCGGCTGATCTCCAAGCCCTATGGCAAGCGCGTCTGGCAAAGCCTGCCTTCATTTGCCCGTACCCGTGAGCTATCGGATGTACTGGCTTTTTTCCAGAAAATAAAAACACCGGCCTGAGCCTGACAGAGCCTGATAGCTGCTGCAGTATGAAAAAAGGCAGCACTGTTTCCAGTGCTGCCTTTTTCATCGCCGTCACCAGCTAACGCAAAATCGTGACGGCAAATCCTGATGGCAGGTACTTACCAGATACTGACGCGCTCGGCTGGTGTCAGGAACATCTTGTCACCTTCCTTGAGTTTATAGGCGTCATAGAAGCCTGGCATATTGCGCAGTGTGCCGTTCGCACGGATTTCTCCAGGTGAATGTGGATCAGTCTTCAACTGCACGATCATGGATGCTTCACGCATTTTTCCGCGCCAAACTTGAGCAAAACCCATGAAGAAACGCTGATCGCCAGTCAGGCCTCCAATCACTGGCGCCGGTTTGCCGCCAAGCGACAGTTTGTAAGCCTTGTAAGCGATGGCCAGACCAGAATTATCGGCAATGTTTTCACCCAGAGTCAGCTCGCCATTGACGTTGTAGCCAGGAATAGGACTAAAGGCACTGTATTGCTTGACCAGAACGGCAGTTTTTGCCGCAAATTTCTCGTGGTCTTCCTTGCTCCACCAGTCACGCAGATTACCTTTGCCATCATATTGTGCACCCTGGTCATCAAAACCATGGCTGATTTCATGGCCGATGACGGCACCAATGCCACCATAGTTGACTGCATCATCTGCTTTGGCATTGAAGAAAGGTGGTTGCAAAATAGCTGCGGGGAACACGATTTCATTCAGTTCCGGGTTGTAATACGCATTCACGGTCTGTGGCGTCATGCCCCATTCGTCACGGTCTACCGGTTTGCCCAATTTGTTCAGTTCAAATTGCGCGGCAAAGCTGCGGATGTGACGCAAATTGCCGACTGCATCACCCTTGGTGACAGTCAAGCCGGAATAGTCACGCCATTTGTTGGGGTAGCCAATCTTGGGCATGAACGTCGCCAGTTTTGCCTGCGCCTCTTTTTTGGTGGCCGGGCTCATCCAATCCAGGGTATCGATGCTTTGCTTGTAGGCGACGAGCAAATTGCTGACCAGTTTTTCCATTTTGGCTTTGCTTGCAGCCGGGAAGTGTCTGGCAACATACATCTTGCCCAGGCTTTCACCCATGCCGGAATCGGCCAGGCGAACACCGCGTTTCCAGCGGGCTTCCTGTTCCGGTACGCCACGTAGTGTAGTGGCATTGAATGCAAAGTTTTCATCGGCGAAATCTTTCGACAACTGACCAGCAGCAGAGCGCAGGATATGCCATTTGAAATAAGTTTTCCAGCTATCCAGCGATGTCTCTTGCAGTACTTTGTTAAAGCCGGTCAGGTAGCTGGGCTGGCTGACGATGAGGTAATCGATCTTGCCTTTGATGCCCAGTTCGCTCAGATAGGTGTTCCAGTCATAGCCGGGTGTCAGAGTATCGAGTTTGCTGATGTCAACTTTGTTATAGGCTTTGACCGGGTCGCGCAATTCAACCTTGGTCCATTGTACTTTGGCCAGTTCGGTTTCCAGCGCCAGGATATCGGCAGCATGTTTTGCTGCTTCTTTGTCACCGGCCAGGGTCAGCATTTTTTCGATATGCTGGACATATTTGGCGCGGAAATCCTTCAGTTTTGCGTCGTCGTCCTTGAGGTAATAATCGCGGTCTGGCAAGCCCAGGCCGGATTGACTTACGTCCAGCACGTATTTTGTTGAATCCTTATTGTCCTGGTGGATCTGGAAGTCATATGGTGCACCGATGCTGGTACGGTTCAGCCAGGCCATCAGTGTAGGAATCTGTTTTTTGTCTGTCATGCCATCTACTTTGGCAAATTCGCCTTGCAGTGGCTTCAGACCCAATGCATCGATGTGCGCGGTATCCATGAAGCTGGCGTACAGATCAGCGATTTTTTGTGCATCAGTGCCTGGTTTATTCTTTGCCTTGGACAGACCTTCAATAATCGCATGCAGGCGCGGAATGGTTGCTTCGCGCAAGTCGATGAAGGCACCAGCAGAGGCTTTGTCGGCCGGGATTTCTGTATTTTTCAGCCAACTGCCATTGACGTGACGGAAAAAATCATCCTGCGCACGTACGGAACTGTCATTGTGACCAGATTCTATGCCAGATAACAAGACAGACGATGCGGAGGCTGCTTTGGCTGGTTCTGCTGCAAAGGCGATATTGCTGCCGACGGTACCGGCAATCATCAGCGCGATAGCGCTAAGTACTTGAGCTTTCACTTGGGGGTCTCCTGAGAGTGAAGTGTTTTATAAAAATACGACAAACTTTTTGCGGCTGGTTTCAAGTAATCACTGCCCGCAGCAGCTTGCTATAGCTGTCATAAGACTGCGTGAGTTTAACGAAGTTCGGCAGATTTGGTCAAAGTTTCGAAAATGATTGCAAATAAAATACTATTTAGTTGATTTCTTCGGCACGGTGACAGGCCAGCAAGCGGTCTGCAAACGGACGTAATAAGGGGATTTCTTGTCGGCAGCGGTCATTCGCGTGCGGGCAGCGATTGTTGAAGGCACAACCTGGCGGTGGTGCAAGCGGTGAGGGCAACTCACCTGGCAACATCATCTTGGCTTGGCGTTGGGCCGGGTCTATGCGTGGTGTAGAGGCCAGCAATGCCCTGGTGTAGGGATGCAGCGGCTGTTTGAAAATACTTTGCTTGTCGCCATGCTCAACCGTTTTGCCCAGGTACATGACCAGCACGTCGTCTGCAATATGCTCGACGACAGACAGGTTATGCGAAATGAACAGGTAGGCGACGCCGTTTTGCTGCTGCAAATCCATCAATAAATTCAATACCTGAGCCTGTATTGATACATCGAGCGCGGAGACTGGCTCGTCGGCAACGATCACTTCAGGGTCAAGCATGAGGGCGCGGGCAATGGCGATGCGCTGTCTTTGTCCACCTGAAAACATATGCGGATAACGGCTATAGTGTTCTGGCCGCAAGCCCACGCGGGTCATCATTGCCCGCGCTTTTTCTTCGCGTTCGGCAGATGACAGGCGGGTGTTGATGATCAGCGGTTCCTGCAGCATGGCACCCACTTTTTTACGCGGATTCAGGCTGGCATAGGGGTTTTGAAATACCATTTGCACCAGCGGCCGGACCTGCTTCAGCGTCGCCTTGTCGGCATGTGCAATGTTTTTTCCAGCCATCCATAATTCGCCACCCGATGGCGCTTCTATCATGGTGATCTGGCGTGCCAGGGTGGATTTGCCGCAACCCGATTCACCCACTACGGCCAGGGTTTTACCCGCTGTCAGTTGAAAAGAGACGCCGTCAAGGGCTTTGGCCAAAGCTTTGGGACGCAAAAAACCCTGTGACACAGGATAATGTTTGGCCAGATTTTTTGCTTCCAGTAAAACCGGAGCCTGAGTAGACGTATTTTGCATCATGCCGCCTGATGAATATGAATCGCTTGCCAGCCCTTACCTGGGGCACCCTGTGCGTCTAGCGGATAATGGCAGCGTACCTGCGCATTCGCTTCGCCTTGCAATGGCGGTCTGTCGGTATGACACAGTTCCGTGGCATAACTGCAGCGCGGTGCCAGCAGGCAACCGCTGGGTCTGTCATACAGGCCAGGCACAACACCAGGTATGGTTTGCAGCCGCGCCTTGCCCAGGTTGTGTTCGGGCAGGGCGGCCAGCAATGCCTGGGTGTACGGATGTTTGGGTGTGTTGAAAATGTCTGGCACCGTGCCGGTTTCCAGAACCTGGCCAGCATACATGACGACCACCCGTTTTGCGGTCTGCGCTACTACGGCCAGATCGTGGGTGATCAGCATCAATGCCATGCCGCGTTTACTTTGCAGTTGCAGTAACAGTTCCAGCATTTGCGCCTGTACGGTCACATCCAGTGCCGTCGTTGGTTCATCAGCAATTAGCAGACGCGGGTTGCAGGCGATGGCAATGGCGACCATCACGCGCTGGCTCATACCGCCGGATAATTGATGTGGGTAAGCATGCATGCGGCGTTCCGGATCAGGAATGTCCACTTGTTTAAGCAGGGCCAGGGCTTTGGTGCGCAAGTCTTTTTCTTTGCCACCCTGATGCAGGCGCAAGGTTTCCATCAACTGGAATGCCACGGTATAGCAGGGGTTAAGGCTGGTCATGGGGTCTTGAAAGATCATGGCAATATCCTTGCCCAGCAATTGCCGTCTTTCCTTGTCCTTCATGCTAAGCAGATTGCGGCCATCAAAATCCATTTGTTCGGCACGCACACGACCGGGAAAATCGATGAGACCCATCAACGCCAGCGAGGTCACGCTTTTACCTGAGCCGGATTCGCCGACGATGCCGACGACTTCGCCTTGCTCTATCTTCAGGTCCAGACCATCCACGGCGGTGAATGGCTGGGATTCCGAACCAAATTCGACGCGCAGATTTTTAATATCCAGTAATGGTTTCATGTTGAATCTTTGTTCAGCGTTTTAACTTGGGATCGAGTGCATCGCGCAAGCCATCACCCATGAGGTTAAAGGCCAGTACTGAAATCAGGATCGCCAGACCAGGAAAGGTAACAACCCACCAGGCACTCTGGATAAATTCCATGGCACTGGCCAGCATGGAACCCCATTCTGGCGTTGGGGGTTGTGCACCCAGGCCAAGAAAGCCGAGCGCAGCAGCATCCAGGATGGCGGTGGAAAATCCCAGTGTCGCCTGGACTATGATGGGGGCAGCGCAATTGGGCAACACGCAGTTGAACATCAGTCGCAAATTGCCTGCACCGGCTATGCGCGAGGCATTCACATAATCCTTGTTCAACTCGCCGCTGACTGCAGCTCTGGTCAACCTGGCATAGGATGGCATGAGGACGATAGCAATCGCGTACATAGCATTCATCAAGCCGGGGCCAAGTATGGCGACTACCGCAATCGCCAGCAACAGGCTGGGCAGTGCCTGCAAGATATCCATGAAGCGCACGATAATGGTTTCCAGCATGCGCGAAAACCTGCCGGTCCAGCTGTGTGAAAAACCGGCGACCAAACCCAGGGTCACGCCGACACCCATTGACAGCGTCACCGATACCAGTCCGATGATCAGCGACAGGCGGGAACCGTGGATCAGGCGCGACAAAATATCGCGCCCGACCGGGTCGGTACCCAGCAAGAATTTGCTGCTGCCAGTGGGGGTCCAGGCAGGCGGTGCCAGGGTCGCATCACGATATTGCTCAATCGGTGAATGTGGTGCTATCCATTCAGCGAACAGGGCGCACATCGTCAGTACGCCAACCAGTACCAGGCCGATGACCGCGCCACGGTTCTGTTTGAAATACTGCCAGAATTCAAGCAGCGGGTGCGGTGGTGCAATGGTCACGTTACTGGCCACGCTGCTATTGCTAGTATTGCCGGGTAAGCTGGTGTTGCTCATAAATCTGTGCCCAGGTCGGTAAAGTCAGAATGAAAATTCATGCATCAGTGACGTATGCGCGGATTGATGACGCCATACAGCACATCGACAATCAGGTTGACTGCAATGACGATGGTGGCAACCATTAAAATGCCACCTTGCACCGTTGGGTAATCCCGTCTTTGTATCGCCTCAATCAGCCATTTGCCTATGCCTGGCCAGGAAAATATGGTTTCTGTCAGTATCGCGCCAGCCAGCAGGGTGCCGACCTGCATGCCGATAACGGTAATCACCGGTATCAGGGCATTGCGCAGGGCATGTACCCAGACCACTCGCATCCATGACATGCCTTTTGCCCTGGCCGTGCGCACATAGTCTTCACGCAAAACTTCGAGCATGGCTGAACGGGTCATGCGGGCGATGACGGCCAGCGGGATGGTCCCCAGCGCAATGGTGGGCAAAATCAGGTGCATGACCGCAGATTTGAATGCGCCTTCTTCACCTGATAGCAGACTGTCAACCAGCATCAGCCCTGTGACCGGCGGCAGGTCGAACAGAATATCAATACGGCCAGACACCGGCGTCCAGCCCAGAGTCACGGAAAACAGCAAAATCAGCAGCAGCGCCCACCAAAAGATAGGCATGGAATAGCCAGTGAGCGAAGCGCCCATGACAGAGTAATCGAGGAAGGTATTGCGCTTCAGTGCTGCCAGTATGCCGGCCGGCAAGCCAAGGACGACAGCAAAAATGATGGCGCACAAAGACAATTCCAGTGTGGCCGGGAACAGAGTAAAAAATTCCTTGCTGACCAGTTCCTGGGTGATGATGGAGCGTCCCAGGTCACCCTGAAGGACTTTGCCAAGATAAGAAAAATACTGCTGATACAGGGGCTGATCCAGGCCATACAGATGCATCAGTTTTGCATAGCGTTCGGCATCCATGCCGCGTTCGCCAGTCATGGCTTCCACCACATTGCCGGGTATCAGGTGTATCAGTGAAAAAACCAACAGCGTGATGCCTATGAAGGTGGGTATGACTACGCCCAGGCGCCGCAAGATAAAACCCAGCATCGAAAAACCTTTTTAAAACAGATCAGCGAGTTCGGTACATCAAACCATAAATGGATACCGGTTTTCAGCATCAATATAAATCGGACTTGCGCAAAATTGTCCCAGCAAGGCTATCGCTTTCGGTAAACCTCCCTTATAGGGGAGGTCTGTTACGTCGGAAGGCAACATGTTGCCTGAAACCCCGACTACACCGCCAGCGACGAAGCCAGTACTTTAGTACATGGCCTTAGTAAATGCGGGAGCTGCAACGCAGCTGGGGCGGTTTTGCGTAAGCCCGATAAAAATCGTGGTGCCAATTTGCATGTACATCGCAAACTGACACCACGCCGGAGTATTTCTTATTTTGCCAGGTCTACTTTTTTGAAGTAGTGATGGGCGGTTGAATCCATTTTGAAGCCAATCACGTCCTTGCGCACTGGGGTATAACGCAAAGAATGTGCCAACAGCAGCAAAGGCGCCTCTTCATGCACAATTTCTTGTGCTTTTTCATACAGTTTGGCTCTTTCACTCTGTTTTGGTGTCAATTTGGCTTTTTGTATCAGGTCTTCATAATCCTTGTTGCACCAACGTGGGATATTGCCACCACCTTTGACGGCTTCACAGCCCAGAATTGGTTCAAAGAAATTATCCGGATCACCGTTGTCGCCCGACCAGCCAAACATCATCGAATGTTGCTCACCAGTTTTACTGCGTTTTTTGTATTCAGTCCATTCATAGGTGGTTAGCTTGGTTTTGACACCGATCTTGGCCCAGTCGGCCTGTATCAGTTCGGCCATGCGCTTGCCATCTGGATTGTAAGGGCGTGACACCGGCAGGTACCACAGTTCTATTTCCACACCATTGGGATAACCCGCCTTGGTCAGCAGTTCCTTGGCTTTGGCCGGGTCATAAGGGAAGTCCTTGACCTTGTCATTGTAAGACCACATGGTAGGCGGGATGACGTTCTTGGCTGGCTGGCCAGAACCGGCATAAACCGACTTCAGTATCGAAGCTTTGTCGACGGCCAGGTTCAGTGCCTGACGCACCAGTTTATTATCGAAAGGTTTTTTCTCGACGTTAAAGCCGACATAGCCAATGTTCAAGCCTTGTTGACTCAGCAGCTTGATGTTCGGATCGCTCTTCATGAGTTCGACATCGGCTGGTTTGGGCAGCGCCATCACATGACATTCACCCGCTTTTAATTTCGCATAGCGTACCGAAGCATCTGGGGTAATGGCATATACCAGGTTATCAATTTTTGGACGGCCATCCCAGTAACCATCATGTGCCTTGTAGCGGATGATGGCATCTTTTTGATACGACACAAACTGGAACGCGCCAGTGCCTATGATTTCCTTGTCGATCAGCTCTGGTGTACCGGCCGCTTTCATTTTTTCTGCATATTCAGCCGAATGCACGGACATGAAATCCATGGTCAGGGTCGCCAGGAAAGGCGCTTCCTGACGTTTCAGTTTGAAACGCACGGTCAAGTCATCGACTTTTTCCAGCTTGTCGACGATTTTGTTGACGCCCAGATCCTGGAAATACGCGTAGGTCTGGCCAGGGGTATTTTTATGGAAAGGATGATTTTCATCGGCCATGCGATAGAAGCTGAACAGAATATCGTCCGCATTCATGGTGCGGCTGGGCGTGAACTTGGCGTTGCTGTGGAACTTCACGCCCTTGCGCAGTTTGAAGGTGTAAGTCATGCCGTCAGGAGAGATTTCCCATGACTCTGCCAGGGCAGGAGTGATATTGGTGGTGCCTGTTTCCATTTCCACCAGACGGTTATACATGGGTACAGAACCGGCGTCTGCTGTCGTACCTGTCGTAAAAAATTGTGGATTGAAGCCTTCCGGACTTCCTTCGGAGCAAAAAACCAGCGTTTTTGCTGCCATCGCAACACTTGCATACGCACCCAGAATCGCCAGTGCGCCAGCTTTCAACAACCATTTACCTTTTTTCATCCAGACTCTCCAAAGTGAACAAGTACCAGTAAAATTGACAAGTCGATTGTGCCACAGGCGACTTGTGCAGATTTTTGTATTGTGCAGCAATTCGATAAATTTTGTATTACTTTGTTACACAGCTGAAGAAAATTTTGAAAATAAAACAGTCAAACAAGTGTTGTTAGTAATCGATGGATTTTGCATTCAAGAAGTTTTGCCACTGTTGTGTATTTGAATCAGTTTAGCTGTACTCCATTTTATTGATTGCAGCCAATGAAGAATCCTGATAACCCGCATTCGAACGACATGAATTTATCGCCAGAAATAAAATCAACTTCGATATTACATTTGCGAATAAGTGATGCGCATGTGCTGGAAGTGTGCGTCGATTTTCCTGAAGGTGCAGGGCCTTTCCCCGCTCTAATTCTGGCACCAGGCTTGCGCTATGGCATGCATCGCCCCGTCATCGCACAAAGTGCTGACCATCTGGTGGCACAGGGTATTGCCGTATATCGCTTCAACTGGATTTTTTATACTGTGGATGCGGAGAACGGTCATCCTTCTGCTGATCTGTCGGCAGAAATTGCCAGTATGCAGGCCATCATTGCAGTTGCCAGAAACGATGCTCGTGTGAATCCGCATCAATTGGCGGTGGCCGGTAAATCATTTGGTTCTGTGGTTGCCTGGCAGGTGTTTCAGGCAGATAAAAGCTTGCAGCGTTGCGTCCTGATGACGCCCTTATGCAAGAGCGAGGCGACGAATGAGAATGAGGCATTGGATGCGGTCAGGAAAAATTATACCGGCGTGGAACAAGAGTCCAGACCAGTCGCCATGATGGCCGGTGACCAGGACCCGTATTGTGAGTTACCGCTGCTGTACCCTTATGCAGCAAGTTTTGCGAGGCCCGCAACAGTAACCGTATTGCCGGGCAATCACAGCTTTGAAATGCCGTCAAAAGATGGTGTTTCGTCTGAACGTGCTTTTCAGCTGACTATGGATTTATTGGTCCGGCAGCTAGGTACTTTCCTGCTGGCTTGAGCAGGAAAGTTAAGCAGGAAAGTTGGGACGGACTGGCCACGTCCACTTTTACTCTATATGTTCCACCATCAACTGTACCCTGGTAACGCCATTGTATTCATTCGCATCCAGCCTGAAAGCGACATGTACGTTTTCAGGTAAGGTATCAGTGTGCCCAAACCAGATGGCGTCGTATCTTTGCTTGTTTTTTTCCAGGACCAGCTTCAAATGACGTTCCTTTAAAACCCGCTGGGATACCAGCCGGAAGTCATCGCAAAAAATCGGTGGTGGAAAACCTTGGCCCCACACTTGCGTATCAAGCAGGCGAATAAAATCGGTTGTGTAGTAGGCATCTTCCAGCGGGCCATCGGTTTCGACCGTGCGCTCCAGTTGGTGTGCCTGCAACCAGCTTTTGCCCACTGTTTCAAACGCTTGCTGGAAAGCCGGAAAATCTTCTGCGCGCAAGGTCAGGCCGGCTGCCATGGCATGTCCGCCAAACTTCTGTATCAGGCTGGGCGCATGTTTGGACACCAGATCAAGCGCATCGCGCAGATGAAATCCGGGAATGGATCGGCCAGAACCTTTGATGAGGCCATCACCCCCCGGTGCAAAGGTGATAGTGGGGCGATAAAACTTGTCTTTGAGACGGGACGCCACAATACCGATGACACCTTGATGCCAGCTTTCATCAAATACGGTAATGGTATTGCTGTCTTGTGGCTGGAAATCATCCAGATGCAGCAGGGCGACATCCTGCATTTCGCGTTCTATGTCTTTGCGGTCGGCATTGATGGCATTCAGTTCTTGCGCAATTTGCCAGGCACGACCTTCGTCATCGGTCGTCAGGCACTCTATACCCAGGGCCATATCGGCCAGGCGACCGGCGGCATTCAGGCGTGGGCCAAGGGCAAAACCCAGATCAAACGGGCTGGCATTATGTGGTTCGCGTCCGGCGACGCGAAACAGGGCAGCGATACCGGCGCACATGCGGCCTGCGCGCATGCGTTTCAAACCTTGTGCGACCAGAATCCGGTTATTGGCATCCAGCTTGACGACGTCGGCAACTGTGCCTAGTGCCACCAGGTCTAGTAAGGCATCCAGTTTGGGCTGGTTTTGCTGATCAAACACCCCACGCTGGCGCAGTTCGGCGCGCAAGGCCAGCAATACGTAAAACATGACGCCGACGCCCGCCAGGTTTTTGCTGGGGAAACCGCATTCTGGCTGGTTGGGGTTCACAATGACGGCTGCATCGGGCAGGCTGTCGCCCGGCAAATGGTGGTCGGTGACGACCACCGCAATACCCTGGGCATTGGCAGCGGCAACGCCGTCCACACTGGCGATGCCATTGTCGACGGTGACAATAATATCGGGCGATTTCTCTTTGATGGTCAAGGCCACGATTTCCGGTGTCAGGCCATAGCCATATTCAAAGCGGTTCGGCACGATGTAATCGACCTGTGCGCCCAGCATGCGCAAGCCGCGCAAGCCCACGGCACAGGCGGTGGCACCGTCACAGTCATAATCGGCAACGATCACAAGTTTTTTCTTTTGCGCGATGGCATCTGCCAGAAATTGGGCGGCATGCGCTATATGCAATAGTCCGGCAGGTGCCAGCATGGCATTCAGCTCGGTACTCAAATCCTTGTCTCCTGTCGCGCCGCGTGAGGCATACAAACGTGCCAGAACCGGATGCAAGCCATTCTGGCGCAACATTTCAGATTCCCGGAAAGGGCAGGGACGAGTGGTAATGCGTGTCATGATTTGGCGATGGAAAACAAATGGTGTAAAGAAGGTTTGACCCAGAATTTGCGTAAGGACCAAGGCGTCAGACTGAAACTTGCGATGCTGCGGGCATCGGTAAACAACAGGTCCAGATGAGTGATTTTTTTATTTTTCAAGGCAAGCATGGCGGGAGAAAACCAGTTTTTCTCCATCACATGTATTTGCTCCAGCCATAAGCCCCAGTCATTGTTGATGGCGGCTTCTGTAAGATCAGGCAACAGCACCGTAGTTTTTGCTTGCCCGCTATGGCTTGCGTCCTGCCAGTTAGAAAAATCGGGAGCGATCACTGCTTGTCTGCTCGACGGAAGAGTCTGATCTGCTCCGCAGGATAGCCACACTGAATTGATCACTTTGTCACCACGCATTTCACGTACTTCATTGATGGCGTGGCCAAACCACAGCATCTGGATTTCATTTTGCAGCTTGCGCCAGGCACGTTCATGTTCGCCCTTGGGCATCCAGATATCAATATTGTGACCGCAGGCAGCATCCATGGTCGCCGTTTGCAGCGCTGACCAGTCATCTGCCCGCAAAAACCAGGTTTTGGCATCGCCATATAGCAGCTTCAGGCCGATTTCTTCAGAACAGCTACGGGCAATGTCGAACAGGGTACGTGCTTCTTCTTCAGAAAACTCCAGCCGACGCTGATCTGTCAGCACCAGATGATCCCTTGCAATATGAATATGCACAGGCTGCAGGGTGAACCAATAACCCGTCTCAAGGAGTAAATTCGCCTTTTGCATGCTTGTTTGAGACGTCGCCGGGCTATTTAGTTGATCTGAGGGAGGAAATTTACCTGCTAGCCAGAATTCGTGCGCAAGTGCAAAAGAGAACTGGTCAATAGATTGCATCTCGATCTTATTGTTGCAAGCTATTAAGCGGCTAAGTTCCGGAGTAATCATTTCCCTCGCCAAGTCTTTTGCTAATCCAGATGGTGGGATGCTGAAAGGGATAATTAATTCTAGTTGATTCATCGTTGTTATTGTAAGGCAAACCAATATCAGGCCGTAAGTAACATTACTGTTTCACATGAAAAAACTCTGAAGGAGGCAAATCGAGCTTGTCCACGAAAAACGTATCCCTTGCGGAGAAGCTTAAATTCAATTAAGAAGAGAAACATGTCACCAAACAAACGAGCACCCTATACGCTGGAATTCAAGATTGAGACGATCAGGTAGCTGTCAGAGCGCTGCCGCAGTCGTTTATACATTCGATGTGACCGATCAAACGTTACACAATTGAGTAAACGCGGATGAGCAAGGCAAACTTACCGCAGTGTCAGTCTAACTCGTCAATACCGAACAAATGGAAAGCAACATAATATGCCCGATTAAGAAATACGTAGTTCAGGGGCAAATTCAAATCTACCTTTGTGAAAAGGTAATCAAGATGGATTTTCATACATTTGCACACGACAACAGCGCACATGCGCATTGTCAAATTGGTTCTCAGTTATACTTGGCGCTTTCATATCTTTTTGTTTTTAATCAACTACATATAGTAATTTTGTAATTCGCTGAATGTTTGTTGAAATGGGGATACCTACTTTTAATGATAAATTACAATAAATGTTGCCCGGAAATTTTTTATTGTCTATTTACATAGTTCTTAGCAGAGAGATATTGTGCAAATAGTTATTCCCATGTCTGGTTTTGGTGAGCGTTTTCGCAAAGCGGGCTATACCGTTCCCAAACCATTGATCGAAGTAGATGGTAAGCCAATTATTGCGTACGTAATTGACATGTTTCCCGGGGAAGAAAATTTCCTCTTTATTTGTAACCAGGATCATTTGGCAAACGCTGAATTTAGAATGGAAGAAATATTGCGGAAATATTGTCCTAATGGTCAAATTTTGGGAATTCCACCTCATAAACTTGGACCACTTTACGCGATCCAGCAGGCGGAACATTTAATTGATCCAGAGTCTCCTGTTGTCATCAATTACTGTGATTTTAATTGTTACTGGGACTGGTTTCATTTCAAACAGTTCGTACATCGATCCAAATGTGCAGGAGCTATTCCTGCTTACAAAGGTTTTCACCCTCACAGCTTGGGGGATACCAATTATGCTTATCTCCGGGAGGAGAATGGATGGGTCTCAGATATCCAGGAGAAACAAGCATTTACCTCTAATCGCATGGATGAGTTTGCTTCCAGTGGAACTTACTATTTCGATTCAGGACGTTTATTAAGTGACTCAACTCGCTCAGTCATCGAACAAGGTATGCATATTGGTGGCGAGTATTACGCTAGTCTTGCCTATAAATCAGTCTTAGTTAAGCATCTGAAGGTAGCGGTCTATCCTCTGCAACATTTTATGCAGTGGGGCACTCCCGAGGATTTGTTTGAATACAATGAATGGTCAGCCATATTCAAGAGATTAATGGCCGAAGATGAATTAACTCAATCGGTATCTGGTTCATTGATCATTCCCATGGCCGGATTGGGGCAGCGTTTTGTCAACGAGGGATATACGTTAGGAAAACCATTAATTCCTGTTTCCGGCAAACCGATGGTAGCTCAGGCAATAAGTGATTTACCGCAGGTAAAAAATCATGCATTTGTTCTGCGTCAAGATATGATTGGTTGTGTAGAATTATCCGCTTATCTTGAGCATACCTACTCCGAATCATCTATAACCAGAATTTCTTCCGTCACTGAGGGACAAGCTTGCACGGCTCTGCTTGGTTTGGAGGTGTTGGAAAAGAGTAATGGTGAGTTAGTCGAGCCCATAACTATTGGTACCTGTGACAATGGAATGTTATATGACCAGAGGGCTTTCTTGAGACTTGTCGAAAATCTTGATATCGATGTGATAGTTTGGGGAGTTCGAGGACATGCCAACGCATTAAGGCATCCCGGAATGTTCGGATGGATAGACGAAGAAAATGGTTTGATTCGTCAGATATCTGTCAAATCGCCACTGAAGTCACCTGCAATTGATCCAATTGTTTTGGGTACTTTCACTTTCCGCAGAAAAGAAGACTTTCGTAATGCAGTTCAGAGATTGATTGAACGTGAAGGACGAATTAATGGTGAATTTTATATTGATTCGTGTATTAATGATGCGATTGCGCTTGGTCTGCGTTGTTATTTATTTGAAGTTGATAACTACTTGTCTTGGGGGACGCCGAATGACTTGCGTACATTTGAATATTGGCAATCCTGTTTTCATAAATGGTCTGGACACCCTTATCGTTTAGAACTTGATAAAAGGATTTCTAAAATTTCAATTGCAAACCTTGACAGGCAATATCAGGCTATCGTCCCTGAATTGCCAAGCGAATAAACATGCTTCGCAAAGAGGTAGCCCTGTTCTTTTTCGTTGGGACCGTCACTGTTCTGATTGATTTTTTGAGTTACAAAACTTTGTTGTTCGTGGAATTGGTCGGCATAGACGCGGCAAAGGCAATCAGTTTTTGTATCGGAACAGTATTTGCCTATTTTGCAAATAAGTCGCTAACGTTTGCCGCACACAAATCGCTTGCGGGCAGTTTTTGGCGCTTTGTTTTTGTATATTCTTGTACGCTGTTGGTAAATGTGTCCATCAATTCTCAAATTTTAAATTTACTCAGGGATACAGCCCTCAATTTTCAAATAGCATTCGTACTTGCAACAGGCGTTTCCGCAGGCCTTAATTTTTTTTGTATGAAGCTATTTGTATTTAGGGCCGCAGTAGGCCAATCAAAACCATGAAATTTTCACTTGTTATCCCATGTTTCAACGAAGCCGCCAATTTGCCTTTACTGTTAGAGCGATGCAAACAGCTAACATGTCATGATGGAATTGAAGTTATTTTGGTAGACAACGGTTCAACAGATAATAGTTCATACGTATTTGCGCAATTGCTTCCCGCATACCAAGGGTGTCGTTCCATAAGAGTTGAGAAAAACATGGGTTATGGCTTTGGTATTTTGGCAGGACTTAGAGAAGCTAGAGGTGAAATTATTGGATGGACACATGCCGATTTGCAGACGGATCCTTTTGATGTTATGGAGGGTTTGAAGTTGCTTGACAAGTATGGCCCCAACATTTTTGTCAAAGGCAGGCGTTTTGGAAGGCCGTTAGGAGATGTATTGTTCAGTGTGGGTATGAGTTTTTTTGAGTTCGTCCTTCTTAGGAAGCCAATGTGGGACATCAACGCACAGCCATCACTTTTTTCACGGAATTTTTTTGAAAAATGGAACGACCCACCACATGATTTTTCGCTCGATCTTTATGCCTATTATTCTGCTCGTTGTATGGGGCTTGAGATACATCGCTTTCCAGTTTTTTTTGGAAAGAGAGCGCATGGTACTTCAAGTTGGAATATTAACTGGGCTGCCAAAAGGAAATTTATTCGACGAACCGTTGAATTCAGTCTGCAACTAAAAAAACGTGTCAAAGCATGAAAATAATTTCACATCGGCGTAATACATTAAGCGACCTAATGGCAACGCCGCATCATTACGGTGTCGAGGTAGATATTCGAAGTCATGGTGATCGACTAATTATTCATCACGATCCTTTTACTGAGGGCGAATCTTTTGATGTGTGGCTAGATGCCTATCAACATAATACTTTGATCCTGAATGTCAAAGAAGAGGGTCTTGAGCGAAGGCTGATTGACTTGATGTATTCAAAAAAGATAGCCGATTATTTTTTTTTGGACCAAAGCTTTCCTTTTCTTGTCCGATTCGCCAACGCTGGTGAACGTCGATGTGCTGTGCGTGTATCTGAATTTGAATCTGTCAGTACGGCATTGAGCCTCACTGGCAAAGTTGACTGGGTGTGGATTGACTGTTTTTCGCGTTTTCCGTTATCTCAGTCTGACGCAAAAAAATTGGTAACGGCTGGTTTTAAACTTTGCATTGTCTCACCAGAATTGCAGGGAAGGAATGCCGAAACAGAAATTCCAGAACTGCGTCAATTGCTCGCACAATTACATATTCAGGCTGATGCCGTTTGCACGAAACGTCCAGATCTATGGGAAAACTAGTTGGATGAAAATGAAAAAATTAATTATTCACCCTCTTTTTTTCTTGGGGCTTTTGATTCGCCTTATACTGATTTGGGCCATCAGTCCTCTAGCTGTCGTTGACTGGTATGCTCCCTTTCTGGATGCCAGTACCAGTCAATTTACGTTCGATCCATGGGCCATTTGGTTAAACAAGGGAGGTTCTCTCTTTGCTTTTCCTTATGGTTATATTATGTGGGGCAGCTTTTTACCCGCAATAGCGCTAGCAAAAGTGATTGGCTTTTCAATCGAGTATGCATACACCCTCACGTTATTAGCTGCCGATTTTTTGCTGCTGTTATTGCTGCGCCGCTTATTACCCGGACAGGATCGATTGTTATTGATGGTTTATTGGCTTTCGCCGATAGTCATACTGGCTAGCTATGGCTTTGGACTAAATGACATTCTTCCAGCACTCCTATTGACTTTCGCTTTGTATTTGCTTCGTTGCATGCGTTTAAGGTTTGCTGGTTTTGCATGTATGGCTGCTATTTCTGCCAAGTTAAGCATGTTATTAGCGCTTCCTTTTTTCTTTGTCTATTTGTTCAATAACCGCACTTTACGTCAATTGTTCCCTCAATTTGCTGGGGGCCTGCTTTTGGGATTTATATTATTGGGATTACCTTTTATAGCATCTGATAGTGCTTTGAAAATGTTGCTTAACAATCCTGAATTGGGGAAAATCTATTATTTATCCATGAATATCGGTGACAAGTTAGTGATTTACATTGTTCCACTGATTTATTCGGTGATGCTCTACATGGTGTGGCGAGTTCGCCGTATTAATTACGATTTATTTCACAACACCTTGGGAATGGCATTTTTATTAGTTGTACTGATGACACCTTCTTCGCCAGGGTGGTTTATATGGGCGATTCCATTTTTAGTGAGTTATCAGGTAACAGGCGGTCGCCTGGCAGTTTCGATCACCGTTGTTTTTTCTGGTTTGTACGCCCTCAGTACTTTGATCTCTACGCCGTTGCATTTTGATTATATTGGACATGAAGTGCTAAATGTACTTCTATTTTCAACGCAACTCGGAAATCATGCTTCGTCATTATTGCATACGGCAATGGCGTCAATCGGAATCATTCTGATATTGCGTATTTGGCGAGAAACAGTAAGTCGCAATAACTATTTTCGGCTTACGAGGAAGCCGTTTGTCATAGCCGTAGCCGGAGATTCTGGATCAGGAAAAGATACGTTTTCATCTTCAATAACTGGCTTGTTTGGTAAACATTCAGTAGTCAATTTGTCAGGGGATAATTATCACTTATGGGATAGGCAAAAACCTATATGGCAAGTCATGACGCATCTGAATCCGATGGCGAATGATTTGGAAAGTTTTAGTAATGATCTCGTCGCTCTCATTGATGGAAAAAATGTACAGTCAAAACATTACGATCACCGTATAGGTAAGTTCACGAAGCCATATAAAATGAAGAGCAATGACTTTGTTATTGCGAGTGGTCTTCACACTTTATATTTACCTATCTTGCGTGACTGCTATAACTTAAGTATTTACCTTGATATTGATGAGTCCCTACGGCGGCATTTCAAACTTCGTCGTGACGTATTGCAACGTGGGCAAACAGTTGAAAGTGTATTGAATAGTCTTGAAAAACGAGAGCACGACGCTGCCAATTTCGTCCGTCCACAGGCAATCCATGCAGACTTTGTTTTATCACTTCAACCTATCCACCCTTTGGAATTATTGGATTTCGATGGCGATAGTGACCCACGTTTAAGATTGATTGCACGCACTCGCCACGGGCTAAATGAGTTAGCTCTTATTCGAGTACTTATTGGTGTTTGTGGATTGCACGTAGATTTCGCAGCGAGCGCTGACGGTTCAGAAATGGTACTTACTATAGAGGGGGAAACCTCTTCGGAAGATATACATTTGGCGGCGCAGATGTTGTGTCCTAATATTTTTGAATTTCTGGATATCCAACCAAAATGGGATGACGGTATCTTGGGGTTAATGCAATTAATTACGCTTGCTCATATTAGTCAAGCTATGACAAGACGGGTTCTATAGTGAAAATCATCAACCAAAATCGATTTGATCGATTACCAGACGCTATTCTTTTTGATACGGATAACACGCTTTATCCCTATGAGCCAGCACACAGCGCAGCACAAAATGCAGTGCGGGAGAAAGTTGTCAACACATTCTCTATATCTCCCGCAGATTTTGACAAGGCATTCAAAGAAGCCAGGCAACAGATAAAGGATCGTCTACTACATACTGCTTCCTCGCATAGCCGTCTTCTCTATCTTCAACGCATGCTTGAGATTATGGGGCTTGGATCACAAGTACTGTTAGCGTTAGATTTCGAACAAACATACTGGCGCACTTTTTTGAGTAATGCAGTGTTGTTTGACGATGTGAAAGAGTTGCTGGACGACATTCGACTTTTGGGAATACCAACAGCTATCGTGACTGATTTAACTGCCCAGATACAATTCCGTAAAGTGGTGTATTTTAAACTTGATCATTACTTCGACTACATTGTGACTAGCGAAGAAGCTGGATTCGATAAGCCACACGAAGCGCCTTTTCTTATTGCATGTGAAAAAATGCGTCCGAAAGGAAACTGTATTTGGATGATCGGTGACAATCCGATCAATGATATTCGTGGTGCCAGAGAAAAAATCAATGCAGTCACTTTGCAGAAAATTCATAAAGGAGCGGAAATTGGAACTGGGTTGGAATGCCCTGATGCCGCTTTTGAAGAATTCGCTCAATTACGTAAATTAATTTCTGAGCTTGGGCGATCAAATGATTCCTAATTCGATGCCTTTTCGAGAGTCTGTAGTTAAGTTTTGTGCTGATGCTGGCAAAAATTCACTGCTGGTTCAAGGGGCCGGAGGAAATGTATCCTGGAAAGACGGTGACACCTTATGGGTGAAGGCGTCTGGAACCCGACTTGCAGATGCATTGGATCGCGATGTTTTTGTTGGCGTTGATTTGCTATTGTTGCAGAAAGCCATTGGTGACGGAAATTTTTCAGCAAAACCAGTTTTAAAGCAAGAGACGCAACTAAAGCCATCAATTGAAACCCTGTTACATGCGGTGATGCCACATTCTGTTGTTGTGCACTTACATGCTATCGAACCACTTGCATATCTTGTACGAGAGAATGCAGAGGACGAAATTCAAGAGAGATTAAAGACTAAATTAGCCTGGTCAATTATCGAGTATCAGAAACCCGGTGATGCATTGGCAAAGGCTGTTGCTGATGTCATCGCCAGAGACCAAAACATAAACATAATTTTGTTGCGAAATCATGGCATTGTTATTGGTGGTGACAGCATTGAAGATGTAATTGATGAGTTAGCGGAATTGCTAAATTTATTGGCCGCACCAAAGCTTTATGGTGTGCTTGAATTTGCTACCCCCACAATGATTAATATTCCAGGTATTGCGCAATACGTACCTGTTAACATTCCAGGTATTCATAGTTTGGCATGCAATACAGTACTTTTTAATGCCCTCGAACAAAAGTGGGCGCTGTACCCTGACCATATTGTGTTTTTGGGAAAAAATCCTCATTCTTTCGATGACTTATCAAGTTTTCTTGCCTTCATCGAAAGCGGGCTCGTACCAGAATTAATTTTCATAAAAGGTCTAGGTGTATTTTCAATACCGAGCTTTAGCTTTGCGCAACGAGCCCAACTGGGATGTTACTACGATGTGATGATGCGTCAGCCCATGATTAGCAGATTGAAAGCTTTAAATAATTTTCAGATTGATGAGCTATTTAATTGGGACGCTGAGAAATACAGGCAAAAAACAAGCATGTAGAGAGTTCTCCTTATATTTGGCAGCTCACATATTAAATTGAATAAAAATGATTCTCATCGTATTTTTGCTGCTTGCAGCGTTATCTGCTGGCACTGGCTATGCGCTTCTGGTGTGGTCTATGAAATGGGATGGAATTGGCTCTTTATCTTTACGTTCAGGCGCATCTTTTTTTGTTGGAATAGCTTTTAATATCTCGTCTGTCCGTATATTGTCAGCCATACTTGGTCGGTCGGATATGGCCGTCGTAATAACGTTGCTATTGTCTTTTTGCATTTTTCTGACTTTTCGTAAACAACTGTGGGGTTTTATCCATGAATTACGGCAGGAGAAATTGTTCAAATATGTAAGGATTTCTTCCTTACTTTTCATCCCAGTAATATTATTTTTCTGGCTTCCGAATAATAGATACATCAGTGATCCATTCGCAATTTTTGGATCATTGCATTCAGTGAGATATGCCTGGATTGCCAATTACATTAATGAATGTGGGGCGGTTCCAGTATTGGGACAAAATACTGGACAGTCAATTTTAACTTTTATGGCTGGCTGGATATTTCAAAAAGCACCTTATGCCTACCTGTTTTTTTGGCTGGTGTCATCAATACTGTTTCTAGGAATCTTTTTCTTTGGGGTCGTTTCGCTTTATGAGCGACGTACACGATTGGTTTTTTTCTCAGTTGCTGTGCTGCTAATGGGAAATTCAGCGCTGTCCTTAACGCATGTTCTTACTATCGATTCGGGAAGCCCATTTGCTCTTAACGGCTATACGGATACTTTGCTCGGTGTGTTTTCAATTTTAATGCTGTTCTTGATTCATGCCAGTTTGAATGGATTGAAGACGAAACAGATGCCGTTATTTGTATTGGCATCGATCATATGTATAAGCAACTTCTTTTCTGCTCCACAGAATTTGCTTTATCTGTTTGCTTTTATGCCGGTCTTAATCATTAGTGCTAGGGTGTCGAATAATTCAATGGGAGCGCCCTTTTTTTGGGCATCTGTGTTGATGGTGTCCGCATTGATCGCAATTCCTTTGGGCGGAATGCTTACACCGAAATCCATGCAAGTGGCACTTGATGTGCCAGGATTGATGACGACTGCTGGTGTAAAGGCGGAGCAACATCATGCGGGACTAATGTTTGTTCCCGGTGTCCCATTCCATTTCGGATGGTCAGGCGCAGATTGGAAAGCTGGACAATTGTCGTTTATAAAGGAAGGACAAGTCTACATGATGGGCTGGCAGAAAAATTTTGCTGCTTTCATTTGGATATTGGAACAGATGTTTATAACATCGATCAGAGTTTTGTTTTTCCCTATTATCGGTATCATCGGATTTTTCTTTCTTTCTAAATGGCAATTAAAAACACCAGAAATCGAACAAAATTCAGAGAATGCGCCATCATTTAAGCTATTAGGATTAAGTGCAGCCTACCTGTTTTTTATTGGATTTTTTATTAATTTTACAATTATGCTTAATGGATATAAATGGGAGCTAAGTAGATTTTTAATACCTGGTGTGACGATGGGGATGCTTGGATTTTCACTATACGCAGCAAAATCAATGAGTAACAATCGGAAATATGGTGGATATTTACTTGTCGCTATATTATGTTTCGTAACATGCGGGCCATTATTGAGTTTTTTGATAAGCTCGGCGGTGAATTATCAACATGCTTTTCGTGATAACAGCGGTGCTGGTATATTTCAGATCTTTTTGGGAAAAGGCCCAGAAATTAATACTGCTTTCTGTAAAAAATGAAACTATTCATAATCCTGCCGGGTTATTGAAAAAAGAATATTCACATCAAACACAGTGTGGCAAACTGCGGGCTGCCGTATCTCAATGAACTCAATGAAGTGAACTTGTAGTGAAAAATCTTTCTTTCGAATGGCTGGTTGGCCTGCGCTATACCCGTGCGGGACGGCGTAGTGGCCGGAACAGTTTTATTTCTTTTATCTCGCTGATCTCCATGTTGGGCATCAGTTTGGGCGTGGCCGCGATGATTATCGTGATTTCGGTCATGAACGGTTTTCAAAAAGAAGTCCGTGACCGCATGCTGTCAGTGCTGGCACATATAGAAGTGTTTGATGCCAGCGGTGCTTTGCCGGACTGGAAATCAACTGCGCTGGAAGTGCAAAAAAACAAGGCAGTCACCGGCACGGCACCCTATGTGGATGGCCAGGCCATGATCATTCGTGAAGATGTCATGCGTGGCGTCATTTTGCGCGGTGTGTTGCCTGAGGAAGAACCCAGGGTATCGGACGTTGCCAGCAAGGTTAAATATGGCAAATGGGCAGATTTAAGGCCGGGCGAATTTAATATCGTGCTGGGTGTGGCGCTGGCAAACAGCCTGCACGTACGCATCGGTGAAAAAATCACGCTGGCAGCTCCTGAGGGACAGATGACCCCGGCCGGCATGGTGCCGCGCCTGAAGGCCTTCAATGTGGTGGGTATTTTTGAGGCCGGTCACTATGAATATGATTCGGGCATGGCTTTCATGCATATTGAAGATGCACAAAAGTTTTTTCGCCTGAATGCACCTTCCGGCCTGCGCTTGCGCATACAAGAAATGCTGAAAGCCCCCCAGATTGCCCTGGAATTGTCGCGCAGCCTGTCGGGTGACTTGCTGATACGTGACTGGACGCAGCAAAACAAGACGTATTTTGCCGCCGTCAAAGCAGAAAAAACCATGATGTTCATTATTTTGACGCTGATCATTGCGGTTGCTGCTTTCAATCTGGTGTCGACACTGGTCATGACAGTGACAGAAAAACAGGCGGATATTGCCATCATGCGCACTTTGGGCGCTGCACCTTCATCAATCATGAAGATATTCGTGATCCAGGGCGCCATCGTGGGTCTGTTTGGTACCTTGCTGGGTGTCGGGGCCGGTCTGCTGGTGTCTTTCAATATTGATGTGATTGTGCCTTTCATAGAACACATTCTGGGGATACAGGTACTTTCCAAGGAAGTGTATGTGATCAGCAAATTGCCCTCCGATGTGCAATTGCTGGATGTCGTGACCATCGGTTCTGTCTCTCTGGTGTTGGCTTTGCTCGCCACTATTTATCCTAGCTGGCGCGCTTCCAGAACCAAACCTGCGGAGGCTTTGCGTTATGAGTAATCCAAATTTACAGCCGGCAGACAGTATTTTGTCGTGCAATCAGTTGAGCAAGGTATTTGCAGAGGGGCCGGACTCGGTCAAAGTATTCAGCGATATCAATCTGAGCATCTACAGGGGCGAGCGGGTTGCCATCATCGGGGCATCCGGTTGCGGTAAATCGACTTTGCTGCATTTGCTGGGTGGCCTGGATACGCCGACACAAGGCAGCGTGATACTGCAAGGGCAGAATTTTGCCAGCATGAATGAAACCACCAGGGGCAATTTGCGCAATCAGGCACTGGGTTTTGTGTACCAGTTCCATCACCTGTTGCCGGAATTTTCGGCACTGGACAATGTTGCCATGCCGCTCATGATACGGCGCATGAAGCGTGCTGATGCCCAGCAGGCCGCCCAGTTGATACTGGAAAAAGTCGGCCTCGGCCACAGGCTCAAACATGTTCCTGGTGAATTGTCAGGCGGCGAAAGACAGCGCGTGGCGCTGGCGCGCGCCCTGGTGACACAGCCCGCGTGCGTGCTGGCAGATGAGCCGACCGGCAACCTCGACGGCAGCACGGCGCAACAGGTATTTGCATTGATGCTGGAGCTGTCACGCACTTTAGGTACGGCTTTCGTGATCGTCACCCATGATGCGGAACTGGCTGGCCGCTGCGATCGCGTGTTCCGCCTGTCTGGACATGGTTTGCAACTTCAATAAGAGAGGCAGAAAAGTGAAAGGCAAAGCATATCGCTCACTTCATTTTTCTGGCAATCATTGTGCTTGCGTGCTGATAGGTTTGCTGCCTGCCGCTGCCCCACCGGTTTTTGCTGCGGATACGGTAGAGCTGGTGTTGCAACTGGAAACCTCGCTCACCAGCGATTCGAATCCATTCCGCTTTTATGAGCAGCCGCTTAATCCTGATCCTGCCACTACCCCGGATGCCACTAACACGCCTCCCGGCATCAAGACACGTGAACGTGATACGGTCAAAGGCGACGACCTACGTGCCGGTGCCATTATCCCTTTGCTGTCAGATCGTACGCGGCTGACGCTGACCGGCTCTCTGGGCAACCGGTTTTACAAAAACTATAAAGACCTGGATCACCATATCGTCGCTGGTGATGCCAACCTGGAATGGGCCGCAGGCCAGATTTTCAACGGGCATGTGTCCGCGGGTAAAGAAGACCGGCTTTTTCAGTACATCAACGGTACTTTCACTGACAAAGATATCTCCCATCAAAAACGGGCCTCTGCCGATGTGAATATGAAATTCACGGATGAATGGTCTTTGAATCTCAAAGTTGACAGGGCAGCGCTGAATTACGATTTGCTTGTGAATCAGCTATACAATTTTGATGAACGCGGCCGCCAGTTCAGTGGCCGCTATTACTCGCCAACCGGCTCCAGTGTAGAAGTCGGTACGCGGCTATCGGATAGCAATTTCCCTGACCGTAATGCCCAGGAGATTGCTGACCTGGATCAGTCATATAAAGAATCCGAAGTATTTCTCGACGCGGAATGGCGTTATAGCAGCAAGTCTGTCACCAGCACGCATCTGGGCATCATACGCCGTCGCTATGATAATTTGACCGACCGCGATACCAATCTCTTCAATGCCTTATGGCGCGGCACGTATCATTATTCACCCAAGTTAAGGCTGGATCTGCAACTGTGGGACCGGCCTTTCACTATCGTTGACCGGTCTGTCCTGTATGTGATCACCAAGGCCCTGCGTTTCGACGCCCAGTGGAAATATTCGGACAAGTCGCAAATGAATTTCTCCACCTTGCTGCAGAATAGCGATAACGTATTGGTGCCACGACTGGCAGGTCTGAATGATGGATCGTCCCGTAAAGAACAGTTGCTGCGCATCGGTTTTGGTGGTGCCTATGAATTTGAACGTGGCTTTCGTGTGGTGCTGGACAGCTTTTATGAAAAAGTCCGGCGCGAATCGGATGGCATCAACCTGAAGCAGGCGGTTATCAAGCTGGGGCTGGAATATACTTACGAAAATTTACCGGGGAGTAGTTCACGCATGGGCTTGAAACGTTATCAGCATTCCCTTAGCGCTTCGGACAGTTTGCGTTGATCAATATGGGAATAGCTCAGAGACTCAGTCGTTTTGCTGCGCGCCATCTGGGATGCCGCTGGTTGCCCTTAAAAAAAGGCCGGGGCGTGGTCAGCTTCAGCTTCGATGACGTGCCTGCCAGCGCCTGCCATATAGGGGCGGTGTTGCTGGAGTTGTACCAGGCGCGTGGTACTTTTTATGTCTGTGGTGGCCTGACCGATGGCGTGGAGCAAAATCAGCCCTGTCACAGTGTCGACGATTTGAAACGCTTGATCGAGAATGAACATGAAGTCGGCTGCCACACGTTTTCACATACCAATTGTGCAAATGCTTCCGCTGCTGACCTGGCTCGTGACTGGGAGCGCAACCAGGCTTTTTTCCAACAGCATGGCATTCACAACCAGGGATTTGCTTTTCCCTTCGGTGCGTATGACCTGGGGAGCAAACTGGCTGCTGCCAAAGGTTTTCCCTATTCCCGTATCACCGGTGGCGGTACCCAGACTGGCCGCGCTGACCTGAATGCCTTGAAGGCACAGGCGCTGTATTCTTCCAAAACCAATGTGGACGAACTACATGCCTTGATCCAGCATACGGCGAAGGAAGGTGGGTGGTTAATCCTGTATTCTCATGAAGTCAGCGATCATCCCGGTCCGTGGGGAACCAGCCCGGCTTTACTGGAAACGGCATTGCGCCTGGCAACCCAGGAAGGTTGTCATCTTTTGCCTGTGCATAGAGCGATTGATTATTTTCTTTCCTGAGCAACACAGCTTGAGCAAGACAAGTTTTCTGGTAATTGAGCTTGAGTATTTCGCATTCTTGCGGTATTAATCTGAGGGTTTACGTAAATCGTTACAGCAAGGTGTAGCAACGAAGACAGTACGAATGGTACGAGTAGTACGAATGGTACGGGGAGGAGCTACAACGCAACTGGGGTGGTTTTGCGTAAGTCCTGAATTTTAACTTTTCGGTAACCGACATTATCCATGAGCCAACATAGCCAGTTCACTCTGCTGACACAGCGCCGCTTTGCGCCTTTCTTCTGGACGCAATTTCTTGGGGCATTCAATGACAACGTGTTTAAAACGGCTTTGCTTACCGTCCTGACCTATGATGCGCTGACCTGGACCGATATGGATATTGGCCTGCTGAACAATCTGATCCCCGGATTGTTCATCCTGCCATTCGTGCTGTTTTCCGCCACATCGGGGCAACTGGCCGACAAGTTTGAAAAAGGCAGGATGGCGCGGAATGTCAAATTGCTGGAAATTGTCATCATGCTCATCGCCGCCGCCGGCTGGATGACGCACAACTTGTGGTTGCTGATTGCGGCGGTAGCCGGCATGGGCATCCATTCCACGCTGTTTGGTCCGGTCAAGTATGCCTACTTGCCACAACATTTGAAAACCGATGAGCTGGTGGGCGGTAATGGCCTGATAGAAATGGGGACCTTTGTCGGCATCTTGCTGGGTGAAATTCTGGGAGCCTTGCTGGTAGTGCACAAACCCTGGGGTATAGAACTGGTTGCTGGCGGTGCGATTGTCATCGCCATCATGGGTTATTTGACCAGTTTGCGCATTCCTGATTCGCCTGCACCTGAACCTGAACTGGAAATCAACTGGAACCCGGCGACAGAAACCATCCGGAATATCAGCTTCAGCAAACAGAATCGCCCGGTATTCTTGTCGCTGCTGGGTAATTCGTGGTTCTGGTTTTATGGCGCTATCGTATTGGCGCAATTTCCCTTATATGCCAAAAATTACCTGCATGGTGACCATAGCGTTTTTGTGTTGTTGCTGACTATATTTTCTTTCGGTATCGGTGCCGGTTCTCTGTTATGCGAAAAATTGTCCGGCCATAAGGTGGAAATCGGCTTGGTACCATTCGGTGCCATAGGCTTGTCCGTATTCGGATTTGATTTGTATTTGTCCAGCGTCGCCTATACCAACACGGCAACGGTGACCATGCAGACCTTTCTGCAACAGACAGGCAGTCTGCATATTTTGTTCGATATCACGCTGATAGGTATTTTTGGTGGCCTGTATATCGTTCCCCTGTTTGCTCTGATACAGACACGTTGCGACCCTAAGCATTTATCCCGCACCATCGCCGGCATGAATATCCTGAATGCCATCTTCATGGTGGTGGCGTCACTGGCGGCGATGGTGATGTTGCAAAAAGGCTTCACGATCCCGCAAATCTTTATGGCTACCGCGATTCTGAACGCAATCGTCGCGGTGTATATATTCAGTCTGGTACCAGAATTCCTGATGCGTTTTATCGCTTGGCTGCTGATACACACGATATACAAGGTTAAAGGTGTCAATACTGACCGTTTACCGGATGAAGGTGCCGGCATACTGGTGTGTAACCATGTCAGTTATATGGATGCGATCGTGATCATGGCATCCAGCCCGCGTCCGGTTCGCTTTGTCATGGATCACCGTATTTTTAAAATTCCATTTTTGTCCTGGGTGTTCAGGACAGCGAAGGCAATTCCTATCGCTCCTGGCAAGGAAGACCCATGGCTGATGGAAAAAGCCTATATCGATGTGGCCCAGGCTTTGCACGAGGGTGAGCTGGTCTGTATTTTCCCGGAAGGCAAGCTGACAGCTACAGGCGAATTGAACGAATTTAAAGGTGGCGTCATGAAGATATTGGAACGTACGCCGGTTCCCGTCTACCCACTGGCCTTGCGCGGTTTGTGGGGCAGTTTCCTGTCGCGCGACAAAAGCAATCCTTTTGAACGTGCCTTCAGTCGTGGCCCGTTTTCCAAGCTTGAACTGGTCGTGGGTGAGGTGATGCAGCCGGCAGACATCACACCGCAGATCTTGCAGGAAAAGGTCAGTCAGTTGCGTGGTGAATGGAAGTAAAGGCAGTATTCATTCAGGTGAATCTCCAATAAAAAATGGCGCATATAATATATGCGCCATTTTTTATTACTGCAGAAAGAACGAATTACAAGATTTCGCTCGCGTGATCGGCGAGGCGGGAACGTTCGCCGCGCGCCAGTGTGACATGACCGCTATGCGCCCAGCCTTTGAAACGATCCACCACATAAGTCAGACCACTGGAGCCTTCGGTCAGATACGGTGTATCTATCTGTGCGATATTACCCAGGCAGATGATCTTGGTGCCGGGGCCGGCACGTGTCACCAGGGTCTTGACCTGTTTCGGCGTCAGATTTTGCGCTTCATCGATGATCAGGAACTTATTGACAAAGGTACGTCCACGCATGAAGTTCAGGGACTTGATCTTGATCTTCGAACGTATCAGGTCTTGCGTCGCTGCACGCCCCCAGTCACCGGCATCATTGTCTGACTTGTTGAGCACTTCCAGGTTGTCATCAAAGGCACCCATCCATGGCGACATTTTTTCTTCCTCTGTACCTGGCAGGAAACCAATGTCTTCGCCTACTGGCACCGTCACGCGAGTGACGATGATTTCATTATAGGTTTTGGTTTCCAGTACCTGCGCCAGGCCTGCTGCCAATGCCAGCAAGGTCTTGCCGGTACCGGCCTGACCCAGCAGGGTGACGAAATCGCATTCCGGATCCATCAACAGATTCAGTGCAAAATTCTGCTCGCGGTTACGTGAGGTAATGCCCCAGACACTGTGCTTGATATGACCATAATCACGCAAGGTCTGCAGCACGGCAGTTTTACCATTGATCTGCCTGACCTGACCGTAGAAAGAAGCTTCACCGTTCTTGGGTTCGAGATAGACAAACTGATTTACCAGCAGGGAAGGGATGACCGGCCCGGTGATGCGATAAAAAGTCGTGCTGAGACCATTGCGGTTTTCTTGCCAGGTTTCTATGCCTTTGCCATGCTTGTTCCAGAAGTCATCGGGCAATTGCACGATGCCGGAATACAACAGGTCAGAATCTTCCAGTACATGGTCATTGAAATAATCTTCTGCTGGCAAACCCATGGCACGCGCCTTGATGCGCATATTGATATCTTTCGATACCAGAACCACCGGACGGCCAGGCATGTCCTTTTCAAGCGCAGTGACGACACCCAGGATCTGGTTGTCAGCCTTGCCTTTAGGCAGGCCTACCGGCAATTCGCCGGATTGCAACTTGGTCTGGAAATACAACTTTCCTTTGGCGTCCTTGTTGCCCAATTTGGACAGCAAGATACCTTTTTCGATATCGTGGTGGTCAATATCACCTACCAGCGCATCCAGTGAACGGGATACCTGACGTGCATTGCGTGCTACTTCAGACATGCCTTTTTTATGATCATCCAGTTCTTCCAGCGTGATCATGGGCAGGTAGATGTCATGCTCTTCAAAGCGGAACAGGGATGAAGGATCATGCATGAGCACATTGGTATCCAGCACAAACAGCTTTTTGACACCGGATTTGTCCGCAGCACGGCTGGTGCCAGATTTCACGCGGGTGTCTGGCAACTTGCTCTTGGCAGCGGCTGGCGGTGCGGCTTTGACACTGATAACTGGTGCCGGTCTTTCTGCGACGGGTCTGGCTGCAGAAATAGGGGTAACTGTGTTTTTCTTTCTTTGAGGAACCTGGACAGCTTCTACAGCTTTGATTTTCTCTGGCGTTGCGGATTTTATTGTTTTGGCTGGTTTGCCTTTTTCTGCTTTGGGATAATCTTTAGGCGAAAGCAGTGCTGCTGGTTTGGTCGGCATTTTTGGCAATGGCATGAAAACCTCAATCAAAAAGTGAGAGCTGAAAAGTTAAAAGCCGCTAAGGACATACCAGCATTGCTGCTGGCACTGTCTTTCGCGGCTTTTATCAAGAGTAATTCTAGAGTGTTCAATTAAGTTTGGGCGCTCACAAATTCGAGTACTTCATCAACGTGTCCTGCTACTTTGACTCCACGCCATTCTTTCACTAATTTACCGTTGCCGTCAATCACAAATGTGCTGCGTTCGATGCCACGTACCTGTTTACCGTACATGTTTTTCATTTTCATGACGTTAAATAGGGTACATAAAGTCTCGTCCGGGTCGGAAATCAGGTCGAAGGGCAGAGCCAGTTTACTCTTGAAACCCTCGTGCGAGCGCAGGCTGTCGCGGCTGATACCAAGCACTTTGGTATTCGCCTGTTGCAATTGCGCATACAGATCACGAAAAGCAATGCTTTCTGTTGTGCAGCCAGGGGTGTTGTCTTTTGGGTAAAAATAAATGACGATCTTTTTACCCAGATAGTCAGTTAAATGAAACGTTTTGCCGCCTGTCATGGCAGCGGAAAATTCTGGTACCTGGCAATTTAGTGCAGAGGGGGTGTCAGCCACTGTCATCTCCTTGGTTAGGGGTGGAGAAATGTTGCTGACAGACTAGATCAGGGCGACCAATTCTCCGGAGCGACCTGGCAAGCTTGCCCACGATAACGGGCGTACTGGTAATTCACTATCCTTGATGGACTGATAATAGTCCGCCATGGAGATGCATCGATATCCCTGCTTGTGCCAGCCTGTCAGCAATTCCTCGAATATGGGGGCAAGTTTCTGTCCTTCAAGCTCTGCATGCAGAGTAAATACATGATCTTTTGGAATCGCTGTCAATTTAAGGATGTTGGCAGCGATATTTGACTCGGAAATGACCAGTCCGTTAATGTCGCGGCCCAACAACTCATCCAGGGTGGGCAGGGTAGTCGGCATCTGTATGCAGGCGCGCACTGCACCATCGGTTTGCAAGCGATAGGGGCCAGCTGTCGGGTCTTGCAGGCTGCCATCGTCCTTCAGCATGGCCCGGCCATCGGACGCATACTGCATGCCGAACTGGTCGAGTTGGGCAAAGGCGTGCGGATTCATTTGCCAGCCGGCTGCACCGTGGGTTTTGGGTGTGTCGCCAAAAATCTGCTGGAAGCGTTGATGTGCCTGCTGCATCTGGTCTCGCGTCCAGTCCAGGCCGCGCTGGCGTACATTGTCTTGCCAGACGACATGATCCCAGGTGTGAATACCGCATTCGAACCCGGCATCGCGCACTGCCTGCATTTCTGTTGTGCAACTACCTATGTCCGGTGCCGGCAGTAATACGCCATACATCAGGGTTTTCAAGCCATAGTGCTCAAGTACTGAGGTACGCGATACCTTTTGAAAAAAACCAGGACGGAAAGCGCGGCGCAGGGCCCAGCCGGTGTGGTCTTTTCCCAGTGAGAACAGGAAAGTCGCGCCAGCCTGGTGTTTTTTCAGCAGGCGTACCAGATTGGGTACGCCTTCCCGGGTGCCACGAAAGGTATCGACGTCGATCTTGAGAACGATGGTAGGCATGTAATCCCGGTTTAGTCCATCAAGGCGCGTGCTTCGGCTACCTGACTGCGGTAGGCGTCGAAAATATTGCGCATGGTGTCGGGCATGGTCGTGACCGGTTTCCAGCCCAATTCTTCGCAGGTATTGGTGATTTTAGGCACGCGGTTCTGTACGTCTTGATAACCCTTGCCGTAGTAGGCAGCAGAAGTGGTTTCAGTCAGGGAGACTTTTTTCGCAGTTTCTGCATATTCAGGATACTCGGCCGCCAGATCCAGCATCATGTGCGCCAGTTCGCGGATGGAGAAATTATTGATCGGGTTACCGATGTTGTAGATTTTGCCAGTAGCGATGCCATTTTTATTGTCGATAATCCGCATCAGGGCGTTGATGCCGTCGTCGATATACGTGAAAGCACGTTTTTGCGCGCCGCCATCGACCAGGGAAATGTTTTCACCGCGAACGATATGACCAAAGAATTGCGTCACGACGCGTGAGCTGCCTTCTTTCGGTGTATGGATATTGTCCAGGCCGGCACCGATCCAGTTAAATGGGCGGAACAGAGTGAAGTTCAGGCCTTCCATGCCATAACCCCAGATCACGCGATCCATCAACTGCTTGGCGCAGGAATAAATCCAGCGTGGTTTGTTGATCGGGCCGCAGATCAGTTCAGATTCTTCCGGATCAAATTCTTCGTCATGGCACATGCCATAGACTTCGGACGTGGATGGGAACACCAGATGCTTGCCATACTTGGCAGCAGAACGCACGATAGGCAGGTTGGCTTCAAAATCCAGCTCAAACACGCGCAGTGGCTGTTTTACGTAAGTGGACGGTGTGGCAATCGCTACCAGTGGCAGGATGACATCACATTTCTTGACATGGTATTCCACCCATTCTTTATTGATGGTGATGTCACCTTCAAAGAAATGCATGCGTGGATGATTGATCATGTCGCCCAAACGCTCGGTTTGCATGTCCATGCCATACACTTCCCAATCTGTGGTTTCCAGGATGCGCTTGGACAGATGGTGACCGATAAAACCGTTCACGCCGAGAATAAGGACTTTTTTCATAGTGAGTTCTTCTTAAGTAAATGTTGCTTGTCAGTTCAGAATTTGCAATTACTGCACTTATGCTGCCAGTGATAAATGGGCTGCCAGTTCCTGTGCCGTAACGACTTTGCCATTCATTAACAATTCAATAATGTGCAATGCGCAACCATCGCCGCACACGCCAAGGACGACATTATCCACCACATGTAAGCCTGTCGGCAAATTTGCCGCATCGCCATGGAATAATCGTGCCTTTCCTATCACAAATCGCTGGCCAGCCTGATCGGTAAATGCACCAGGATAGGGCGGGGCGACTGCGCGATGCAGGTTGTAGACTTGCTGGGCGGTTTGCTGCCAGTTAATGCGGCCATCTTCCGGCTTGCGGCCACCAAAATAGCTGCCGACTGACAAATCATTCGGCAAGGCCTTGAAACTTCCCGCCACCAGGTCAGGCAGCGCATTCCACAGGCATTGTTCGGCGGCGACGGTCAGCTTGCCAAATACTTCATATGCCGTGTCGTCCGGCAAAATCGGGACAGCAGTCTGGGCAATAATGGCACCAGCATCCGGTTTCAATGCCATTTCATGCAGTGTGGCACCGGTTTCGGTTTCACCATGCAGTACTGCCCAGTTGACTGGCACACGTCCACGGTATTTAGGTAACAGTGAGCCATGCAGATTGTAGGCACCGCGTTTGGCCAGTGCCAGCAGATCCAGCGGCAGCATGTGGCGGTAATAAAAGCTGAAGATGAAATCCGGGGCGATGTCGGCCAATTGCGCCTTTAGTTCAGGTGCTTTGGGGTCATCCGGGGTAATGCAGGGTATGCCTTGCTGGCGGCATAAATCTGCAACCGATTCAAACCAGATGGTTTCTGCCGGGTTGTCCTGGTGGCTGACTACCAGTTTGATCTGTATGCCGCGTGCCAGCAAAGTCTTGATGCAGCGCACGCCGACATTGTGATAGGCGAACACTACTGCGCTGGCAGGGGAAAGGGATGCAGTCATGGTGCCGGCCTCAGTTCGCGTCAGGCAAATCGGGGCTGGATTGCTCCAGTATGGTCTGCACCACATAGCGCGGACGGCCACGTACCTGCTGATAGATGCGACCAACGTATTCACCCAGCAAGCCGATGCCAAACAGAATCACACCCATCATGAAAAAGGCAATGGCAAACAGGGTGAACAAGCCTTCTGCTTCGGCCCCAAGCACAAAGCGGCGTATCAGCAATAGCAATACCAGCCCGCCCGACAGGGCTGACAAGACCATCCCCAGCATGGAAAACCATTGCAGCGGCATGATGGAAAAGCCGGTCATCAAATCAAAGTTGAGGCGTATCAGGCTGTAAATCGAATATTTTGATTCGCCGGCAGAGCGCTCTTCATGTTCAACGATGATTTCGGTAGGCTTGCGGGCGAAGGTATACGCCAGCGCAGGGACGAAGGTATTCACTTCGCTGCACTGGTTGATCAGGTTGATGACATTGCGACCATAGGCGCGCAACATATTGCCCTGATCGGTAATCTTGATGCGGGTGATTTTCTCGCGGAAGCGGTTCATGGCCTTGGACGCATAGGTACGCCAGGCCGAATCCTGGCGTTTGCGCCGTATGGAGCCAACATAGTCATAGCCTTCGCGCATTTTATCAACCAGCGCACCGATTTCTTCTGGCGGGTTTTGCAAATCTGCATCCAGCGTCACCACGATCTCGCCACGCGTTGCTTCAAAGCCGGCCAAAATCGCCATATGCTGGCCATAATTACCATTGAACAGCACCACCCGTGTTACATCAGGGCGCAGGCGATACTGGTCTGCCAGCAGGGCAGGCGTGTTGTCACGGCTGCCATCATTGATGAATACCACCTCATAGGTGATACCGCGTGCGGCAAGATTGTCTAGCGCCGGATACAGCCTGGCAAACAGCTTGGACAGGCCAGCTTCTTCGTTGTAGACGGGAATGACGACAGAGAGTTCGGGTTTCATTGGTATTGTTTTGACCGATTTCAAAGAAGGCAGGATTTTACCGCAGACACGACTCTTTCGACATCTTCTGTATTCATTGCTGGAAATAATGGCAAAGTAACAATCTGTTTTCCTATACGTTCAGCGATAGGGAACATGCCATCGGTAAAGCCGCGTTGACGGTACATGCTGAACAGGTGGATGGCACGATAGTGATAACCCAGGCCAATCTGCTGGTCCAGCATTTGTTGCATGAAATGGGCGCGATTCACGCTTTCCGGCAATACAACATGAAACATATGCCAGTTGCTGTTTTCAAAATCGGCGATGGGTAGTTCTGCGCCTGTTGTTTGTTCGAAGTCGCTACCGAAGCAGGTGAAGTAATGTTTTGCTAATGCTGCGCGCTTGGCATTGAATTCTGCCAGATGCTTCATTTGCCCCAGGCCTATGGCGGCGGCGATATCGGTCATATTGTATTTGCCACCCAGCACATCGACATCTATGCCGTCCAGGCCACTGCGGGTCACGCCCTGCAGGCGATATTTTTCTGCCTGGCGTGCTTCTTCTGCATTGTTCAAGACCAGGCAACCGCCTTCGCCGGTCATGATGTTTTTGTTGACCTGGAAACTGAACGAGGCAAAATCACCAAAAGAACCGATGCGCTTGCCTTTCCAGCTTGAACCTATGGCCTGTGCCGCATCTTCAATCACGCGCAATTTATATTTGTCGGCAATGGCATACAGTTTGTCCATGTCGCAGGGCAGGCCGCACATGTGGACCGGGATGATGGCCTTGGTGCGCGGGGTGATGGCCGCTTCGAGTTTGTCCAGATCGATATTATGCGTTTTCGCATCAATGTCGGCAAACACTGGGGTAGCCCCGGTTTCGATGATGACATTGGCGGTCGCCACCCAAGAATTAGGGGTGGTGATGACTTCATCACCTGCGCCTATACCCGCGATACGCAACGCGATTTCCATGGTGCAGGTGCCTGAATTAAAGGTGCGTACGGGGCGGCCACCGAAATATTCAGACAGTTGTTCTTCCAGTGCCTTGACCTTGGGGCCGCTGGTCAACCAGCCAGAACGCAGTACCTCTGCGACAGCAGCGATGGTTTCTTCATCGATGCTGGGTTTGGTAAAAGGCAGAAATGTGGACGCTTCACTCATGGTGATCCTCTCTATGCTATGCGTAAAAGATATGATTCTTTTGGAATGTTGGATGCAGCCAATGCTTGTTCATTGGCGTTAAATTTATTTGGGTTTTACCAGATTGGCAACGATGATACGTCGAGGATCCTGGCCTATGACCCGCATGGGGAAGCTGGTGCTCCTTAACTCTTCATAGATATCAGTACGTAATATCGCTACCGCAGGTTCGCCTTTGTCTTGATGGGATTGCCATTGCTGGATGAAATCCTCACGCTTGGGTATCCATAATTGCTTTTCTTGCTTTAGTCCGAATTCCATTTCGTCAGGAAATTCAACCAGTATTGTGGTGCGTTGCAGGTAAAACGGTAAAGCCTGTTCATAGCGGCCCACTGCATACAATGGCGTGGCAGGGTCTTTCAGTTCGGCCTGCATGGCTGGTAAATGGGCTGTGCCTGCGATGTATTTACCCCATGGATCATGCCCCAGGAAGGCGATCTGGCCAAGCAAGAAGCCGGCGCAAGCGATGGTGATGATAGCCCAGTCTTTTCCTGCCTCACCTCTGCGCAACAGTAAGCAGGCCCAGACACCACCAAAAATGGCGATCGAAAATGCGGCCACCAGCCACGGTACGTAAGCGTGATACAGCGGGATGTCATAGGCTTGCTTTACCGGATCGAGATTGCCCAGGAAGTAAGCAAGAGCGCCAAGGCCAGCGATACCGACCAGTATCAAAAGCGCCGCGCTGATTTTCACTGATTTATTGCCTGCGGCCTCGATATGGACTGCGATCAACAATGCCAGGGCAGGAAAAATAGGCAGGATATAACCCGGCAATTTGGAGCCGGATATGCTGAAAAAGAAAAACAGGAACGCCGACCAGATCAGCAGCATTTTGCGTGGCTGGAATTGTCCGGCAGCTTCACCCAGACCAGTCTTCAAGCCTTGCAACAACATGCCTATCCACGGAATAATGCCCAGAATCAGCAGGGGAATGAAGTAATGCCAGGCACCACCACGCTTGTGCACATTACTGGTAAAGCGATCAAAATGTTCGTGGATGAAAAAGAATTGCGGATGTTCCGGGTTTTTCAGCGCAATCAAAATAAACCATGGGGCCGTGACAGCGAAGAACAGCACCAGGCCCTTGCCCATATGCAGGCGCGTCCATAAACCCAGGTCACGCGTCCATATCGTATACAGAACCAGCACGGCACCAGGCAGCACAAAGCCAATCAAGCCCTTGGACATGGTTGCCAGCGCCATGCCCAGCCAGCACACCAGCATGGCGTTTCTTCCCGTTGCGCTGTCTTTGCTGGCGTTTTGCGCGACCAGCAGGCCGCACAGGCTTAAAGTCATCATGCCCGACAAGCCCATGTCGAGGGAATTGACATGACCCATGCCAGCCCAGTAAAAACTGGATCCCAGTACCAGCGCAGCGCTGATGCCGATGCGACGGCTGAACACCTTGCTGCCGGTGTAGGCGACTGCAGCCACGCCCAGTAGCCCGCACAGACCTGTCCACAGACGTGCCTGCCAGTCGCCCAGACCGAACAGGGCGAAGGTCAGGGCATTCATCCAGTTTTGTAGCGGCGGCTTTTCAAAATACTTGATGCCATTCAGGCGCAAGGTGATCCAGTCGCCGGTGGCAAGCATTTCACGTGCCATTTCCGCATAACGACCTTCATCGGTAGGCACCAGGGTACGCGACCCCAGCATATACAGCCAGACCGCCAGGAAGGCGAGGGCAATAGCCCACAGGGTGCGCGGTGAATCGTACGGGGATTGATGCTTCATGCAGTTTCCATAATCAGGGCGAGGGCAACTTTGCGGCCTTCGGCCATGAGGATGTTATAGGTCCTGCAGGCGGCCTGATTGTCCATGCATTCCACCCCTATGCGTTTGGCGGCCAGTGTGGCGGTCAATTTGGGGTGGATAAAGCGCTGGCGGTTGCCAGTACCGAGTATCACTACGTCTGGCTCGGTCGCTTCGATTTGGGCAAAATCGGTGGGGTTCAACTGATCAAAGCTCTGCGCTGACCATGCCTGGGGCTTGCTTTCGGGCAGTACAATCAGGCTGTAGTTATAGCTGATCGCATTGATTTCCACACTGGCTTTGTCGTAAGCAGTGATGGTCTGGTATTGCTGAGTGGCGGTGGAATGCAACTTCATCTATATGGCTCTATAGGTTTCGGGCTGAATGAGAGGCGCATTGTAACGTTTTTTGTGTCGTTTCATGCGATGGGCCGTGCTGGCTCGGTTTGCACACTTATTTGCCAGCCCACGCATCCCAACCGACGCGGGTGATCTTGGCTATGGTCAAATCCCTGGATCGATGGGGGGCTGAGCTGTCTGTTAAAAAAACCACCACGGCCATATGATTACCATTGGGTAAAGTGACTATCCCAACATCGTTATGGGCTGCGGTAAAGCCGTTGCGGACGCCGGATGTGCCGGTCTTGTGGGCAACCAGGGTTTCTGGCGGCAATAAACCCTTGATGCGCTCGGCGCCGCGATCGGTTTCCTGCATCCATTTCATCAGTAATTCACGGTTTTTTGAGCTCAGTCCCTTGCCTTGCTGGAAAACCTGCAAGAGCTTGATCATGGCTTTCGGTGTGGCGGAATTGCGGTACTGTAGTGTCCAGTTCTTGCCCATTTCCTTTTCTGTATCCATCACCTTGATGTCTTGGATACCCAGTTGTTCCAGATATTGCATGACAGCCGCAGGGCCACCCAGCAGGCGCAGCAAGACATCACTGGCGGTGCCGTCACTATCGACAATGGCATGGCGCATTAGTTTCCTTAAAGGAATGTTGATGTTTCCTTGTGGATACTCGTCGCGAATCGGGCTGTGTTGGCCATCGCCAACCAGGTCTTCCGGCGTGACCAGCACTTTTTGCTCGAATTTGAGTTTGTGCTGATCTACTGCCGCCAGGGCAGCCATGACGATGGGGAATTTATACACACTTTGCATAGGTGCCGCCGCATCCGGGAAAATCCACAGGCTTTGTCCGGTTTCCAACACCAGCAGGCTGGCACACAGCTTGCCACCGCTATCCATGGCGATAGCTTCCAGCACATTTTGCGCGGCCGCCATGCCATGGCCAGCCAGCGACAGGCTGATGGACATCATCAGGGAAGTAAACAATTTTTTCATGGACATGGTCTTTTTATTCAAGCAATACTGTAAAGATAGACAAGTAGCTTACACTTTTGTTCTTGGTTTTGTTTTGCCCATCTTTGCATGGTAACTATGGTGTATTAACAGATTGCGCATTAATGCAATATTAATTTCGCAACGATTACGAAGTTATCATTGATAAAAACCGGCGCTTTGTGCAGAATGGAACGTTCGGCAGTGCAGCATTTTCTGTATTGCGGCTTAATCAGGATAGATGCGGGTGGATTCCAATCATTCAATGTCACGCGGTGTCACGCAGCGTGACGCCATGTGAGCCTGGAACAACTTGCTGGAAGTCCTGTGAATATTATCAAGGATTGCAGCGGTGCGACCCATACAAAAATCACAAAAATTAGCAGACGTTTGTTATGACATCCGTGGCCCTGTCATGGAAAAAGCCAAGCAGATGGAGGACGAGGGACATAAGATCATCAAGCTGAACATAGGCAATCTGGCCGTCTTCAACTTTGATCCGCCTGACGAAATCGTGCAGGATATGATACGCAATATGCAGAATGCCGCCGGGTATACCGACTCCAAAGGCATGTTTGCCCCGCGTAAATCCATCATGCATTACACCCAGGAAAAACATATCCGTGGTGTGACCATCGAAGATATTTACATCGGCAATGGTGCCTCTGAACTCATCGTCATGGGCATGAATGCCTTGCTCAACAGCGGCGATGAAGTGCTGGTACCGGCCCCTGATTATCCCTTGTGGACAGCCGCAGTCAGCCTGTCGGGTGGCAAACCTGTGCATTATATCTGCGATGAATCGGCTGACTGGATGCCGGACATTGATGACATCAAGAGCAAGATCACGCCGAACACCCGTGCCATCGTGGTCATCAACCCGAACAATCCTACCGGTGCGCTGTACCCGGTAGAAATCTTGCAGCAGATTGTCGATGTCGCACGCCAGCACCAACTGATCGTCTTTGCCGATGAAATTTACGACAAGACCCTGTATGACGGCGAAGAACATACATCGATCGCGTCGCTGGCGGATGACGTGCTGTTTTTGACCCTGAACGGCCTGTCGAAAAATTACCGCTCTTGCGGTTACCGCGCTGGCTGGATGGTGGTATCTGGTGAAAAGCGCCATGCAAAAGATTATATCGAAGGCCTGACCATGCTGGCCTCGATGCGTTTGTGTGCCAATGCCCCCGGTCAGTTTGCGATTCAGACTGCCCTTGGTGGCTACCAGAGTATCAATGACCTGGTAGGTCCTGGCGGGCGGTTGTTGAAACAGCGCGACCTGGCCCACAAGCTGTTAACAAGTATTCCTGGTGTAAGCTGCGTCAAACCCAAGGCTGCACTGTATATGTTTCCAAAACTGGATCCCTTGATGTACCCGATCAAGGATGACCAGGAATTTATCCACGAACTGCTGACCGAGCAGCGCGTGTTACTGGTACAGGGAACGGGATTCAACTGGATCAATCCCGACCATTTCCGTGTTGTGTTCTTACCCAACACGGATGATCTGACTGAAGCTTTCGGACGTATTGCGCATTTCCTTGAAGGATATCGACGACGTCACGGCACCAATTAATGGGATAGGTGCAAAACAGTTGTCAAGGTTTTGCCCAAGTCCTGATTAACATCCATTTATTGTTTAGAAATCATATGAAACCCATCAAAGTAGGCCTGTTAGGCATAGGCACCGTCGGCTCCGGCACTTTCAACGTTTTGAAGCGTAATCAGTTAGAGATTACGCGTCGCGCAGGTCGCTCGATTGAGATTGCCATGGTGGCAGACCTGAATGTTGAGCGGGCACGCGAATTGACCAATGGCGAATGCGAAGTGGTAAGCGACGCCAACCTGGTTGTCACCAATCCGGATATCGATATCGTCATCGAACTGATAGGTGGCTATGGCATTGCCAAAGACCTGGTATTGAAAGCTATCGCCAATGGCAAGCACGTGGTTACCGCCAACAAGGCTTTGCTGGCGACTCACGGCAATGAAATTTTCAAGGCAGCACAAGAAAAATCTGTCATGGTGGCGTTTGAAGCAGCGGTCGCTGGCGGCATTCCCATCATCAAGGCTTTGCGCGAAGGCCTGACCGCCAATCGCATACAGTGGATCGCCGGTATCATTAACGGCACCACCAACTTCATCCTGTCTGAAATGCGGGACAAGGGCCTGGACTTTGCCACTGTACTGAAACAGGCGCAAGAACTGGGCTATGCCGAAGCTGACCCTACCTTTGATATCGAAGGGGTGGATGCAGCACACAAGGCGACCATCATGGCATCGATCGCCTATGGTATCCCGATGCAGTTTGACAAAGCCCATATCGAAGGTATCACCAAGCTGCAAGCCAGTGATATCCGTTACGCTGAAGAACTCGGTTATCGCATCAAATTGTTGGGCATCAGCAAACGTACTGACGCCGGCATCGAACTGCGCGTGCATCCTACGCTGATTCCGGAAAAACGCCTGATTGCCAATGTCGAAGGTGCAATGAATGCCGTCCTGGTGCAGGGCGATGCGGTCGGTGCCACCCTGTATTACGGTAAAGGTGCAGGTTCTGAACCAACGGCATCGGCGGTGATTGCCGATCTGGTGGATATCACCCGCCTGGCTACGGCAGACCCGGAACATCGGGTTCCTTACCTGGCATTCCAGCCGCATTCCCTCAGTGATTTGCCAGTGTTGCCGATGGCAGAGATTGTTACCAGCTATTACCTGCGCATGCATGTTGCGGACAAGCCGGGTGTCTTGGCCGATGTCACGCGCATCCTGGCTGACTTGACGATTTCTATCGACGCCATGCTGCAAAAAGAACCGGCAGAAGGCGAAACCCAGACCGACATCATCATCTTGACGCATCAGACCAAAGAGAAAAATATCGTTGCAGCGATAGAAAAAATCGAGAAGCTTGATACGATCTTTGGTGCCGTCACCAAATTGCGTCTGGAAGAGTTGAGCTGATAGTTACTAGTGGCCACGCAAGACATGGCCGTCAATTGCATTCTGCCAAAACGGCGTGACCATGAAATAATGGTCACGCCGTTTTCTTTTCCAGACTGGATGACATGAAAAATCTTTCGCTGTTCCATTTGCTGGCCTATGCCTTGTTTGGTTTCCCGCTGGCGATGGTGGCACTGCCTATTTATGTCTACGTCCCGCAATTTTATGCCGACCGTTTTGGCATGTCCCTGACTATGATAGGAACAGCCTTGCTGCTGACCCGGGTAATGGATGCTTTCATTGATCCGTATATCGGCAAGCTGATAGACCGCCGTCCGCATGGACGTGGTTTTGCCCCGTATATTGTGGTGGCATTGCCTTTGCTGATACTGGGTTTTATTGGTCTGTTTCATCCGCCGCCTGTTATTCAGCGTCTGGCCTTTGGCTGGTTTTTCCTGACCCTGATCGTCGTTTATTTTGGTTTTAGCATTGCCAGCATTGCACATCAAAGCTGGGGTGCCGCATTGACCCAGGAGTCAGGACAAAGGGTCAGACTGACCGCGTTGCGCGAAGCTTTCGGCTTGTGTGGTGTCATTGTCACTGCCTTGATCACGCAATTCGCCAATGTCAGTATGCTGGCAGCAGTGTTGACACTGGCCTTGCTGGCGACAGGCTGGCTGTTGACCAAAAAGACACCTGTCATAACCAGAAGCCAGACGGCAGCGCACAGTGCACTGACACTGCGGGAATTATTTGCGGACCGCAGTTTTCGTGCATTATTTTCGGTTTTCGTGGTGAACGGCATTGCCGCCGCGATACCGGCAACCCTGTTTTTATTCTTTACCAGAGACAGATTGCAGATCGTGCATTTATCCGGCATCCTGCTTTTACTGTATTTTCTGGCGGCGGCCCTGTCCATGCCGCTGTGGGCTTATCTGGCAAAAAAGCAGGGGGAGGTCAGGACGTGGTTGATGGCCATGCTATTGTCCATCGTCAGTTTCATGGGTGTGGTTGGCCTGGGCGCGGGTGACAGCCTGGCATTTTCAGTCATCTGTATTTTTTCTGGTATGAGCCTGGGGGCTGACCTGGCCTTGCCACCTGCCATCCTGGCAGGTGTGATCCACGCGGCAGGCCATAGTGAAAAGAACGAAGCCAGTTATTTTGGTGTGTGGAACTGGGCTACAAAAATGAATCTCGCCCTTGCTGCCGGGCTGTCTTTGCCCTTGCTGGAATTCCTGGGTTATGTCCCAGGCATCAGCACCCAAACTGGCTTGCAGGCATTGACCGTCGCTTATGCAGTGTTACCCTGCATGTTGAAGCTGATTGCCGCCGTCCTGCTGTGGCGTGCGCCCTTGCGAACGGTCTGAAGCTGCACGCCAGATGGTATCAGCGCAGCAGTTTCTCATGAAATTCTGCCGGGTAGTCCTTGTGGACCTTCAGCACGGTCGTGACCCTGGTGCCATAGTCAGGTGACACGATGCAGGGCGATGACAATAATCTTTCCATCTCAAACGAAACACCGGTATCCGGCAGGCGGCAGTCAGGTGCAGGTGTGGTGTTGGCCAATACTTCAAAATAGGCATCTACCGGCGCACGCTGACAAATCATGCTGGCAAATTCTGCCTTGGTCCTGACAACTTTTGGCCAGGGCGTATCCAGCGCAGCATTGGAAATGCCGTAAATGCCGGGCGGCAGTGGCTGGCCATTGCGGACATCATCCTGATGGCGATTTGAAAACCAGATCAAATCTTCCTGGTCACCCAGCACCAGGTTGAAGCCGTTATAGTCAGCTACCTCGTCACGGATGCTGGCGATATAGTCCCTGGCATTGAGCGCGCTATTCAGGTAATTGGCGACCAGCTCACCACGCGACGGCGCGTCTTCGCGACGTTCGCCAGGGGCGCGGATATTGGTGATGGCGGCAAATTTGGTGGTCAGGCTGTCCGCGCCGTTCTGGCTGGTGATACCCATCCAGGTGCCGCCCGACTGCAGATCACGGCCTGCAAAAATATGGGGATTGTCTTCCCACCATCTCGCAGCGGCAGCGGGGCGTTCATAAAATTCATCGCGATTACCGGCAAAAATCAGCGGCGTGCAAGGTATCAGCTTCCAGGCGAAAACAATCAGGCACATAAGCTCACGTCCATAAAATATTCCATGTGTCGTTCACCCTGCAGCAATTCGGATAAACGGGTCTGGGCATAGGCCTGTGCCAGTTGCTGTTCAAAATCAGGGCTGACCTGACGATGGATTTCCATCCAGGTGTGCAGGCCATCTTGTGCAGAGGGCCGTCTTTGCACGCCATGGGCAAGCCCGGATTGTTGCTGCATATGGGACTGCAACAGTTGCTCCTGAAGGATGACTTCAGTTTCCTGGCTGCTCATGGTTTTAAAATAGATATAACAATCCATATCGGCGGTCTTTATCGTTTTTGCTGTCGCATGCTTCATGGATGCAGTCAGTGTGGTCAGTGTTGTTAGTTATTGCGTAATGTCCAAAATTTCATAAGGCAAGGGTAGCAATGCAATCTCTGTGCCAGTAGCAGAAGTCAGGTGCAGCTTGCCTTCTTGCTGATCACTCAATTTCATTTCTACCAATGCCAGACTGCTGCCTGCCTGCTCTTGTTCGGCGTTGACCACCATGCCACAAGGCTGGCTGGTATCATCGCTGTGGAAAATTTCCGTGCCCGGCAACACCTGCTCAGCGGCTATCCTGGCCAGGCCCATGCGGCGCTTCAACTTGCCCAGATACTGGCTGCGTGCCACAATTTCCTGCCCGGGATAACATCCTTTTTTAAAGTTAACGCCACCTATTAATTCAAAGTTGACCATTTGCGGAACAAATTGCTCTTGCGTGCTTTGCAGGATGGTCGCAATGCCGGCCTGGATATCGGTCAGACGCCAAGCTGCCGTGTTCACGATCTGCAACTGGCTGCTGAGCGTGGCCCAGGCTTGCTGCGCCAATTCCGGCGAAGTGATCCATTGAAAACGCGCATGCTGTTCAGCATCAGGCAAACGCAACAGGCTGCCCGCTGCATTCGTGACCTGCGTATTGACGGCGGCAGGTAGCTGGGGAAACCAGTTTTGCAACACAGCGGCAGCGGCGGCGCCACCAAGACCAAGCACGATTTGTTCGGGATTGATATCCAGCAGTTTGGCTTTGGCTCTCAATATAAACATTTGCAGGCGTTTTTGCAGGGCAGGCTGCAGAGGGCGGGATAGCTGCAAGACAATGCCTTGCTGGTTTTTCCAGTACAGGAAGCTGGCTTGCATGCGGCCTTTGGGGGTGCAATAGGCAGCGCGACGCACATCCGTAGCATTCAGGTGTTCAACGTCATTACTTAATTGATTGTGCAGAAAGCTGGCCGCATCCTCGCCGGTGGCCAGAATCAGGCCCAGATCTGTCAAAGGGGCGACAAAACCGGTTTGCAAGGCATGGGATTGCCAGTGAGGCGCAAATCCCCGGGTATCGCCGTTTTCAATAACGCCACCTTGGCTGGACAAAAACTCTTCCCATGTCATATCAATATACTCACTCTTCTTTGCTTATTCGCTTATTGTCCGCACTGGCTTTACAATACCGCCTGCACCTGTTCAGGCGAATTATAGTAGCGTCCGCCAAATTGCGTCAGAACACACTCAATTTCTAAATAAGCTGCCTGCATGGGATTCATAAAAAAACTTTTTTTCTTGCTGATACTGCTGGCATGCGCTGCCGGCTACGGATTTTATTCCTGGATGCAGCAAGCCCTGTTTGAGAACGGGCCGACGATAGAATTTGCGATCAAACCGGGTAGCAGTGTGCGCGCTTCTGCACGTCAGATCCGGGATGCCGGTGTGCCGGTGAATCCCATCTTGCTGGAAGCGCTGGCCCGCGTTTTGGGTAAAGCCAACAAGATGAAGGCCGGATCATATGAGATCGAAGCGGGCAAGACCCCGCAGGATTTGCTGAATAAAATCGTCAATGGCGAATTTTCCATGGCCAGTCTGGCGGTCATCGAAGGCTGGACCTTCCAGCAGATGCGCAAGCTGGTCGATGCCCATCCTTCGATCAAGCATGAGACTGTGGGCTTGAGCGAAGCCGAACTGATGCGCAAGATCAGCCCCGAATTCAGTCAGGCGGAAGGTTTGTTTTTTCCTGATACTTACCGGTTTGCCAAAGGCAGCTCGGATGTGCAGCTATATCAGCAGGCGCATACGCAGTTGTTGAAGAAACTCGATGAGGCCTGGAAGAAGCGTCAATCTGATTTACCATATAAAAACCGCTACGAAGCGCTGACCATGGCCTCTATCATAGAAAAAGAGACAGGCCAAAAGTCGGAGCGTAATATGATCGCTGCAGTTTTCATCAACCGCTTGCGAACTGGCATGCTGTTGCAGACGGACCCTACGGTCATTTATGGCATGGGTGAGCGTTACCAGGGCAAAATCTTTAAACGTGATTTGTTGACGGACACCCCCTATAACACGTATACCCGTGCCGGTTTGCCACCCACCCCGATTGCCTTGCCGGGAATGGAGTCGCTGGCAGCCGCATTTAACCCGGCCAGGAGTGATGCCTTATACTTTGTCGCACGTGGCAATGGTACCAGCCAGTTTTCAAATAATCTGGATGAGCATAACCGGGCCGTGAATAAATATCAGCGTTGAAGTACCAGCGTTGAAGTACCAGCGTTGAAATGCCAACGTTGAAACACCGGCGTTGAAGTATCAATGCCAGATAACTATCAGAAATATGCAGAGCAAGAACCAAACAGGAAAATTCATTACCTTTGAAGGCATAGACGGTGCCGGCAAATCGACGCATATCGCCTATGTCGCCGGGCGTCTGCAGGAAAAGCTGCAAGAGCGTGGCATAAAAGTCATTTGCAGCCGCGAGCCCGGCGGCACACCCCTGGGTGAAACTCTGCGCGAACTGCTGTTGCAACACAAGATGCATCTGGAAACCGAAGCGCTGTTGATGTTCGCCGTAAGACGTGAACACCTGGCGCAATTGATACAACCAGCGCTGGAACGTGGTGACTGGGTGATTTCTGACCGCTTTACTGACGCCACCTTTGCCTATCAGGGCGGTGGCAGGAAATTGCCCCTGGATAAATTGAATGCACTGGAACAGTGGGTGCATCCCGATTTGCAACCAGATCTAACCCTGTTGTTTGATGTACCATTGGAGGTCGCCAGGGCGCGCCTTGACGCCACCCGCGACCTGGACAAGTTTGAACAGGAAAAAGCAGATTTCTTTGCCGCTACCCGACAGGAATACCTGCGTCGTGCGGCAGAATTTCCGCAACGCTTCAGAATAATCGATTCGACCCGAAGCATTGCTGACATCCGTCTGCAACTTGATCAATTGATGGATGCGTTGCTGGATAGCGCTCGGTTGACATCATGACCCACCCACTTTACAGCTGGCAGCAAGATGCCTGGCAGCAGTTGCAGGCTCTGGGCCAGCGTCTGCCGCATGCCTTTCTGTTGCATGGCCCGCAAGGCATAGGCAAGACCGTATTTGCTGAACATCTGGCGCAATCACTGTTATGTGAAAATCCGGGCGAGGGCGGTCACGCCTGCCAGCAATGCGGTTCCTGCGGCTGGTTTTCACAATACAGCCACCCTGATTATCGCCGCGTGCGACCAGAATTGCTGGACGAAGATGAAGCCCAGTCTGGCGAGGCAGAAGCAGAACCGGTCAGCAAATCGGCCAAAGCCAGCAAGGCACCATCGAAAGAGATCGTCATCAATCAGATTCGCGCCTTGTCGGATTTCATGAATATATCCACGCATCGCAGTGGCAGGCGGGTGATTGTGCTGTATCCGGCAGAGGCGCTGAATGTGCCGGCGGCCAATGCCTTGTTGAAATCGCTGGAAGAGCCGAATCCGAATACCGTGTTTATCCTGATATCAAACAGCATAGACCGTTTGTTACCGACGATACTGTCGCGCTGCCATAAATTTCCGCTGGGCTTGCCCGATCCAGCCATTGCCCTGCAATGGTTGCAACAGCAAGGTGTAAGGGAAGCCGATGTGTGGCTGGCGCAGCAGGGCGGGGCACCGTTAGCTGCCTTTGAGATGGCGCAATCGGATTTGCGTGCGGATCTGGATGAGTTTTTGGGGTATCTGAGCAAGCCAAGTACAGAACTTAGCCTCAGGGCCGCCGATAAAATGCAGAAAATGGACATGCCGGTCGTCGTTGGATGGCTACAGCGTTGGCTGTACGATATATTTTCCTATAAACAAAGTGGCAGAATCCGGTATCATCCTCGCTATGAAAAGGAGTTGCGCGCCTTGTCATTGCAGGCGGATGAAGCTGTTTTGCAGAAACTCATCAAGAATTGTAATGAAAGACAGGCCATTGCCAGCCACCCTTTATCTGCCAAATTATTTTTGGAAGATATGTTGCTGGAATACTCGGCAGTATTTGATTAAAGCATCGCGAAAGCCAGAAAATGTCAGATTTACCAGCAGATCCCAGTGTTCCGCTCAGTGCACCTTCACCCAATCGTCCTTCAGTGCTGTCTTTGGCCATCAAGGAAAAGGCAGCCCTGTTCGCTGCTTATATGCCATTCTTGAAAAATGGCGGGATTTTCGTTCCTACCAATAAAACCTATCGCCTGGGCGAAGAGATTTACCTGATTTTGACGTTGCTTGATGACCCGAGCAAATATCCTATCGCTGGCAAAGTGGCGTGGATTACGCCAGCCGGAGCTGGTAACAACAAGTCGCAAGGCATAGGCGTGCATTTTCCGGATGATGAAAGTGGTACCCGCATACGGCTGCGTGTGGAAGAACTGCTTGGCGCAGCGATACGTTCGTCCAGAGCGACCCATACCCTTTGAGTCTGAGCAGATGTCGCAAGCATTTACACACCGTCTGGCATGCTTTGAAGACTTGCCGCAAATCGTTGCCATTTATAATTCCACAGTAGCCTCGCGTGAGGTCACTGCCGATACCGAACCGGTCAGTGTTGAATCCCGGCATGCCTGGTTTCATGATCATCACCCTGAATCGCGCCCGCTCTGGGTCTGCGAGCAGGATGGGCAGGTCGTAGGCTGGCTGTCGTTTTCCAACTTTTACGGCAGGCCGGCTTATTCAGGTACTGCCGAATTGTCGATTTACCTGCATGAAGCAGCCAGAGGGAAAGGGCTGGGGCGATATTTTTTAAGCCAGGCCATCGCCTTTGCACCTTCCATTCATGTGCATACCTTGCTTGGTTTTATATTCGGTCATAATGTACCCAGCCTGAAATTATTCGCTGCATTTGACTTTGAAACCTGGGCCAATATGCCACGCGTCGCCACACTGGATGGCATAGAGTGCGATTTAATCATTCTTGGCAAGCGTGTAGCCTGAGCCTGTCTGTATCGTCCACACGGCTCCAGAAACTTCTGCTTGTTGTCATTTAGGAATGACTTGCGATGCAAGTCATTGTTTCTTATTTTTTAAAGGTTTTTCAATATGCTCAGCTATCGTCACGGCTTTCATGCTGGCAATCATGCCGATGTACTTAAACATTTTGTCTTGATCCAGTTACTGGAATACATGGGGCAAAAAGACACGGCCTATACGTATATCGACACCCATGCGGGGGCTGGCCTGTATTCACTGGACAGCGGCTATGCCAGCAAGAATGCAGAATTTGAAACCGGTATCGCCCCCTTGTGGGACAGGAAAGACCTGCCCGAAGCGATGGCTTCCTACATGAAGCTGATCAAGGACCTGAACCCCAGTGGCAAGATGCGCTATTACCCGGGGTCGCCGTATTGCGCCAATAGCATCATGCGCGAGCAGGATCGTTTGCGCCTGTTCGAATTGCACCCCAGCGAAATCAAGATACTCGCAGAAAATTTCCGCAAGCTTGATGCCCATGCTGCCGAGCAGGGCAGGCGTCCAACCGTGCGCGGCAAGCGTGTGATCATTTCTGCCGGTGACGGTTATGAAAGCATGAAGGCCTTGTTGCCACCACCGTCACGTCGCGGCCTGGTGCTGATCGACCCGCCCTACGAAGTCAAGGATGACTACCGCCGCGTCAAGGTGTGCCTGGAGGATGCACTGAAGCGTTTCCCTACAGGTACGTTTGCCGTCTGGTATCCAGTATTGCAAAGACAGGAGTCACGCAGCCTGCCCGAAAAACTCAAACGCCTGCAGGCGAATAGCTGGCTCAACGTGACACTGTCCATCAGCGGTCCATCACCAGACGGTTTTGGCTTGCACAGCAGTGGCATGTTCATCCTCAATCCACCGTGGACCCTGGTTGCTACGCTGAAGGAAGTCATGCCCTACCTGGTCAGCGTACTGGGCAGGGATGGCAGCGCCAGCTTTGTGCTGGAGTCCGGTGACGGACCAGTGTTAAGCAAGCGCTAAGAACCTGTTTACGATCTTACTGCGCGGGCGCAATCGTAGTCCACGCGGGGCTCATGCGCTGCTCAAAATGCTCATGGTCTTAAGACCATTCCGCTTTCTGCGCGGCTCTTCACCCCGCTGACGCTCGCTCGCTACAGATCGTAACCACGTTCTAAAAGAAATAGATGCTAAATTAAGTACGGTGGAAGCGGGCAAAAAACGACAGGCAAAAGAGTAAAACTCGCTTTTGCGATACAAGTCCAAATTCATGATTGTTGCGATGCGGGAGATAGATTCTTCCGCATTTTTGTTATGGAGAACGAGAAACCGGAAACTCATGGAGAGGCCTGGTTGTGCATTGCAAAAGAAATACTGATTGACGAATTAGTACGGTCGTACAAAAATCGGTAAAGAATAAAATTCAACCTAACAGGTGATCAGCAAAGCAATCCATAACGTCGCATCTTTCAGGAGAACAAATGTCGTCTTACCCGATGAGCCCTTTGATGGGGCAAATGATGAGCAAGCCCATGCTTATTTCCAGCCTTATCGAGCATGCAGATCGTTATTTCGGAAAAAACGAAATCGTTTCCCGTCGCGTTGAAGGTGATATCCATCGCTATAACTACACCGAGTGTCACAAGCGCGCCAAAAAACTGGCGAACGCGTTTGCCGGCATGGGTGTCAAAATGGGTGACCGTATTGCCACCCTGGCCTGGAATGGCTACCGCCACCTGGAAGCCTATTACGCCGTATCTGGCTCGGGTGCTGTCCTGCATACCATCAATCCGCGCTTGCATCCCGAACAGATTGCCTACATCGCCAATCATGCCGAAGACCAGTATCTGCTGTTCGACATGACTTTCTTGCCCATCGTGCAGGCTATCGTCGGCCATTGTCCCGGCATCAAGGGCTACATCATGATGTGTGACCGTGACAAACTGCCGGCGGACAGCAAAATACCTAATCTGATGGCGTATGAAGATGTCATCGACGCCAATAGCGATGATTTTACCTGGCCAATATTTGACGAAAATTCTGCTTCCAGCCTGTGCTATACCTCGGGCACCACGGGTAACCCAAAGGGGGCACTGTATTCACATCGTTCCACCATCCTGCATTCTTATGCTTCTTCATTGCCTGACGGCTTGAACGTCTCTGCGCGTGACTCCATCTTGCCGGTCGTGCCGATGTTCCATGTGAATGCCTGGGGCTTGCCCTATTCTGCGCCGCTGAATGGCTCTAAACTGGTATTCCCCGGCCCGCATCTGGATGGCAAATCCCTGTATGAATTGTTTGAGCAGGAAAAAGTGACGTTCTCGGCTGGTGTGCCAACGGTGTGGCTGGGTCTGCTGACTTACGTGGCACAAAACAAGCTGCAGTTTTCCAGTTTCAAGCGTACGGTGATCGGCGGTTCAGCCTGCCCGCCAGCGATGATGAAAACCCTGCGCCATACCTATGGTGTGGAAGTGGTACATGCCTGGGGGATGACAGAGATGTCGCCATTGGGCACGGCGGGCACGCTGATGGCCAAGCACACAGATCTGGGTGAAGACGAAAAACAGTCCATACTGGAAAAGCAGGGACACATATTGTACGGCGTTGACATGAAAATCGTGGACGACGCTGGCAAGGAATTGCCATGGGATGGTAAAACCTATGGCAATTTGCTGGTCAAGGGACAATGGATTATTGACCATTATTATAAAAACGAAGGTGGTGACGTACTTGAAGATGGCTGGTTCCCAACCGGTGACGTGGCAACCATAGATGGTGATGGCTACATGCAGATCACTGACCGCAGCAAGGACGTAATCAAGTCTGGCGGAGAATGGATAGGCACGATAGACCTGGAAAATGTGGCGGTGTCACATCCTGCAATTTTGCAGGCAGCATGCATAGGTGTGTTCCATCCCAAATGGGATGAGCGTCCATTGTTGCTGGCAGTGAAAAAGCCGGGAGCGGAAGTCAGCAAAGAAGAGCTATTGCAATATTTTGATGGCAAGGTCGCAAAATGGTGGTTGCCGGATGATGTGGTATTTATCGACAGCCTGCCTTTGGGCGCGACCGGCAAAATTTTGAAAAATAAACTCAGGGAGCAATTCAAGGAATATAAACTACCAACTGCATAGGAAGTGGCAGGCTGTACGTGGTTCTTTGAACTCTGTTGCGGCCTGTGAAGTGGCGATAAAACGAAAAAAATCTAGATTCCAAACTACGAGAATACCGGAGAGAGACAAATGAAATTTCCTTTACGTGCAAGCCTTGCAGCAGTTGCTTTAACCTTCGCCGTACCAGCGGTCATGGCAGATACCATCAAGATCGCCTATATCGATCCACTGTCAGGTGCGTTTGCACCAGTAGGGCAAAACATCCTTAATTCTTACCAACTCATTGCGGATAAAGCGAATGCAGAGAAATGGGCTGGCGAGCATAAATTTGAAATAGTCGGTTTCGATAACAAAGGCAGCACACAGGAATCCCTGAACGTGCTGAAAACCGTCATTGACAAAGGTTTTCGCTATATTACGCAGGGTAATGGTTCCGGCGTAGGCCTGGCGCTGCTGGATGCGGTCAACAAACACAATGAACGTAATCCAGGCAAGGAAATTGTCTACCTTAACCATGCTGCGGTCGACCCGGACATGACCAACAGCAAATGCAGTTTCTGGCATTTCCGTTTCGATTCCAATTCGGACATGAAGATGGAAGCCTTGACCACCTTCATGGCGGCCGACAAGAACATTAAAAAAGTCTATATCATCGGCCAAAACTATTCCTTCGGCCATCAGGTAACACGTGCCGCCAAAGAATACCTGGCGCGCAAGCGTCCGGACATACAAATCGTTGGTGACGATTTGCATCCTATCGGCCAGGTCAAGGATTTCTCTCCCTATGTAGCGAAAATCAAGGCGTCCGGTGCTGACACGATCATTACCGGTAACTGGGGTGCCGATCTGGCCCTGTTGATCAAGTCAGCTAAAGATGCTGACCTCAAAGCCAACTTCTATACTTACTATGCAGCCACGACCGGCGTGGCAACTGCCATGGGTGCCGCCGGCATAGATCACGTGAAATACGTGGCGTACTGGAATGCGAATAACGAAACTTTCTCTGGCAAGGATATTGTTGAAAGCTTCAAGACCAAGTACAAGGATGATTACTACGCCATTGCAACCTATTCGGTGATCTCGGCAATGTCTCAGGCTGTCAAACAGGCAAAGACCATTGACCCTGTGAAAGTGGCCTTTGCCCTGGAAGGCCTGAATTTCAAGAGCCTTAATGGCGACGACGTGATGCGCAAGCTGGATCATCAGATCCAGCAGCCGCTGTATATTGCCACCTGGGTCAAAACCAATGGCAAGGATGTCAAGTTTGATCAGGAAAATACCGGCATGGGTTGGAAAACCAATCAGAAGATCGATTCTTTTGTCGCGTCTCAACCATCTTCTTGCCAAATGAAACGACCTGGCTAAGTAACGCAAAAAGAGAGAGTCACTTGTAGAGTGCACTCTCTTTTTTTTCCTATAAATAGTACGATCGTTCAAGAATTTTCTGAAAAGGATCTTTGCTGTGGAATTCACACTGATCACTTTGTTGAATGGCGTCAGTTACGGCCTGCTGTTGTTTATGCTGTCGTCCGGACTGACCCTGATATTCAGCATGATGGGCGTACTTAATTTCGCCCATGCCAGCTTCTATATGCTGGGAGCCTATTTTGCCTATGCCATCAGTGTCAAAATCGGTTTCTGGCCTGCCTTGATTCTCGCACCACTGGTGGTTGGTTTTCTCGGGGCCATGGTGGAACGTTATGGTCTGCGTTCAGTACATAAATACGGTCACATCCCGGAACTGTTGTTCACTTTCGGTTTGTCGTATGTGATTGTGGAACTGGTGCAGCTGATCTGGGGGCGCTCAACCGTGCCGTATCCTATTCCGGCGGCGCTGGATGGGCCTTTGTTCACGCTGTATACCACGACCTTTCCCATGTATCGCGGGTTCATGATGCTGGTGGCCTTATTGATGCTGGTATCGATTTACCTGTTGCTGACCCGTACCCGCATTGGTCTGGTGATACAGGCAGCACTGACCCATCCGGATACGGTAGAAGCACTGGGGCACAATGTGCCACGGGTTTTCATGCTGGTATTTGGCGGTGGCTGTGCTTTGGCAGGGCTGGCCGGTGTGGTGGGTGGCAATGCCTTTGTCACTGAGCCGGGCATGGCGGCCACGCTGGGCAGCATCATTTTTGTGGTAGTGGTGGTTGGTGGTATGGGCTCGCTGGCAGGTGCTTTCGTGGCTTCCTTGCTGATTGGAGTCTTGCAAACCTTTGCCGTGGCACTGGATTACTCGTTTGTGTCGCTGTTTGCCAAGTTTGGCATGTTGATTACCAGCAGTGCACCAGGCTATTCACTGCTGAGCCTGACCATCGCCCAGGTCGCGCCCATATTGCCCTATCTGTTATTGGTACTCATCCTGATTTTCAGGCCCAGAGGTTTACTCGGTACGCGTGAAGGATAAAAGATGAGCAAACCTTTAGTATTCAAACCCATCAATATTGCCCGCTGGCTGATCTGGAGCAGCTTCGCAATCCTGCTGGTTATCGCCCCTGTGGTTTTCAGTACTGGTGGCTCATTGTCATTGTTGTCCCAGATCGGCACGCTGATGATATTTGGCCTGTCGTTCAATATGTTACTGGGACAGGGTGGCATGCTGTCTTTTGGCCATGCCGTGTATTCCGGACTGGGTGCTTTTTTTGCCATCCACGCCATGAATCTGGTCGCGGCTGGCAGCATGGTATTTCCCATTACCCTGATACCTTTGATCGGTGGTATTGCCGGCATGTGCTTTGGCATCCTGTTTGGCTATGTTACGACCAAAAAGTCAGGGACCACGTTTTCCATGATTACCCTGGGTATGGTGGAACTGGTGTTTGCCTGCTCGTTGATGTTCCCTAGCTTCTTTGGTGGTGAAGGCGGTATTTCCACCAACAGGGTGATTGGCCAGTCATTCATGGGCATCACTTATGGACCGCAAATCCAGGTGTATTACCTGATTGCTTTCTGGTTGTTTATCAGCACCATCGGCATGTATGCGTTTACCCAAACGCCATTGGGGCGCATGGTGAATGCGGTACGTGATAACCCTGAACGGGTGGAGTTTGTCGGCTATGACACTCAGTGGGTACGGTATCTGACCTTGATTTTGTCTGCATTTTTTGCCGGTATTGCGGGCGGATTGTCAGCGATTAATTTCGAGATTGTCACTGCTGAAAATGTCAGTGCCGTGCGTTCCGGTGCAGTGTTGCTATTCACCTTCATCGGCGGTGTAGGTTTCTTCTTCGGTCCCATGATCGGTGCGGTGCTGGGTGTGTTCCTGACGGTCATGTTGTCTGACCTGACCAAGGCATGGCAGTTGTACCTGGGTGTGTTTTTCATCCTGATCGTGATGTATGCCCCCGGCGGTGTCGCCAGCCTGATCATGATGAATCTGCGGGTGGCCAAGTTTGGCATGTTCAAACGGGTCTGGCCTGCCATGTGGAAACTGGTACTGGCCGCTGCATTCACTGCCTTTGGTGTGGTGCTCGGGGTGGAAATGCTGTATCAGCGCACGCTGGAAGCTACCCAAAGCTCTGTCATCAACCTGTTTGGCGTAACCGTGGATACGGCCAGCCACACGGCATGGCTGGTCACTGTCGTCATCATTGCAGTGGGTATCTTTGCCTGCATCAGACTTAAAGGAGGCTTTAGCCATCACTGGGGCGACGTGAATACGGAGATTGAAGAACAGATGCGGAGGGCGCAAGCATGAGTGGCTTTTCGCTGGAATTAAAAGAGGTACGCAAGTCTTTTGGAAGTGCAGAAATTATTCGTGGCGCCACTTTACAAGTACCAAAAGGCGAGCGTTTTGCCATCATTGGTCCGAATGGCGCGGGTAAGTCCACGCTGTTCAACCTGATTTCAGGCCGTTTCCCGATTAGCTCGGGCGATATACTGCTGAATGGCGAAAGCATCAGCGGGCTGAAACCGTATGAAATCAACCGTCGTGGTTTGTCACGCAGCTTTCAGATCACCAATATCTTTCATCGGCTGTCGGTATATGAAAACCTGCGTTGTGCCGTATTGTGGTCGCTTGGGTATAAATATTCTTTCTGGCACCGGCTGGGCGGCTTGAAAGATGCACACGAACGGGCAGAAGCAGTGCTGGAGCAAATCGGCTTGAAACGCCGGCGCAATATCACCGCTGGCTTGCTGACCTATGCTGAACAGCGGGCATTGGAAATCGGCATCACTATTGCCGGTGGCGCCGACGCCATTTTGCTGGACGAACCAACCGCCGGTATGAGCCGCTCTGAATCGGATGCCGCAGTGGAATTGATACGCAAAGTCACCGTCGGCAAGACACTGTTGATGGTCGAACATGACATGAGCGTTGTGTTTGGCCTGGCCGATAAAATCGCCGTGGTGGTATATGGTGAAATCATTGCCTGCGACACACCAGCCAATATCCGCAATAATCAAAAAGTCAAAGATGCCTATTTAGGTGGGCATGCACCGGCGGAGGTTGAATGAGCCTGCTAACGATAAAAAATCTGAATGCCTTTTACGGCAAGAGCCATGTCCTGCATGGGGTGGACATGCACATCAACCCCGGTGAAATCGTCAGCTTGCTGGGGCGCAACGGGGTAGGGCGTTCGACCACGGTAAAAGCGACCATGGGCCAGGTGGATGCAACGGGTTCCATCCTATTCAAAGGGGAAGAGATCATCGGCTTGAAAGCCTTCCAGATTGCCCATCGTGGTCTGGGTTATGTGCCGGAAAACAGGGATATTTTTCCAACTTTGACGGTGGAACAAAACCTGATGCTGGGTGAGAAATCCGGTCGTGATAAAAACAGCAAACCACGCTGGAGCATGGAAGACATGTACCAGATGTTCCCACGCCTGCGTGAACGCAGAAACACCCAGGCCGGCGTCATGTCTGGGGGCGAGCAGCAAATGCTGACACTGTGCCGCACCTTGATGGGGGACCCGGACCTGATCATGATCGATGAACCGACCGAGGGCCTGGCACCAAAGATTGTGGAGCAGGTGGCTGAATATCTGAAAGAATTGAAAAATCGCGGCATCTCTGTCTTGCTGGTGGAGCAAAAACTGGCGATTGCCCTTGAAATTTCGCAACGGGTGTATGTAATGGGACATGGCAGTATCGTATTTGAAGGCAGCCCGGCAGATTTGCGGGCGAATGAAAACATACGCAAGGAGTGGCTGGAGGTGTAGACCTCGGGTTCAGGGACAGGCTGTTTGTTGTCCGCATCGTCCAGACATGTCGGATTCAGCCATGTCTGGACGATGCGGATGCCTGCGTTCCAGGTCAACTTGCCCTGGTCACTTCAAACTTGCCAGACGTATTATTGAATAGCTATCAAAAAATTTTAGATTAAAATAATACGATCGTTCTATTTTGAGGTATAGTAAGGACAGCATCGCTTTTATATCCTGCTTTACAGATACCAGACAGTTAACCAGCCATGAAGCCAGGCCAAGGGCATCCAAACCGCATTTCTAATATAGGAAGAGACATGAGCGCAGAATACCAAGTGAATGGCAATATTGCCGTCATTACCCTGAATAATCCCCCCGTGAATGGCCTCGGTCATTCCACGCGTACAGCCATCGTTAACGGGATGAAACAGGCCCTGAATGATGATGCCATCAAGGCGATTGTAATTACCGGTGCCGGCAAGGCGTTTTCTGGCGGTGCGGATATCAAGGAATTCAATTCCCCGAAAGCATCTGCTGAACCTAGCCTGCACACTGTCATTAATGTGGTCGAAGGCTCCACCAAACCGGTGGTTGCGGCCATCCACACTGTTTGTATGGGCGGTGGCCTGGAACTGGCACTGGGTTGTAATTATCGTGTTGCCGCCAAAGGTGCGCAAATTGCCTTGCCTGAAGTTAAACTGGGCATTTTGCCAGGTGCCGGTGGTACACAGCGCCTGCCACGCGTACTGGGCCTGGAAATGGCTTTGAACATGATCGTTTCCGGTACACCTGTACCATCCGAAAAACTGGCGAAAACAGCCATTTTCAACGAAGTGGTGGAAGCCGACGTACTGACCGCGGCCCTGGCTTTTGCAGCCAAAGTGGCTGATGTGCGCCCCTTGCCCCGTGTGCGTGATATCAAGATCGATTACCCCAACTATGAAGCTTACCTGCAGTTCTCGCGCAATACCGTGCGCGCCATGGCAGGGCCTTTCCCCGCGCCTTTGAAATGCGTGGAAGCCGTAGCCGCAGCTGTTACCAGGAAATTTGATGATGGCATCAAGTTTGAGCGTGAATTGTTCATTGACTTGGTACAGACTACCGAATCCAAGGCCTTGCGCCACGCCTTCTTTGGCGAACGTGCCGCTAGCAAATTACCTGATGTACCGGAAGATACGCCGACACGTCCGATTCAATCGGTTGCTGTCATTGGTGCCGGCACCATGGGTGGCGGCATTGCAATGAATTTTGCGAATGCTGGCATACCAGTACAAATCCTGGAAATGAAACAGGAAGCGCTGGAAAAAGGTTTGGCCACCATTCGTAAAAATTATGAAAACACCCTGAAGAAGGGCAAGCTGACGCAAGAGAAGTTTGAACAGCGCGTAGGCCTGATCACTGGCACGCTGGCGTATGAAGACATTGCACAGGCAGACATCGTGATTGAAGCCGTGTTCGAAGACATGGGCGTCAAAGAACAGGTCTTCAAAAAACTGGACGAAGTCATGAAGCCCGGTGCCATTCTGGCATCGAATACCTCTACACTGGATGTCGACAAGATTGCCGACTTTACCAAGCGCCCTGAAGATGTGATCGGTACCCATTTCTTCAGCCCGGCCAATGTCATGAAATTGCTGGAAATCGTACGCGGCAAGAAAACCGCCAAAGATGTGCTGGCAACGGTATTGGGCCTGTCCAAGAAAATCAAGAAAACTGGTGTGGTATCCGGCGTTTGCGATGGCTTCATCGGCAACCGCATGATAGAACAATACAGCCGTCAGGCCGGCTTCTTGCTGGAAGAGGGCTGCACCCCGGAACAGGTCGACAAGGCGGTCGAAAAACTCGGTTTTGCCATGGGACCGTTCCGTATGGGTGACCTGGCCGGTAATGATATCGGCTGGTATATCCGCAAGCGTCGTTACGTGGAAAAACCACAGATCACTTATTCCAAGACGGCTGATCTGTTATGCGAAATGGGACGTTACGGTCAAAAGACCGGCGCTGGCTGGTATGACTACAAACCGGGCGACCGCAAAGCCTATCCTTCAACTGTCGTGAATGACATGATCATCAAGCATTCTGCTGATCTGGGTGTGGAGCGTCGCAAGATTTCTGACCAGGAAATCGTCGAACGCCTGATCTTCTCGCTGGTGAATGAAGCGGCGTATATCCTGGAAGAAGGTATTGCGACCAGGGCATCGGATATCGACATGGTCTACCTGACCGGTTACGGCTTCCCTCTGCATACTGGCGGCCCTATGTTCTACGCTGACACAGTGGGCTTGACGAATGTGGTCATGTCCATGGAAAAATATGCCAAAGGTCGCCATGGCGATGCCTGGAAACCAGCTCCCTTGCTGGCCAAACTGGCGGCAGAAGGCAAAACCTTTAACTAGTGTAGTGTGGCACGCAGATTGCCGCTTATAAAATCGCGAATTTTTCGTTGAGACAAGGAAAAAACCGCAGCAATACACTAGATGTCCGGGATTGAGATAAGTTAAAACAATAAGCTTTAGTAATACCGTGAGCGGTTGATCTGTCCATGAATATGGACAGATCAACCGCTTTTTTATTGCGTGCTGTATTGGCGACGAGATTAGTTGGCTATGTGGATACGTCCCACGATGGCTGCCGGATTGCGGTCGTCGATGTCGATGCGGGTAGCAAATTTTTCGCTCAGCGATTGCAATGTAACAAGGATTTTTCTGGCCTGGGCACTGTTCGCCAGTGCCGGTAAGCCGCGCGTTTGCATGAACACTGGTTCGGCACCATGTTCATTGAGGACAACAGGTGTCAGTTTGATGGACTTGATGGCTTGTGGATTCAGGTCATCGTATTCCAGTTCAGCCATCACCGACTCCCACACTTCTGACTGATAAAAATTGAGTTTCCTGGTCTGGAAAAAGAAATTGCCCAAACCATAGAAAATCGGTTTGCCCCGGTAAATTTCTATCCCCTGCAAACGTGGTTCACCGTGCGCAAAATACACGTCGGCACCGCGTTCTATGCAACGATGTGCAAAGTCTATACGCCATTGCTCGATGCCACCGGCCGTGTTGACCTGTTTCTGGTTCCAGTGGTGGTTGTGGTGGTAGGCAATCACCATTGCCTGCTGTTTGCGTGCTTCGGCAATGCTATGCTCTATGCGCTGCAGGTCATCGCTATTGATGGTGTTGGCTGCATCGTCAGCAACGGACAGAGTATTCACGCCCACGCTTGTTTTCTTTGCCTGCAGTTTTACCTTGTCAGTGGCAAAGGCAAGCAAGGCAACTGAGGTAAGCTGCTGACCCGGCAACTTGCTGGACTTCATGGAATTAATGGACTTAACCGGCAAATAGCGCGCTGCGCTGGCGGCAGTTTCATCACCTACACCTGCCAGGGGGATTTTTAAATCCTGAAACAGGGTGATCAGCGAGGTGATGCCTGCCACGCCATTGTCACTGACATGGTTGTTGGCAGCGGTGAACATCACCTGATTAGGGGCGAAGCGGATTTTCTGGGTAATCAGATCGACGATGCTGTCACCGTCCACTTCGTGAAAGAAGTCACTGTCCTTGTCGCGTCCGGGTTCTGTTACCCGTTCTGCGCCAATTTTTAGTGCTGATTCCAGTTCCAGGATCACGGTGTCGCTGCTGCGCATGACAGCAAATACCTGGTCCAGTTGATGCCTGATCTTTTGCAATTCGACGTTATTGGCAAACTCAGGCGCGTCATAGGTGGCCAGCTTGTGTTGTAGCATCACCTGGCCAGTCAACAAGACATGTTTGTCATCTGCCTGCGCCGGGCTGGCCTGGCAGATCAGGCCCAGTACCAGTACCAGCGTAGAAAGGGTGGACCGTGCGAAGCGCGTAGGCTGTTTCATAAATCGTCTTTATGCGGGAATGATGGGCAGCACGACATGCGAAGGACGTTCGTTGCCGCAAAATACCACATTATGAGCAATTTTTACCGGTCCGCTGACACCTTCTGCGGCACCGGTATTGGGATTGCAGTCGAACTTGGGAAAATTGCTGCTCGAAATATCGATGCGTATCTTATGCTCTACCTTGAAGACATTACTGACAGGGAAGGCATCAACCGTGACCTGATAGGTGGTGCCCGGCACCATCATTTCAGGTTGCTCCCATGAGTCGCGGTAGCGGGCGCGCCGTATGCCATCGGTGAGTATCATTTCGTAACCATCCGGATAGTCCGCATTGGGTGGATAGACGTCGATCAGCTTGACCGTGAAATCGGTATCTACGCAATCTGAACTTATCCATAAGACTGCACTGACAGCGCCGGTGATTTCAACATCTGCGCTCAGTGGTGCCGACTGGAATACCAGTATGTCGTCACGTTCCCGGAGTGGCGCACTGGAGCCATTGCAAAAGAAGATACCGGGGCCACAACGCTGGTCATAGGCACCACCTGCCATCAATGGCTCGCCCGAGGTGACAGCTCCACCTATGGTTGGCACCGGCTGTTGCGGGTCGTAATCATAGGCGAGTTGCGCCTGCGTTTGTGCTTGTCGTGGCATGGTGGTCGACAAACTGCCATCCTGATGCAGGTAATAGGCAGTTTGACGTGCTCGTTGCAGCGGCCATTCGGATTCAACACGCCAGTTGCCACCGTGCTCCATGCGTCCCTCTGCATTTTTGCGACCACTGCCGCCACCCATCACGAAGATGCACACCTTGGGCATGACATCGTCACTGCCTGACACTTTATTTTTCAGATAGCGTTCGAACCATTGCAGGCGCAGGCTCAGGAAATCTGGTGCCAGATTATTGTCCAGCGTTGCGGCAGGGCCAAAGTCGACGTCGCCAGCATAAGTCTGCGAGCGGTTGCCATGCGTCCAGGGGCCGAGGATCAGGCAGGCTGGCCCTTTGCCGGCTGCTATCAGACCGGCGTAATTGGTGCAGGCAGTGCGCGAATACGGGTCATACCAGGATGACATGTGGACCGTGGCTGCCGCTGGGAACTGTGCATAATACCCTTCTGCATACAGACCAGGCTGGCGCCAGTAGTCATCAAAGCGGCCGCGCTGCCACTGGTCGAACAGATAATCTTCATACTCGGGTGCCAGACTGAGCGGCGATGCACCGGGCTGCCATTGCGCAATGCGATGAAACCATGCTTCGATATCCAATGAGGCCAGCGCCTCATATTTTTCTTTGTCGCCAAGTATGCCTGGGCTTTCCATCGCCCGCTTGATGGCCCAGGTGACCTGTTTCAGCTCGAAGGCGCCACCCTGGCGTATGCCACCCTGGTAAGCGTTGGAAAAACCGCCAGAATCGAGGAACATGGCGACCACGCCAGGCGCATTCATACTGCCCAGCGCTGCCTGGGTGTGCGCGGCATACGACAGGCCCTTGGTGCCTATACGCCCATTCGACCACGGCTGTGCGACTATCCAGGCGCAGGTGTCGTAGCCATCTTCGCCATCGCTGGTGTACTTGACGAATACCCCTTCTGATTCGTAACGCCCGCGACAATCCTGGTAGACCACGGCATAGCCATGGCGCACGAAGAATGCGGCGATGGTCGCACGGTCCATGGCTTGCTGCTCTGTCAGCGTACGTTCGCTGCGACTGGGTTGCGTCTTGCCGTAGGGTGTGCGTTCCAGTATGACCGGAAAGCCTTGTGTCTGGCCGCTGGTTTCAGGTAGATAGATATCGGTCGCCAGTTGGATGCCGTCACGCATGCTCACCATGACACTGCGCATTACGGTGATTGCGTCAGATGCCATCGAGGCAGAGGTAGGGCTGACAACCGGCACCACATCAGCGACGGTATGGCCGGCTGCGGTATGGGTGGGTCTGAATAACATAGATACTTTCAAATATTTGGTTCTGTTCGAGTACAGCAAAGCCACGGAAATCAAGGAAAATGCTTGTGCATCACAGTTCCGGCAAATTCTTGTTGGCAAAGTAACGCTTGGTCTCTTTCAGGAATTCTGTAGCCAGACGACTGGGTGTCGACAGGGATGATGTGACGAACGCATATTCATTGCTCAGTGTCGGTTCGAAGCGGCGCATGACCAGGCCTGGCCGCATGTAAAACGCGGCCAGCAAGCGGTTGACCAGCGCCACGCCCAGCCCGCGTGCGGCAAAGGCACAGGCCGAACTGACCGTATGTGTTTCGATGCGGGCGTCCGGCTGTACACCCGCGCGCGAAAACGTGGCATCAATGGTGGCGCGTGAATTTTGTCCATAGCCTAGCAAGATCAGCGGCTCACCGCGTAACAGCTTGGGCGTCAAGGTACGGTGACGGGCCAGCGGATTGTCTGTCTGCAACACACATACTGTTTCATTGGCGCAGACCGGGTCTTCGTGCAAGTCATCACGATTGACCGGCACGATCAGGAAACCGCCATCAACTGTGCGGGTAGCGATCATCGATTTCGCTACTTCACGGCTGTGCGAATCTACCGAAATGCGTACGCGAGGGAAGCGGGCGCTGAATGCGGCGACGATATCGGGCAAGATGCCTTCGCAAAAACTCGGTGGTGCCACCAGTTTCAAGTGCCCGATACGGAAACCGGAAATGTCGCTGACCAGGCTCTGGATGCGCTGGAATCCATTCAGCGACAATGACACTTCTTCGTACAGCAGCAGCCCGTCCTGCGTTGGCACCAGCCGGCCATGATCACGATGGAATAATTCGAAACCGATCAGCGCTTCCAACTGAGCCAACTGGCGGCTGACGGCCGGCTGCGACATGCCTATGCGTGTCGCAGCGGCAGTCACAGAACCGGTACGGACGATCTCGTAAAACGCCCGCAGGGCTTTTAGATTGAGCAAGTCTTCTTTCATGGCGATCAGTAGTGCAATACCACGGCCAGCATGGTGGCGACTGCGGCAATCACAGTGAACACCCCGAACAGCGGCAAGATCAGACGGAACCAGCGACCGTAAGGAATACCACCGGCCGCCAGGAATGCCAGCAGCATGCCCGAAGTCGGCGAGAACATGTTGACCAGGCCATTCCCGAGGATGAAGGCCAGCACAGTAGTTTGCCCGCTGACGCCCACGCTTTCACCGATAGGACCCAGGATGGGAATGCTGAGTGCGGCCTTGGCAGAGGTAGACGGTATCAACAGCGTCAAGACCATTTCCAGCCCCATAATGATAGGCGCGACCAGTATCGGTGACAGATGTTCAACCTGGGCGGAAGCATAGGCGATGATGGTGTCCAGGATGCGGCCTTCACGCAGCACAATCTCGACACCCCGCGCCATGCCCAGCAGCAGCGCCGCCAGCGTCATCGAATTCATGCCTTCGACAAAGGCATGCGCACCGACCCGTGCGCTCATGCGATAGGCCAGCCCGATGCATAGTGCAGTCACCATGTACAGTGTGGCAAACTGCGAATCACGCCAGCCCAGCGCGGTTGATCCATACACCAATACAGCCAGTGCAATGCAGACAATCACGATCACCAGGAAGTGTGGTTTGGACAAGGGCTTGCTTTCAAACACGGCAGCCTTGGCCGGGCGCGGTTCCATGCGTAGTACAAACAAGATAGCCAGCGTCAGGAAAATTGCCCACAGAGTCAAACGCACCAGTGCACCGCTGAATACCGGCACGCCAACGATGGGCTGGGCAATCAGCAAAGCCAGCGGATTCGATACCGATGCCAGGTAACCGACCTTGGCAGCCAGGGTTAGCAGGGTAAAGCCATATAGCCGGCTCATGCCCAGGCGCTCGGCAATCGCAATCACCACCGGGATGAAGATCAGGTATTCGGTGATCATGCCCAGGAAGGTACTGCCAGCCGATAAAATCACCATCACCACCGGCGTCAGTACCACCACCCGACCGCCAGTCAAACCCAGCAGCCGCTCAATACCGGCGTCGAAGGCACCGGTGGCGCGAAACACCCCCAGCAGGCCACCCAGCAGCAGGATCATGAAGATCAGGTTGGCCGACTTCACCAGACCCGCCGGTACCGAAGTAAAGATGGCGCTCGGTGACAACGGTGCTGCCTCATTCTTGCTTTGAGGCTGCTGGATCAGTGCCGCAGCGCTGAGGGTTTTGGGTATGCCGTGATAGCTGCCTGGGACCACGGGCGATACCTCGGTCGTACCACTGCGCTGGTACTCGCCGGACGGCAAGATCCAGGTCAGCAGTACGCCTATGGCCAGCGCGATGAACATCATCATGACCGGTTCCAGCGCCCAGCGCCGTTTGACGATGTTATCTGTCGCGGGCTGGTCGGCATCTGCCTTGCTTGGCTTGTCTATCATGTTGGACATAGTCATTTTCAGAACTTGGTGTTCACACGTGTATAAAAGTAGCGGCCACGTACATCGTAGGTGTATATATCGAAATTGATAGGATTGTTGGCAGCCGATGCGGGTGGTTGCTTGTCAAAGAGGTTGTCTATGCCCATGCCTATGCTGGTTTTGCCATCGCTGAAGTTATACGACAGTTGCAAGTCGTGATACAGCGTGCCCGGTACGTTACCGCCATTGACTGCATTGTTTGGCACATCAGCGGTTGGGCCGATATAACGCGCTTTCCAGCCAGCGGTGATGCTGGAACCGATATAGCGCAGCGAAGCCTGGGCTTTCAGATGCGGGAAGGTCGAACGTGGCTGGTCGGATTTGCCGGCACGTTCGTCCACCACGATGGAACCATCTGGTTGCGGTACATAGGATTTGTAATGCTGCAGATAGGCCAGGTCAAGCGCTGCATCGATCTTGGCACCGGCGACCGGGACCAGATAGCGCAGCGTTACGTCTACCCCTTGCACTTCAATACGTGACAGGTTAACCAGTGCCTGTGTCAGTTGCAGGATCTCGCCGGTATTGGCGCGTTGTACCAGATTACAGAAGGTGCCGGTCTGGGCGCAGGCGGTCAGAATCTGGGTGGCGGTCTGAGAGGCGATGGCGTCCTTGATCTTGATCTTGAATTGATCGAGAGTCACGCTAAACCCTTTAAGCTGTTCTGGCGAATAGGTAAAACCGACAGAATAAGTATCTGCGCTTTCAGGCTTCAGGGTCGCGTTGCCGGACGTGACGCCACGTGGGATGCCGCTGCTATACAGGGACTGGTTGTAGCTGGTGGGAATGCCAGCGCAACCTGGTAAGCCAGCGCCGCCGCCGTTACATGGGTCAACTGCCGGGAAACTGGTTTGTTTCACACCCTGGTACAGCTCAAGGATGGATGGTGCACGGAAACCCTGGGAATACGTGCCGCGTAACAACAGCGAATTGAACGGGCGATACAGCACGCCGAACTTGGTGGTCGCCTTGCCACCTACGGTGGAATAACGCGAATAACGTACTGCCGCATCCAGTTCCAGTTTTTGCACCCATGGCAGATTGGCCAGCAGCGGAGCGCTCAGTTCGGCATAGGCTTCATTCAGGTAGTAGGAACCGGCGGTTGGGTTGCGCGCTGCTGCCGAGGTGGTTGCCTGTGCCGCACCAGATACCAGTGGCAGTACGCTTGAAGCCTGCGAGACAAAAGGATCGGGGCTGTCGTACGCCATTTCGCGACGATATTCATAGCCAGTGGCAATACCCAGCGGGCCGCCTTGCAGTTCCATCAGGTTGCGTGTGGCATTCATACTGAAATCAGTCTGGCTGGTGCCGTTGGTATCATGCGAGTACGAACGGATATAGTCGGCCATGGCTGGCGTGATGGTGCCAAACAGATCAATAGGCACGCAACCTGGCGCGGCAGCACAGGTGGTTGGCGAGGTCATGGCGCGGTAGAGGTTGTCGAAATTGACGCCATTCCTTTGATCGAAGCTGGCTTTGTTTTTCGAATAGGACAGTGTTGCGTCCCAATTCCAATCGCCCCATAGCGAGACCGTGCCTTCCAGGCCGAGCAGCAGGCGACTCATCTTGACATCTTGCAGCACTTCGCGGTTGCCGACTTCGACCGGTACACGCTGGATACGGAAGGTAGAACCAGAAAAGCCCAGCGCATTGGCCGCCGGGACGCCGTTGGCAGTACCGAACGGGTTATACGCCTGATCCTTGGAAATTGAATATCCGTTACTGCCGCGAATATCCAGCAGGTAGGGTGAGAATAGTTGTGACGACTGGCGCGTGGTATAAGTGGCTTCCAGATGCGCCGTTATATCGGGTGTGACCTCGTAGGTCAGGCGACCGAACAAGCCAGCAGTTTTGCTGGGGCCAGTGGCATACATACCCTGGGTCTGCTGGTTGTAATAGTCACCGGGCAGGGTAGCGGTGTGGAAGCTATTGTCTGCCGTAGAACTGGCACCTATGCTGGTGACGCCGGTATTGCGAGTGACGGCATTGGCTGCATTCGAGGCAAAACCAGTCGCGGTGCCGAAATAGGCGTTATTCGACAGGCCAGGTAATACATACAGACCTTGCGGGCTGGTACCAGGAGCGGTCAGCGGCGACAGTGCCACTTTGGTCAGATCACGGTCCGCTGACAAAATAGGGCGGGAATCGTTCATGCTACCTGACAGGAAGACCGATCCCTTGTCGAAGCGTTTGCCCCAGTTCAGGAAGCCATTGTAATTTTCATCATCATTACGGGATGAGGTGCCCAGGCGCATATTGGCTTCGAAACCGTCGAGCTTGCGCTTGGTATGAATATTTACCACACCAGCGATCGCATCGGCACCATAAATGGCCGAGGCACCGTCTTTCAACACTTCAACGCTGTCAATGATGCCCAGCGGAATGGTGTTCAGGTCTGTGAAGTCGCGGAAGCCGCGGCCACCCGCAGCATTCACCCAGCGGTGACCATCGACCAGTACCAAGGTACGGTTGCCACTGCCTTCGGCGCTGCCGAGGTAGCGCAGATTGATGGAACTGACGCCGTAGGATGTACCCTGGGTGCCGTTGGAATTGAGACTGACGCCGGCATTCGGCAACGCCTGCATGATGTCGCCGAGCGAGGTCGGTGCCGCGAATTTAAGGTCATCCTTGGTCAGGGTCAGCATGGGACCGCTGGTTTCCGTATCCCTGCGGGCGATGCGTGATCCCGTCATCACCACCTGCTGGATCGGGGCCGAGGCATCATCTTTTGCCGGTGTCGCGCTGGCCGGGGCTGCAACTGGTGCCTCTTGTCCGTGTGCGAAATGTGTTACAGCCAAACTGAGCGCTACCGCACTGCGCGCCGCTATCGCCTTCCTGTTCTTCATTTTCATAATCGTCCCTGGGGTTAGTGATGCCACGGCAATTTTGCGTTTGCTATTACCTGAGACGATAGTAGGTGGGCCTCAATGTATGATGCAATATTATGATAATTTCGGATTGTCGTATGCAAAAATGGTATGAGGGCAGGGTGGTTTGAACGGTGTTTCAGAGTGAGAAAAGGATGTTTTAGGGAATGTTTCTATGGGGAAATTACGCTGATTGCTGTCGTACAAAAAAGACGATGTTATAAAAAAACAACAGCCTTTGATGCTGAAGAAGCTGTCAGGGCGCGTTGACCTAGCCCCAAAAAACACATTTTATGCAAAAAAGTGCTCCGTGCTATTTTTAGACTTATTCCGGCAAGCCTTCCATTTGCCAGCCTGAAAAGCTCAAACCTGGCAAACCATAAAGAATTTCTCTATAAATCATGGGCTTGCCAATGGGGAGGCAAAACCGCAATGCTATAATGTGAGGTTAATCCTCATATTTATTGCAAAAGGTTTTCTGTGCTTTCTACCGCAAATATCACCATGCAGTTTGGCCCCAAGCCACTGTTTGAAAATATCTCAGTCAAATTTGGCGAAGGTAACCGCTACGGCCTGATCGGTGCCAACGGCTGTGGCAAATCCACCTTCATGAAAATTCTGGGGGGCGATCTTGAACAGTCTTCTGGTACCGTCATGCTGGATCAGAATGAGCGCCTGGGTAAATTGCGCCAGGATCAGTTTGCCTTTGAAGACAGGCGCGTGCTGGAAGTGGTCATGATGGGCCATACCGAGATGTGGGCCGCGATGGCGGAACGGGATGCGATTTACGCTAACCCTGAAGCCACTGATGATGACTACATGAAGGCTGCCGACCTCGAAGCCAAGTTTGCCGAATATGATGGCTACACCGCTGAAGCGCGCGCTGGTGAATTGTTGCTGGGCGTGGGCATACCAATTGACCAGCATCAGGGCACCATGAGTGCCGTTGCACCCGGCTGGAAGCTGCGTGTCTTGCTGGCCCAGGCGCTGTTTTCCAATCCGGATATCCTGTTGCTTGATGAACCGACCAATAACCTGGACATCAATACCATCCGCTGGCTGGAAGACATTCTGAATGAACGTAATTCCACCATGATCATCATTTCCCATGATCGCCATTTCCTGAATCAGGTATGTACACATATGGCGGATATGGATTACGGTACCTTGAAAGTGTATCCGGGTAACTATGATGACTACATGCTGGCATCATCCCAGGCACGCGCACAGCAAATGGCCAACAATGCCAAGGCCAAGGAAAAAGTCGCAGAACTGCAAGACTTCGTCCGTCGTTTCTCTGCCAATAAATCCAAGGCGCGTCAGGCAACTTCACGTGCCAAGCAGATTGACAAGATCAAGATTGAAGATTTCAAACCATCCAGCCGTCAAAATCCTTTCGTACGTTTCGATGGCGAAAAGAAATTGCATCGCCTGGCTGTAGAAGTGCAATCCTTAAGCAAAGCTTACGATAAGCCATTGTTCAAGAATGTCGACCTGATGGTGGAAGCAGGTGAAAGAATCGCGATCATCGGTGCCAATGGTATCGGTAAAACCACTCTGTTGCGTTGCATAGGTGGTGATGACATTACCGGCATGCACGCTGATTATGGCATTGTTAAATGGGCAGAAAATGCCAATGTCGGCTATATGCCGCAAGATCCTACTGAAGAATTTGCATCAGACAAAAACCTGACTGACTGGATAGGTCAGTGGACGCAGGAAGGCGATGATGATCAGGCCGTGCGTTCCATCCTGGGGCGCTTGCTGTTTGGTGGTGATGACGTCAAAAAATCAGTCAAGGTTTTGTCGGGCGGTGAAAAAGGTCGCATGATGTATGGCAAGCTGATGCTGGGTCGCCATAATGTTTTGCTGATGGATGAGCCTACCAATCATATGGATATGGAATCGATCGAGTCACTGAATATCGCACTGGAAAAATATGCCGGCACCCTGATTTTCGTGTCGCATGATCGCGAATTCGTTTCATCTTTGGCGACGCGCGTACTGGAAATCAAGGAAAATAAAATTGTCGACTTCCAGGGTACATATGAGGAATACCTGAGCAGCCAGGGTATTGAATAAGTGCTGTCAATAACAGCAAGTTGCAAAACAAAAAGCCAGGGGTACCTGGCTTTTTGTTTATCTGCATGAATGATGTCTGATTGCGCCAGTTCTGGCTAATGAGTGAGTTTCAGCACTGATTTGTATCAGGCATTGCCGTCGTTTAATAACTGGTCCAGTCGATCACGCAGGCTGCGCGCCATTTCCGGGCCCTTGGCTTTTTGCACGGCCTCTACATAGGCCTGCCGGAGTTCACGGAAATCGTCGATGGTCGATGCCCGTTCCACTTTCAATTGCAGGCCATAACCACGCAAGCCTATGGCACTTTTAATGGTTTCATTGAAGAAGTTATACAGTGCCTGGAAACGTTCTGCATCTGTCATTGCAGGCAGGCTGGGGGCTGCCACTGTAGCGGGTTCGCTTGGCTTGGCCACTGGTGCTGCTGGCGTCGCTGGTGTGCCAGAAGAGGCGTGAGTGTTGCTTGCTGCCGGTATTGATTGGACTGTGATTGCAACAATGAAATCTTGCTCCAGCAGTTCTTGCATGTTTTGTTCGGTCAGGCCCAGTCCTGTTACTTTCCTCATTATGTCGTCATTCGTATGCTTGCCATCCACCATGACCAGCAAGGTCCGCAGGCGTGATGCTAACTGGTGCTTACGGGTCGCAATTTCTTCACGCCCTTTTTCGGTCTTGTCGTAGATGATTACTGTCATATCCCGCTAAAGCCCTTGTTCGTCTCAAAAGTCCCAAAAATTGTATCTATTTTATGTTTTGAGGATACATCAATTCCGGCTGACTGCCAACGGCAAGCAGAGTGTGAAACAGGTGCTATTTCTGGGCTGGCAAATTTTTGATCAGCTTGATAGTCTGTTCTGGAGACTGCGGCTTCGAACAATGATTGTTTGACGCAGTATTGTTGGACGAGCAGCCGCCACATCCAGAACCACAGCCATCGCTCTGTTTTGACAGGCCGTCAAGCACCGGCACAAGGGCAGGGTGGAGGCTCTGGAAATAAGCCTTGATTCTGTTTTTTGTGGCCTTGGGCATGTATTTCAATAGCAGGTATGCGCTGGCCAACAGCAATAACAAGCTGGCAATCAGGTTTTGCATTTCTCATCTCCCCAGCAGGTAAGTTGAAATATGAAAGGTCAGGAAAGAAGCCAGATAGGCCAGACCAAACAGGTAAGCGGCCATCATGACCGGATAACGCCAGGTATTGGTTTCGCGTTTCACCACGCTCAGTGTCGCCACGCATTGCGGTGCAAACACATACCAGGCCAGCAGTGACAGTGCAGTCGGCAGACTCCAGGACTGGGCAATCAGCGGTTCCAGCGAGCGACTCAGCTCTTCGCCAGACTGTGACAAGGCATATACAGTCCCCAGGGCTGCAACGGCGACTTCACGTGCCGCCAGGCCAGGCACCAGGGCGATACAAATTTGCCAGTTAAAGCCTATCGGGGCAAATACAAATTCCAGCAAACGGCCCAGTTGACCGGCAATACTGTAATAAATCGCAGGCTGATCTGCATTTGCCGGCGCACCGGGAAAGCTGCTGAGGAACCACAGCAATATCATCAGCGACAAAATGATGGTACCGACACGTGTGGTAAAGATCTTGATTCTCTCCCACAGGCCCAGCACCAGATTACGCAGATTCGGCCATCTGTAATCGGGCAGTTCCAGCATCAGTGCTTGTTGGTGGATTTGGCTACCCCATTTTTTCTTGAAGAAAAAAGCCACCAGCATGGCCGAGACTATGCCTGCCAGGTACAGAAAAAACAGCACCAGGCCTTGCAGATTGAGCACGCCCCACACGGCTTTATCAGGAATGAAGGCAGCAATGATCAGCGCGTACACCGGCAAGCGGGCAGAGCAGGTCATCAAAGGCGCAATCATGATCGTCACCAGGCGATCACGTGGATTTTGTATGGTTCTGGTCGCCATGATGCCGGGAATGGCACAGGCAAAGCTGGACAGCAGGGGAATAAAAGCGCGTCCGGATAAACCGACTTTACCCATGACCTTGTCCAGCAAGAACGCAGCGCGCGGCAGATAGCCCGAATCTTCCATCACCAGGATGAAAAAGAACAGGATGACAATCTGCGGCAAAAATACCAGCACGCTGCCAGCACCGCCGATTACACCCTTGACCAGCAAACCCTGCAAGATACCCGGCTGCAAGGCCGCTTCCACTGCAGCACCGCTTGCATCAATGACGGATTTGATCATGTCCATGGGCATTTGCGCCCAGGCAAATACTGCCTGGAATACCAGGAACATCAGGGTTGCAAAAATCACGGGGCCAACGACAGGGTGCAATACCCAGCTGTCCAGGCGATAGCTGAGGCTGATGTCATTGGCCGCATCAGCGGTTTGCGATACGCTCAATTGCAATACCGCATTGACTCTTTCTTGCAGTGCTTCGGGGCTTTGATTGGTCAACGCATGTGGCGTGATATTGGCCGACGGCACCAATTGCTGCGCCAGTGTTTCAAGTTGAGTCAGCAAGGCATCAATGCCCTGCGGATCAACCGCGACTGTTTCAACTACCGGTATATTCAGTGCTTTGCTGATGGCATCGATGTCGATATGGATATGGCGTTTTTTTGCGATATCCATCATATTGACTGCCAGAACCATGGGCTGACCAAGAGCAATCAGTTCCAGCACCACCCGCAAGCCACGTCGCAAGTTGGTGGCGTCCACCACGCATACTACGGCGTCTGGCATGGCTTCGTCGCTATGATTGCCGGTGACTACCTGCTGGGTGATTTCTTCATCCGGGGTGGCTGCATGCAGGCTATAAGTGCCCGGCAAATCCAATACCTGCCAGTCACGCCCCGCAGACGAACGAAACTTGCCTTCTTTGCGTTCTATGGTGACGCCAGCATAGTTGGCTACTTTTTGTCGCGCACCCGTCAATCTGTTGAACAGTGCAGTTTTTCCGCAGTTGGGATTGCCGACAAGAGCGATACGCGGAGAAAACAATTCTTTCACTATTTTCCTACTTTTCCTGAGTGAGTAACGCCAATTAATGCCGCTTCAAAGTTTCTTAATGCAAAAGTGGATTGGCCAATTCTGACTGCCAGAGGCTCACCACCAAAATAGCCCTTATGCAAAACCTTTACTGGTTCACCTTTCACAAAACCCAGTTCTTTCAAACGGCGGGTAATATTGAAAGCGGCATCACTTTTCGCATGATCCTGATCTTGTACATCAAGCACTATCCCTGAATCACCGACTTTCATCTGATTCAAAGTCATGGCGCCCGCTTGTTCAAATGGCAAATCATGCATGATGAGCTTCCCGTAAAGAATAAATGCTAAACCTAAATGATAATGAGAATATATATCAATACGGCTTTTGTTTCAATCGCCATGGCAGCAGATATTGATCGGATACTGCACTGATTTGATGCTGCGCAAGCGCGGACCAAGCGTAAATCAGGGTTAACATGTTTATTAAGCATTTATTTGTCTGTATTTTTATAATTTGTATATCATCTGCACTTCTCAAAGAAATCTGTAACTCAGTACACCATGAAAACAAACATATTCAGTCCGCTAGTATTGGCAGCCAGCCTGTTGTCAGCCTGCACCGGCTCTTCGAATGACAAAATGGATGTCGCGCATGAAATTTTTAGCCGTCACGCGTCCGATGCCACGATAGTCATTGAAAGCGGCACCGAAAAAATGTTTGAAAAAGGCAATGGCTTGTATTACGTTTGTGGCCGCGCCACCGTCAATCAGCCGGGCCTGGCGCGCGATCTGGTGCAGCGCTTCATCATCACGGTGAACCCGGACAAGCGCGGCATGACCCGATATGAAAGTACTGAAAATGGCAGGGTTGAAGATAAAGAGTTTCTGTCCTGGTGGGCAGAGAGATGCCAGGGATATGTATTGCCTGTAGCGGGTACAGCGAAGTAAAAGTGGTGTTGAAAAATAAATTAGTTGAGTATGAACCAATTTTCAACTACGACTGAAGTAAAATTGTGTGTCAGTATTGTCACTTTTACGAAAGCTCAATTTAAACAGGGCACATGATGACCAACCAGATTGATGATCAGTACGATGTCATAACGAATCACCAGGGTCACTATTCTATATGGCCGTCTGGCAAGGAAATACCCTTAGGCTGGCACCCATCCGGGATTAGCGGCTCCCGGGAGGACAGTTTGCGTTATATTTCGGAAGTATGGACCAGTACTCACCCTAGCTCTTTGCCGGATGCAATGAAATCTGCCGGAGAGTAGATGTCATGACTCAAAGATAAATAAGTCTGATCTTAGATCGTAAACAGGTTTTTACTCATCCGGATGTTCCTTCCTGAAACGCTCATTGGCCTCATCCAGATGTTTCACAACGACATGTGAAATGATATTTACACCTATGCCGCCGAACATCACGGGCAGAAGATACAGGGCGAGCGATACTTCAGAAACGAATATCGTATCGTCGGCCAGTGAGGGCGTTAATCTGGCGGCAGCCGCCAGAATTTGCAGGGTGTAGACGTCCAGTCCGGCGATAGCCACCAGCGCAAAACCCAGCATCAGCGTGGTTTGTCGCGAGATGGCCCGTTTCATCATCAGTACACTGTATAAGCCAAACGGCAGGACGAAAGAGATCAGCATCATCAGCCAGAATTTGATCTCCGAAAATACGGTGTTTTCCATAAACGTTTTCTAGATGCTTTTTTTGTATGATGTCAGGCATCCTACCTCAGGCATCCCATCGTCCAGCAACATTTTTTAATAGCTGACTGATAGCCGCCAGTTGGCGGTTGCGTACACTGAGCAAACTGCTTTCACTGCTGAATGCAGATGCCTGTGCAACTACGACGTTGAGATAACTGACGGTGCCGGCGCGATACTGGTCAAGCGTGATTTCCAGATTGCGCTGAGCCGCCTGCAACGCTTCTGATTGCAATTGCGCTTCCTGCTGCAATTGGGCATTCAAGATCAGGTTATCTTCGACTTCCTGCAAGGCCGTTAACACCACCTGCCGGTAGCTGGCAGTCAGTTGTTCAGCGCTGGCACGCGCCTGGGCGCTGGCCAGTTTTCTTTGGCCGCTATCAAAAATGGATTGCGTCAGGCTGCTGCCCAGCGACCATAAAAAATGTGGTGCACTGATCAATTGCCCCAGGGATGTGCCACGGTATCCGGCACTGGCAGACAGTGACAGCGAAGGAAAATAAGCCGCATCCGCCACGCCGATCTGCGCATAGGCGCTGGCCACGCGTCGCTGCGCAGCCGCAATGTCTGGTCTGCGTTCCAGCAAGTTTGACGGCAGCATGGCTGGCACCACTGGTGCCACAGGCAAGCTGGCGTCATGGCTTATCGTCAGTTCAGCCGGCTGCGTGCCTACCAGCACGGCGATGGCATGCGCCAGCACTGCGCGTTGGGCGGTCAGGTCAGCGCGTTGAGCCTGGGCGCTTTTGAGCTGGGTCTGCGCCTGCAGGACATCGGTGCGACCGGCAACCCCACCTTCATAGCGTGCCTGCGTCAGTGACAAGGAGCGTTCATACGCCTGAATGCTGCGATCACTGAGTGACAGCTGGGCATCAATAGTGCGCATGGAGAAATAGCTTTGTGCCAAGGTGGCCTGCGCCGAAAGCCGGGCTGACGCTAAATCGGCCATGCTGGCTTGCAGGGTGGATTGGGCCCCGGCACTTGCCTGTGACAGACGTCCCCACAGGTCAACTTCCCAACTGGCATTGGCAGTCAGGGACATGCTGTTGCTGGGGTTGCTGGCATTGGCGGACGTGGTTGCCGTCGGGCTGGCATCGCGGCTGGCACTTAAACCGGCCGACAGGCTGGGGTACATGGCGCTGCGGCTAGCTTCCAGCGCAGCACGCGCATTGGCGACCTGAGCAGCAGATACCTTGAGATTTTGATTATCGATGACCAGGCGGCGTTCCAGCTCATCCAGTACCGGGTCCTTGAACAGGGTCCACCAGTTGTCAGGTACCGGTGTGGCTGCCGCGTTTCCCTGTTGCCATGCACCACTTTCCTGGAATTGGGCGGTGGCGACAACGGGTGCCGGCGGATCAACTTTGGTGACTGCGCAAGCAGCCAGCATCATCGGTGCAAGCAGGGACGTCAGTAGCGGGACAGTATTTTTGTGACGAAGAGCAAATTTCATGAAATGCTACCTATTGAGTAATAGTCATTGCAGGTTCACCCGCGATGCCGGGGAATTTTTCCGGACGTGGCAAGCGTTTCCTGCGCAGTCTGTCCATCATGACGAAGACGACAGGCGTAGTGTATAAAGTCAGCAGTTGGCTGAGTATCAGGCCACCAACGATGGCGATACCCAAAGGCTGCCTTAATTCGGCACCATCGCCACTGCCCAGGGCAAGCGGCACGGCTCCAAAAATAGCAGCAAATGTGGTCATCAGGATGGGGCGCAAGCGCAGGCAGGCAGCACGGAATATCGCTGCCCCGGCAGTCGCACTGTAGGCACGCTGACGGCTGATGGCAAAATCTATCATCATGATGGCGTTCTTCTTCACGATACCTATCAGCAGAATCACGCCGATCAGGGCGATGATGGAAAAATCAGTATTGAACAAGATCAGTGCCAGCAATGCACCCACACCAGCAGACGGCAGGGTGGACAATATGGTCACCGGATGGATCAGACTTTCGTACAGTATGCCCAATACCAGATACACGGTAATGATGGCAGCAGCGATCAGGATCGGTTGTGATGACAATGATTGCTGAAACGCGTTTGCTGTCCCCTGGAAGCTGCCGCGTACCGATACCGGCACACCCAGTTCGGCCATTGCATTATTGATGGCCTGGGTGGCTTCGGACAAGGATACATTTAAAGGCAGGTTGAAACTGACCGTTGATGCAGGTGTGCCACTTTGGTGGTTGATCGACAATGGTGTATTGGTTGTTTCAAACCTGGCGATGGTGGAAAGCGGTATCTGCTTGCCTGCGCTGCTGGTCACATACAGGCGTTGAAATGTGGCTGGTCCCTGAAGATAGGGGCTGGCCAGCTCCATCACCACCCGGTATTGATTGAGGGGGTTGTAGATGACCCCAACCTGGCGCTGCCCAAAGGCATCGTTCAGGGTGGTGTCGATGGCACTCATTGATACGCCCAGGCGTGCTGCCGCATCGCGGTCGATCACGAGCGAAGTCTGCATGCCCTTGTCTTGCTGGTCGCTGTTCACGTCTGCCAGTTCAGGCAATTGTGCCAGGGCATTGCGTATGCGCGGTTCCCAGGTACGCAAGGCCTCCAGATCATCGGCCTGCAAGGTATATTGATATTGCGCATTGGATTGACGGCCACCTATACGTATATCTTGTGCCGCCACCAGAAACAGGTTGGCACCGGGCTCATGGGACAGCCGGGTACGCAGGCGGGTGATGACGACGTCTGCTGACACCTGGCGTTCACTGATAGGTTTCAGCGTAATGTAGAAGTTGGCTGAATTACTTTGCCCGCCGCCGGTATTGCCGCTGACATTCGCTACTGCCGGATCAGCGCGGACGATGGCCACAAAGGTGTTGAGCCGCTGCTGCATCATTTGAAACGAACTGCCCTGGTCTGCCTGTACGCCGCCGACAATGACACCGGTATCTTGTTGTGGGAAGAAAGATTTCGGAATGGCCGTGTACAGATAGACGTTAAGGACTATCACACCCAGCAACGCAATCAGGGCAATAGGTTGATGACGTAATGTCCACATCAGCGAATGGCGATAGCCGCGCATCACCAGACGATTGAGTTTTGCCATCATGCGGCCGATTTTCCCGGGTCGTTTGACGACATGCTGCTTCAGCAGCACTGCCGCCATCATCGGTGTCGTGGTCAGTGACACCAGCATGGAGATAAAGATGGCAGTTGACAGTACCACCGAAAATTCGCGGAACAGACGCCCAACCACGCCCCCCATCAAGAGCAGGGGAATAAATACCGCAACCAGGCTCAGGCTGATGGAAACGACGGTAAAGCCGATTTCGCGCGCACCTTTCAGCGCTGCTTCGCGTGGGCTTAATCCCTGTTCTATATATCTGCTGATGTTTTCAGAAACGACAATCGCATCGTCGACCACAAAACCGGTTGCCACTGTCAATGCCATGGCGGATAGATTGTCCAGGCTATAGCCGCACAAATACATGACACCAAGAGTGCCGGCCAGTGATACCGGCACGGCGACAGCGGGCAACATGGTGGCGCGCCAGTTACGCAAAAACAGCAGCACGACCAAGATCACCAGGCCTACTGCGATAGAGAGTGATCGTTCAACTTCACGCAGCGATGCGCGGATGGTCGGTGTCCGGTCACTGACGACATTCAGGTCGATGGCTTGCGGAATAGATGCCTGCAAACGTGGCAACAAGGCGCGCACACGTTCTACGGTTTCTATGATATTGGCACCAGGTTGTTTCAGCAAAAACAGGACGATAGCCGGTTTGCCGTTGGCGACACCGTAATTACGTACGTCCTGTACCGAATCAACTACTTCAGCCACATCACGCAAGCGCACTGCTGCGCCATTACGATAACTAAGAACCACGGGCGCATATTCAGCTGCCGTGCGGGCCTGGTCATTGGCACCGATTTGCCAGCTGCGACCATCTTCTTCCACTGAACCTTTGGGGCGATTAGCATTGGTGGCGGTCAGTGCCAGTCGCACGTTTTCCAGTGATATGCCTTTCTGTGACAGCTTGTCCGGGTCAAGTTCCACACGCACGGCTGGCAGGGCACCACCACCCACTGATACCTGACCAATTCCCTCTACCTGGGCCAGGCGCTGGGCCAGGACGGTAGAGGCGGCGTCATACATCTGGCCGCGCGTCAGGGTTTCTGAGGTGAGTGACAGTATCATCACGGGTGCGTCGGCAGGGTTCACTTTACGGTAAGTGGGGTTGCTGGGCAGGCCGCTGGGCAACAGGCTGCGTGCTGCATTGATGGCAGCCTGCACATCGCGCGCGGCACCATCAATATTGCGGTTCAGGTCGAATTGCAGGGTGATGCTGGTCGAACCCAGCGAAGAGCGGGATGTGATTTCACTGACACCGGCAATGCTGCCAAGCGCGCGCTCCAGTGGCGTGGCGACGGTTGCTGCCATGGTGTCCGGACTGGCACCAGGCAGCGAGGCATTCACCGAAATCGTCGGAAAATCAACCTGGGGCAAAGGCGCGATAGGCAGTAATTGAAAACCAATGACACCCGCCAGCGCCACACCCAGTGTGATCAGTGTGGTGGCTACCGGCCTTGCTATGAATGGCGCGGAAATATTCATAGACGGCTTTCTTTCGCCAGCCTTGCGGCTTCGCGCCTGCTGCGCCATTCAGCAAGTTTTTGCGCCTGGTGGGTAAAGCCCAGGTAAATGACCGGTGTGGTAAACAAGGTCAGCAACTGGCTGACGATCAGGCCACCAACCATGGTCACGCCCAAAGGGTGGCGCAATTCGTGGCCTGCACCGGTACCCAGCATCAGTGGCAATGCACCCAGCAAGGCGGCCATGGTAGTCATCAGAATAGGGCGGAAGCGCAGCAGGCAAGCCTGGTGGATGGCAGCACGTGGGTCCATGCCTTGTTCGCGCTCGGCATCCAGCGCGAAATCGATCATCATGATGGCGTTCTTTTTGACAATACCGATCAGCAGCACAATCCCGATGATACCCACCACGCCCAGGTCTTGCCCCGCTATCAGCAGTGCCAGCAAGGCACCCAGGCCGGCAGAGGGCAGGGTGGAGAGTATGGTGATAGGGTGAATATAACTTTCATACAGCACACCCAGTACGATATACATGGTGACCACTGCTGCCAGGATCAACAGCAGGCTGCTGCTGAGTGAAGCCCTGAAAGCTTCGGCAGCACCCTGGAAACTGGTTTCCACGCTGGGCGGCAAATCCAGTTTTTCTTCTTCAGCCCTGATGGCATCTACGGCACTGCCCAACGATGCACCACCCGCCAGGTTGAACGAGATGGTGACGGAAGGGAATTGCGCCACGTGATTGATCGCCAATGCAGCAGATTTGCTGATCACCTGTGCAACCGATGTCAGCGGCACTTGTATGGTGCTGGAACCACCGCTAGCCGATACCGATGTCCCGGGCACGTACAATCCTTCAATGGCGACCAGCCCGGTTTTGACATCTTTGGCCGCTTCCAACACCACGCGGTACTGGCTGGACTGGGTGTAGATGGTAGAGATCAGGCGCTGACCAAATGCATTGTAAAGGGCGGTATCAATGGCTGCGACAGTGACGCCCAGTCGGCCCGCCGCTTCGCGGTCTATCTGCACATAGGCTTGTTGGCCTTCATCCTGCAAATCGCTGGCCACGTCCGCCAGTTGCGGTAGTTTTTTCAAACGTGCCAGCAAGCGGTTGGTGGATGATGTCAGGTCTGCAGAGCTGGGGGAACTCAGCAAGAACTGGTATTGCGTCTTTGAAATGCGGTCTTCGATAGTGAGATCCTGCACGGGTTGCATATACGCCGTGATGCCAGGGATATGGGATGTGCTTTCATCCAGCCTGCGAATGATCTCGGACGCCGACGCCTGTCTTTGTGCGAAAGGCTTCAGGGTGATTTGCATGCGTCCGGTGTTGAGTGTGGGGTTGGCACCGTCCACGCCGATGAAAGATGCCAGATGATCAACATCGGGGTCTTTCAAAATGGCTTCTGCCACTGCCTGCTGGCGGGTGGACATGGCTTCAAAAGAGGTGGTTTGCGTTGCTTCGGTAATCACCTGTATCAAACCCGTATCTTGTACCGGGAAAAAACCTTTCGGCACCCAGACATACAAAATCGCTGTCAGTACCACGGTGAAGGCGAATACCAGCAGCGTGCTGGCTGGGCGGTCCAGTACCCAGTTCAGGGCACTGCCATAACGACTGACCAGTGCATCAAAACTGCGTGCACTCCATGCGCCAAGACGCGAATGTTTGATTTCATGCTCAGGACGTAACAGGCGGGCACTCATCATCGGTGTCAGCGTCAGCGACACAAAAGCAGAAATCAAAATGGCGACGGCCAGCGTGATGGCAAATTCATGGAACAGTCGGCCAACCACGTCACCCATGAACAGCAGTGGAATCAGCACGGCGATCAACGATACTGTCAGCGAAATAATGGTAAAGCCTATTTGCTTGCTGCCCTTTAAGGCGGCGGCCATCGGTGTATCACCTTCTTCAACAAAACGGGCGATGTTTTCTATCATGACGATGGCATCATCGACGACAAAGCCGGTGGAGATGGTCAGCGCCATCAGCGTCAGGTTATTGATGGAAAACCCGGCCAGATAAATGACACCAAAGGTGCCCACCAGTGACAGCGGCACCGCGACGCTGGGGATGATGGTGGCACTGGCGCTGCGCAAGAACAGAAAAATCACCATCACCACCAGGGCGATGGAAAGCAGCAGTTCGAATTCGGTATCGTCAACAGAGGCGCGTATGGTGGTGGTACGGTCCGCAATGACCTGCACATCGACCGAAGCAGGCAGCGAGGCTTTCAATTTGGGCAGCAAAGCCTTGACGCGATCCACAGTCTGGATGACGTTCGCCCCTGGCTGGCGTTGTACATTCAAAATCACGCCAGGCGTGCTGTCTGCCCATGCTGCCAGCCGCAAGTTCTCTGCATCATCTACTATCTGGGCGATGTCCTTCAGCCGCAATGGATTGCCATTTTTCCAGGCAATCACCAGGTTCTGGTATTCAGCGGCTGATTTCAACTGGTCATTGGCATCAATGGTGGATGCACGTTGCGCACCGTCAAAACTGCCTTTCGCCTGATTCACATTGGCTGAGACTATGGCCGAACGGATGTCATCCAGTGACAAGCCCAGTGATGCCAGGGTTTGCGGATTGGCCTGAATGCGCACGGCAGGGCGTCGCCCGCCAGCTATGCTGACCAGGCCTACTCCATCCACCTGCGACAGTTTGGGTGCCAGACGATTCTCTGTTAAATCATGCAGCTTGATGACCTGCAAAGAAGGTGAGGTAATCGCAATTGTCAGTACCGGTGCATCGGCTGGGTTGATCTTGCTATAGATGGGAGGCATGGGCAAATCACTGGGCAGCAAATTGCTGCCACTGTTGATTGCTGCCTGCACTTCCTGTTCTGCCACATCCAGTGACAAACCCAAAGAAAAACGCAGGGTAATGACAGATGCACCGCCTGAGCTGGTCGAGGTCATCTGGTTCAGGCCTGGCATCTGGCCGAACTGCCTTTCCAGAGGGGCAGTGACGGTGGTGGACATGACATCCGGGCTGGCACCTGGATAAAGCGTTGTCACCTGTATGGTCGGATAATCGACTTCAGGCAGCGCTGACAGTGGCAGCAGTCGATATGCCAGTATGCCCGCCAGCATGATCGCCAGCATCAGCAAGGATGTGGCGACGGGGCGTTCAATAAAGATTCTTGAAGGATTCATGATGGCTGCCCGGCTCTACTTGGAAGCGGCTGTGCTGCCAGCAGGCTGAGGTGCAGACGCAGCAGATGTCGCAGATACGGTGGCGGAAGTCGAAGCTGATGCCGATGCCGACGAGTCTGCCCCTTTATCCTTATTCCTGCCACGTTTGCCACCAGCGGGTGCGTTGGCACCGGCACGTTGTTTGGGGTCAGACGCGATGACTTCCACCTTGGCTCCTTCGCGCAGGCGGTCAACACCGTCGATCACCACTTTTTCACCCGCTTTCAAAGGGCCTTCTATCGCCATCCAGTCACCATCGACCGTGCCCGGTGTGATGACGCGTGTACTGACCGTGTTATCTGCATTGACCACGTAGAGGTAGAAGCCCTGGGTGCCGCGCAATACTGCCGATGGTGGAACTGCCAGCACATCGTTCAGCGTATCCATTTGCAGGGTGACGCTGACGGCCTGGTTAGGGAACAAGGCATCATCTGCATTGGCAAACACGGCCTTGACCTTGATGGTGTCGGTGGTGGTGTCGATGGCATTGTCAACCGTGGCGACGCGGCCAGTGGCCAGCAAACGCTTGCCACCACGGTCCCAGGCATTGACTGTCATTGCCGTGTTCGAGCGCAGGCGCGCCGTGATCAGGGGTACATTGGCGGACGGTACCGCAAATACCAGCGTAACCGGACGGGTCTGATTGATGATGACGATGCCGTTGGCGTCAGATGCCTGCACCACATTACCGATGTCAACCTGTTTCAAGCCAACCCTGCCTGCGGTGGGGGCCAGCACGCGGGTATAAGATAATTGAAGTCTTGCGCTGGCGACGGTGGCCTGATCTACCTTGACTGTGCCTTCAAGCTGATGCACCAGTGCTTGCTGAGTGTCAAGTTGCTGTTTGGGGACAGCATCTTTAGCGAGCAGGTCGCGATAACGTGCCAGGTCAATATTGGCGTTATCCAGTTGTGCCTTGTCACGGGCCAGTGCACCTTCCGCTTGTCCCAGCGTGGCTTCATAGGCGCGCGGATCAATCTGGGCCAACAACTGGCCAGCGCTGACCTGCTGTCCTTCAATGAAATGCAGGCGCTGGAGCACGCCATTCACTTGCGCATGGACGATCGCTGTATTTGATGCAGTGACACTGCCTATGGCGTTAACCATCACCTTGATATCCTGCTTGCGTACTGTCTGTATGGATACCGGCTGTATCGTATTGGCACCGCCAAAGCGTCGCCCGCCTGCGTTGCCGGCAGGGGATTTGGCGGTTGCGCTGGCGGCATCAGCCGTGGTCTCGGGGCGCGATTTCCACCACCAGATGCCGCCGGCACCTATCACCGCCACTGTCAACAACAAGGCCAGCAGACGAGGCTGGCTACGTCCTGCCTGATGACGCAAAACCTGTGCAGACTGAGCCAGAGGCTGGATGCGCTGTGTAAGCAAATCAGTGAATTTGTTGTTCATTTTATTATTGAAGGTAATAAATTATTAATATTTTCAGTTTACACCGGTAAACCGTCAGGTCGATGGCATTATTGCCACGCGGCTAGTCCATGGCAGAATTATGGCGGGTAGCGGTGTCGCCAATGTTACTTAATGTATTGTTTTAATGCTTATTGAAACGAAACGGCAGTTTTTTGCTTCGTCTGCGTCATGATTTGATGCTGCAAGCTACAGCATGTGAAGGGTAAATGGAAGGTGTCAACTGGGACGTTGCGGAATTCTGGTTTGAATTCTGCTCTGAATTCGCTGGAGTATTGGCGGAATGTAGATGCTGCCGGAGGGACGTATTGCTTTGAATATGCGGCAGTTTTCGTCGTTCTGAACGCAAGGCGGGGCTTGCTTGCCTGCCAGCATTCATGTCAGGCAATGGCAGATTGATGCGCTGCATACCTGTTACACAACAGGCGTGCTGCGCGTTCTAAAGTCTTACCTTGGACAGCATTTTGGAGCGCGGACGCAGGCGCGGGGCGGCGTCTGATTGGCGACGCACCAGCACGTGTTCTATACGTGTGTGCTCCGGTGCTTCTGGCACATCATTGCGTTGTGCGCGGATTTGTCGCAGCAATAATTGCACCGCCGCTTCGGCCATATCGGCAATAGGTTGGCGCACGGTGGTCAGTTCTGGCCAGATGGTGGTTGCCAGTGCCGTGTCATCGAAGCCGGCAACGGTCAGGTCGCCCGGTACATCCAGACCCAGCCGGTGGGCAATGGCGACCACGCCAGCAGCCATATCATCGTTGCTGGCAAAGATCGCTGTGGGGCGTTCATCCAGACCCAGCAAGGCTTCTGCAGCATCCAGACCGGAGCGATAGGTGAACATGCCCTGGACAATCAATTCCGGTGCATTGTCTACGTGTTTTTCAGCGATGGCAGCCTTGAATCCCTCCAGCCGGCGGGCGCTGGCACTTTGATTGGGGTGGCCAATGATAAAGCCGATGCGATGATGGCCCAGCGAAATCAGATGATTAGCCATCGCATAGGCCGCATGGAAGTCGTCGACGCTGATACTGCCCATGCGCGGGTCAGGCTGGCCACAGGCAACCATCACCGCTGGCGTGCCGGATGCGGCAATCAGTTCGATCAGACGCGCAGAATCGCATAAGGGCGGCGGCAGGATAATGCCGTCGACACCATTGGCAATCAGGCGTTGGGCCTGTTCAACGTCATGTTCATCGGCTTCACATTTTTCGACCACGAGCTGTATATTGTTGGGACTGGCCTGATTCAGCAGACCCACCAGGAATTCACTCAAATAACCCGCGCTCGGATTGCTATACAAGAACCCGAAACGGATAGTGCGCAAACCGGCCAGGCGGCGTGCGGCCTGATTGGGAATGTAGTTCAGTTCAGTAATGGCGGCATCGACGCGCAGACGGGTTTGTTCACGCACATTGGTATCGCCGTTCATCACACGTGACACGGTCATTGACGATACCCCGGCCAGCCTTGCAACGTCGGACATGGTAGGCGCATGCAGCCGGCTGTCGGCGGTGGGCGCTACTGGTGCTGCTGGCGCTGGGTTTTGCTTCACCTTGCTTTTTGTCATCTGCCTTGAAAATCCGTTAAAAATGAGCTTATGTTAGAGTCCAACTTTACCACAAGGGATGTTGTGTTGGGCTAACATGCTGTGGCAAGCCTATTTCATGGGCGCCTCTCCACGTTGCGGAAGCGGCGCAGCTAGCCTTCAACGATACCGGTAAAGCTGCAGCTTTTGTATTGAAAACTCCCGGTTCGACAACATGATCTGTCGCCCTTGGTGGCTCTCATCGCCATTGAGCCAGCGCCCTTCCACCCATTTGCCATTTTCATAGCTGCCTTCCGTGATTTTTGCGAAGCCAACCAGTCGGGCATGATCGCTGGCATCCTTGAAGGTGACGGTCAGACCTTTGCCTGCTATCAGAAATTCGTTATCGGACAAGCGAATGATCAGGCCGCCATGGGCTTCCAGGTCTTTGGTTTCAGTTTTGCTCCAGCGGTTGTTCAGGTCAACCTGCAGCGCAAAAGAACCCATGGTGACTTTTTGTGGGGTGAAATCGACCGTGCCTTCATAGGAGACGTGGGCCTTGAAGCCGCGCATATTGCCGCTGCCCTGATGCTGGGCAATGACTGGTGCCAATTGCCTGAGTACCCGAAAAGCCTGCGGCAATGTGTCGTCTCCCTTGCCCGTGCTGTCTTCTATACCAAACGGTGAAAACCCGAAAGCATCATGCTCGCCTATGGAATAGAAAGCTTTGGCGGCGGCGTCGTGTCGGCCTGCATTGTTTCCCTCTGGCACAAACAGCGGGTTATTCGGACGCTTGAACTGCACTGCCCATTCGGTAAAGTTGGGGAAGTAGGTGTCGATGGCCAATACGTCAATAGAAGGCGCACCGGCCTTCCAGACATCAAACAGGTGTGGCAGCGGCCCTGCACTCGGATATTCGCCCGGCTTCTTGCCAGGGCGATTCAGCGCCGCATTGACATACATGGGCAGCGGATAGGCGGATTTGCCGGCGGCAGTCATCGCTTCAACGAAACGGGCGTAAGACCATGCCTGAAAAATCTCTTCCGCAGCGATGCTGGCACCGAATACTTCGGTCCAGGTGCCGTTCATGCGATTGCCATTGGCAGCCCACAGTGTTTTGACGGACGTGTGCAGGTCGGCGCGATTCGCCTGCAGATAGTCCATCAAGGCCTTGGGCACCGGGCCCTTGAATGCGGTATTGGCCAGCGTGCCATAGTCGCGTGCGTCTGGCAGCATGCCGATTTCGTTCTCGACCTGGATCATGATGACGGTGCGTTGCGTATCGACTTGTTTGAGATGGGCAAGCAAAGCCTGGTAGGCCGCTGTATCAGCCGTCAGCGTATTCGGGCCAAACGGAGTGAGTATTTCTTGCGCTATGCCATTGCGGTTTCGTGACAGCGGGAAGCGTTGCTGATCCTGCTTGACCCATGCCGGGACATAAGTGGACATGGAATTTTTCCAGGCGCCGAACCACAGCAAGATCAACCTGATGTTGTTGGCGCGGGCTTGCTGCAACATGCCATCGAGGATGGTGAAGTCGAAGCGACCTTCGACAGGCTCAATCTGATCCCACTCCACGGGTGCCAGTACCGTGTTGATTTCTGCGGTTTTCAAAGCAGGCCACAGCTTGTTGAGATAAGTCAGGCTGGACGCAGACGAATTATGCAATTCACCACCCAGAACCAGGAAGGGCTGGTCGTCAACCATGAGTTGTGTGGCCGAGCCTTGCTTGCGTAAATAGGGAATGGTGTCGGCGGCGACTGCCATTGAGCAGTCCAGCACGGATAGCAGGAAGACTGAGGTGAACAGCCAGGCACGGTGTGCACAGTGTTTCGGGGTTTTCATTGCATTCCTTGCGTTATATCGAAAAAACCACCGCCTACGCCATCAGATGGTGGATAGACGGTGGGTCAATCCGCCCGATCAGGATCAGGCGGCAAGTGAGAAGGTGAGGCACCTGGACTGGAAGCCTGGCTGCGAATCTGAGCATACTTCCTGCGCTGACAAGTGTACGCAAGATGCCAACGCCGGGAATGCGATTCGATGACTCAGTGATGCTTAGTCAGTGAATTGGCCAAAGTTTTCAGTAAGGATCAAATCCTGGAACCCAAGTGCTTATTTATGGTCGCGGACGCAAGAAGGCCGGCCGTTGTGGTAATTGCGCATCTTCAGACCTTGGATGGGCGGCGTTTCTGCTCGTGGCATGAAGGACAGCCAGGCGGTGGCATTTCATAGGCATTGATGTCTCCAGATTCGGTTTTTACCGCTGTTTTTTTGTTTTTAGCCGGCTTTTTTATGTAAATTGGTAGCGCGACCATTTTTAGTTTATAAGCTAAATTAAGTTGATGTCAATGGAATAATTGACTTTATGTTGTGCGCTAACATATTTGCGAGGCTGCGATTTCATGCCTTCATTAATTTACTCGCAATGCGGTCGATGACTTGCGCATGATTGAGGTTTTGCAATCATTTCTTAAGCAGAATTTTGATTGGATTTTGACTGGATTCGCTCATTGAATTTGCTTTGCCGAAACGCAGTTTACATAGGGCAATGAAAGAATATAATGGAACGCATTTCTTAAAAAAATCCAAGCGCATAACCTGCTTTTCATTTTCGGCGAAGAGATGTTGGGAGCAGCCTGGCTATTGATTTTTTCTATCGCATTGGTGTCGTCAAATGGTTTTTGCTTTTTTTGACGCACTCGTTGTAATTGTTTGCGCTACCAATGGTGGGTAAATCATTCAAAGGAAATGGAAATGCTGCATTTTGCTCAAAAATACACAAGAAAAATACACTAAGAAAAACAGGAGACTTCATGAAATATCTTTATTCCAGCCTCGCCACGCTGGTGTTTGCTCTGTCGTCGATCGGGGTCGGTGCTGCCGAGGCGACGAAGACTGCCTCACTCACGATAGACACCGGTATGGACGCCAGTATAGACGCCAATAAGCCTGGGGTTACCATAGACCGGCGTATCTTCGGTCAGTTTGCTGAACATCTTGGACATGGTATCTATGAAGGAGTTTGGGTAGGGCCAAGTTCGACGATTCCCAATACACGTGGCATTCGCAATGACGTGGTGGCGGCACTGAAAGCGATCAGGGTGCCGGTCGTGCGCTGGCCAGGTGGCTGTTTTGCTGATGAATACCACTGGCGTAACGGCATAGGTCCGGCTGACAAGCGGCGTGCGGGCTTGAATCCTAACTGGGGTGGGGTGGTAGAGCCAAATACTTTCGGCACCCACGAATTCATGGATTTTGTCGAGCAAATCGGGGCAGAAGCCTATATTTCTGCCAATGTTGGTACCGGTACGCCGCAGGAGTCGGCAGAGTGGCTGGAGTACTTAACTTCCGAACATACAGCCCTGGCCCAGGAGCGGGCAGCGAACGGACATCCTGCACCTTACAAGGTGGCGTTCTGGGGTATAGGCAATGAAAGCTGGGGTTGCGGCGGTGCCATGAGCGCTGATTATTACCTGAGTCAGCTCAAACTGTATTCCCGCTTCAGTAGGAATTACCTGAATGGCCAGAAAATGCAGCAGATAGCAGTTGGTCCTGATGGCGGCAAGACTGAGTATACCGAAACCATCATGAAAGCATGGCGCGACAAGGTCTGGAGCTGGAATATCGATGGCCTGTCCCTGCATTCATACACGGTCAACGGCTGGCCACCAGCAAAGAAGGCGACCGGCTTTGGCGAGGATGAATATGCCAGTTTCATCAAAGAGACGGTGGGCATGGATGATCTTATCAAGACGCATTCGGCCATCATGGATAAATATGATCCGGCAAAAAAAATTGCCCTGGTGGTTGATGAATGGGGCTCATGGCTGGCACCTACGCCAGGCAGCAAACCGGGCTTTCTGATGCAGCAGAATTCGCAGCGGGATGCCATTCTCACAGCGCTCAATTTCAATATCTTTGCGCGACATGCAGACAGGGTGCGGATGACCAATATCGCGCAGATGGTGAATGTGCTGCAGGCCATGATATTGACTGACAAAGAGCGTATATTGCTGACGCCAACTTACCACGTCTTCAAGATGTATGTGCCATTCCAGGATGCAACGCTGGTGCCGGTCAGCATTGATGCTGGCACTTATGCCTTCGGTGATGTCCGTCTGCCGAGGGTGGATGTCATTGCAGCAAGAGACAAGGGCGGCAAGCTGTGGCTGGCGCTGACCAATGTCGATCCCAATGCGGCGGTCAGCATCGCCATCAATCTGCGTGGCATGAATGCCAGTGCAGCGCTTGGTGAAACCTTGACGGCGCCGCGCATTGATGCAGTCAATACATTTGAAGCGCCTGAAACGGTTACTCCCAAGCCAGTGAAAGTCAGTATCAGTAGTAATAAACTGGCATTCACATTGGCACCGCAGTCCATCACTGTACTGGGGGTTCAGCAATGAGCGGCGTATCTTCCAGTCATAAAACGGCGCATGTCATTCGACATCAAATTGTGCGACGCACCGCAACGACATTGATGGCGGTGCTGTGCATATTACATATCGGTATATCCGATGCGCAGGCCAGGTCGGGTGATAATGGGAATGGCACCTACACCAATCCACCGCTGTACGCTGATTACCCTGACCCTGACATCATTCGCGTCGGTGAGGATTTTTACTTTGTCAGCACCACGTTTGCGAATAGCCCTGGCCTGACTTTGCTTCATTCCAAAGATCTGGTTAATTGGGAATTTGCTTCGCATATCGTGCCGAAACTGAACGGGATGGAGCAGTATGATCTCAAGAATGGGAATGCGTATCGTGGCGGATTGTTTGCCGCCAGCCTGCGATATCACCAGGGTACGTTCTATGCGGTGGTGACGCCGGTCAAGCAGAATACCCGTATCTACTACAGTAAGGATGTCAAAGGCCCCTGGGCTTACCATGAGCTGGATCGCGCTGCGTTTGACCCTGCCATGTTCATAGAGCCTGATGGCAAGGGCTATATCGCGACTTCCATTGGGTCGGATGGTACGGTCAACTTGCTGAGTCTGAACAGTGACTATTCAAAGGTGACGGACTCGCGCAAGATTCATTACATCAAGGGGGCGGAAGGTTCCAAACTGGTCAAGCGGGGTGAGTATTACTATCTTTTTAACGCATTGCCATCCACTCTGACGCTGATCGTATCGCGCGCCAAGAGCCTGTCCGGTCCCTGGGAATCGCATGCGCAAATCGATGATCGTACCGGTGGGCATCAGGGTGGGATTGTTGATCTGCCGGATGGCAACTGGTATGGCTTCGTGATGGTCGATGCCGGCCCCATCGGGCGCATGACGAATATCAGCCCGATTTTTTGGGAGGATGATTGGCCAGTGTGGGGCAGTAAAGACGCACCGGGCCAGGTGCCGGCAGTCGCCCCCAAGCCCATCCTTGGCAAGCCAATCACAAAATTGGCGACCTCTGACGATTTCAGTGCGCAAACCCTGGGCATGCAGTGGCAATGGAACCACAATCCGGATGACAGCCTCTGGTCCTTGCGCGAGCGGCGAGGCTTTTTGCGACTGGAAGCAACCAAGGCAAACGAGTTTTGGGCGGCGCGCAATACGCTGACCCAGAAGGGGCAGGGGCCCTGGAGTCGTGGCGAGGTTGAGATGGATGTCAGCAATGTGCTGGCCGGTGATGTATGCGGATTTGGCACCATGGGAAAATTTAACGGGCACATCACTGTCCAGCGTGACGCGGCAGACAAATTGTTTCTGAGTATGGAGGTCATAGAAGACACCGCGATCGGACGACAGACCGAAGTGCGGGTGTCATCGCGCCCGATCAGTGTCAGCAAGATTCATTTGCGCACGGACATGGATTTCAGAAAGAACAAGGCTGAAGTCGCTTACAGCCTGGATGGCAGAACCTGGAACGTGTTGGGCGGCAGTTTTGATCTGGGTTATGACTGGCGGACTGGAACCTTCCAGGGGCAGCAGTTTGCCTTGTTTTGCTATAACCCACGTCCAGATCAGGGCTATATCGACGTGGATTCCTTCCGTTTTACTGATCAGCCTTAGGTTTTCCCAGGTCTTATTTTGATGCTGCCCGGAATCTTTCCGGGCAATTTTTTTGGTGGAAATGTTAGCGCAAACAATTTTATCAAAAAACCGTATCCGCGTAACAACGCAAGTGATAAAGATGATTGACGCGAAATTCCAAAAAGGCGACTATGCAAATGGTAGCGCTATTTATTGCAGTATCATCGTTGTTATGCGCAAACAAAGTAGCGGCATATCCAGTACCAGAGAAAGAGGAGGAAACCAAGCTGGTGTTTGCTGATGAAACAGTTTATCGCCAATGAAGCAGGGCTGAATGTGCGGTATTTGTTTGCGTTACCACAATCTGTTTCTCGTAATAAATAAAAATTGAAGCGTCAAATAAAGACGCAAACAACAATGGCACAAGATGCCGCATAAAAGGAGACATGCATGAACCAAAGAACAAAGGGTGCCGTTCGGCGTCGATTGGGTACAGGGAGTGATGTTTTTGTCACTACTGTCCTTGCTGGCCTGATTTCCAGCGCTTATGCTCAGTCGGTACCCGCACCTACACCGGCCCCAACACCGGCACCAGCTTCGGCTACGGCGGCTGAAAAAGACAAGGAAAAGGAAAAAGACAAGGTAACCCCAACCGTTACGGTGAGCGGCTATCGCAGTTCGCTGGCTCTGTCTGCCAATGAAAAATACGAGAACGTAGGGCTGAGCGATACCGTGTTTTCGGAAGACATGGGCAAATTCCCTGATCCTAATATTGCCGATGCCCTGGGCCGTATTCCTGGTGTGAAGGTTACACGTGCTGAAATCGACGGTGAAGGCCTGAACGTATCCATTCGTGGCATGGGACCAGCCTTTACTCGCGTGCTGCTGAACGGTGCACCGATGGCTTCAGCCTCGGCAGGTAGCTGGGGTGGTTCCATCAGTGCCAACCGTGAAGTCGATATGGACTTCCTGCCGTCTGAACTATTCCGCAGTGCCAGCGTATACAAGAGCCAGCAAGCCAGCCTGATTGAAGGTGGTATTGCCGGTACCGTAGATATGCGCAGTGTGCGCCCTTTCGACAAGAATGGTTTCCGGTCCGCGATTACACTCAGTGGTAACTACCGCGATCAAAGTGGTAAAACGGGCACGACAGGTTCCGGCCTGATCAGCAATACCTGGGATACTGGCCTTGGTAAATTCGGTGTCCTGGTCGGTGCGGCTTTTGGTGATACCAAGTACAAGACTGAGGGTTTCCAGTCGGTGGACATGCGTAACTTCCAGCTGAAATCCTTCCAGGCAACCGCTGCAGACAATCCTAATAGTACTGGTGGCGGCTCGCAATCCACCCCGGACACAGTGCCGTCAGGTTTGGCGCTGAATGATTTGCCTGCCTATGCACGTTCAATTCTGGTGCCAGGCAAACAGATTGACCGCGCCATGTTGCTGGCATTGAACCCGGGTGCCACCATCCAGCAGATTGATAATGCGCTGATGGCCCGTCTGGGTCGACATTTGATCTATGAAGGTGAGCGTAAACGTTACGGCGAAGTCGTCAGTCTGCAATGGCAGCCGAATGACAAGCTGGATGTCTACATGGACATGGTGTTCGCCCAGAAGGGCAACAAGATGGTTTATGAGGGGATGAACGCCGGCACGCGTGCCAACACCGTCATTCCTATCGGCATGGAATTTGATCGCAGCGATTGCACGGTCGGTTGCGTACTGACCAAGGCCACGTTTGCGAATACTTTCTGGTCCCTGGAATACCGGCCTATGGAAGAAAAAACGCTGTTCCGCAGCTTCAATCCTGGCTTCGAATTCCGTCCTAACGACAAGTGGACCATAGACGGCCATGTCAACTTTACCAAGAGCACGTTCTTCCGTGACATGCCTACGGTATTGTTGGCCACCACGTCGCCCAACTCTGTCATTACTTATGACAACACAGTTCCAGGTCAGTCACCAACCTATGGTGCTAACCTGAATATCAATGATCCGAAAAACTTCGGCTGGAATCAGGCAGGGCAGGGCTTGTCCGGTTTGCGTATGGATTTGTATGAGCGTACCAATCAAACCAAAGGCTCACGCCTGAACGTTAATTGGGGCGACAGCAGCTTCAGCATCAAGTCTGGTGTGTCGTATGACGATATCGAGCGCCGTTATCGCAGCTATTCTACTGCAGATGCATGGATGAACGTTGCTTGCGGCAATAACGTCAACTACCGCTTCTTTGCACCGAACACGCAGATTCGTCAACCTGGTTGTGATGGTCGCAGCACACCTGGTGTGATAACGGATGCAGCTACAGCCTACCCAGGTTATGGTACTGGTTCTACGGCTGGTGTAACTACGCCGCTGACTTACCAGGGCTCTGTGGTCACCAATGCAGGCGTGCCGAATTATGCTTATGCAACGAACCACGGTTTTATCGGCGTTAATTGGCCCAAGTTTGCTCAGGATACGGACTATCAGTATTTCCGGGACAATATTTACAAAGGCTTTGCCAATGGTAGCGGTGGTTATATCCGCGAGGTAGTGGATGCGTTCTATACAGAAGCAAACGGTCGCTTCAACTTGTTCGATGGCACGCTGCGCTACAACGCCGGTGTGCGTTACGCCAATACCAAACAAACGATTGGTGCTTTGAGCGTGGTGGCTGATCCGCGCAATGCCACGTTGAAGAATGGCGGCCTGTATGACAATATTGGTGTCTGGGCGTATGAAACAACCAGCTACAGCAATGTACTGCCATCCGCAACCCTTGCCTATAACATCACGCCAAAACTGATTTTCCGTGCATCAGCTTCCAAGTCTTTGACACGTGCCAACCCGGCCGATCTGAGGCAGACCATGCTGACCATTGGTGACCAGGGCGCGCGTCAGGGTAATGTGACCAACCCCAACCTGAAACCTTTCGGGGCGAACAACCTCGATCTGGGGCTGGAATATTATATGACCCGTGAAGCCTATGTGTCGGCCAGTGCCTTTGCCAAAGACATCGTCAGCCGTCCTGGTCAGCGTATCATCACGTACACGCTGTCACAACTGGATTCCATGTTTGGTACAGTGGGCCTGACAGCAGCGCAGCAACAGTCAGTCGATGCCAGCGGTGGACGCGACAAGCATCTGGTCGAGATCACCGAGCCGTATAACATCGATACCAAGCTGAAAGTACGCGGTATCGAACTGACCTGGCAGCAACCGCTGGACATGCTGCCAGTCAAGGGTTTTGGTTTTACCGCCAATTACACTTACACCAATCAAAAGGATGAAGCACCAAATGCACCACCGGTCTCTGGCGTTCCACCACGCACCAGCAACCTGACGGTGTACTACGAACGCAACGGTCTGAACTTCCGCGTCTCGCGTCAGTACACAGCGTCGCACGTGGTGAATACCAGCACAGGTTTGAGTGTGGCAGGTGGTGCATATGCCTACACAACAGATCGTACGCAAGTCGATCTGTCGGTAGGTGCCAATCTGAAACGCTTGTTCAATTTCCCCTACAACACAGACCTGACACTGAGCGTATGGAATGCCAACAAAGCCATCAGTCAGTCATACACACAGTTCAGCAATGCCGTGTTTGATGAGTACAAACCAGGCGCATCCTATACCTTGTCTATGCGCACTTCGTTCTGATGCTGCAAATGGCCGCTTGCGGGCGGCCTGCTGAAAGCATAAAGAGTAGGGCATGATCAGGTAGCGAATGACCCAAAAAAAGCCCGGCAGACAACATGTTTGCCGGGCTTTTTCACGAGTTAATTCAAGCATCAGGTACTAATACCGGTTTCCTCGACTGGTGTGACAAATAAGGGGAGAAGAGGGAAAACGGAAAAAATAGCACGCTAAGCCTACGGCGCGATTTTGGAGGACTTCCAGCCCGGATGACAGGCCGCTTACGTTATGGGTTGTCTGATGCCGGCCGCAATCGCAGACCCAAGCTTATGCGCGCGATCACCCCGGCCGGTATCCGACTACTCTTAACGATCTCTGCCGATAGTACTCTCGACGGTCGCGGTGCAATTCCAACTTCGGCCCATCTTTGGATTGCTATTTTTCAAGGTTGAGCCGCGCCATTCGCGTCTGCCTTAAGCGCATGAAGTCTCGCTAGGGCATTCGTGGCGTTGTTGTCGCGTTCCAGGACCTTGCGATAGCTGGCAATGGCGTGTGCCGGCATCCCCGCTTTTTCGTAAGCCTCGCCGAGGCTGTCATAGGTAATGGCCGATTTCGGAAAGATGGTCGTATTCAATTTGAAAACTTCGACCGCCTCGCGGTGACGTCCTTGTCCGAGTAAATCATAGCCCCACAAGTTGACTGCCCCCTGGTCGAGGAAGAAGTCGGCCTTACGATGTCGGAAAGCCCGGTATGCCGCCTCCACTTGACGGTAATGATCAACCTCGAGAGCGGCCACGAATTCGAGCGGTGCCAGTTTCTGCCTTAGGGGATAAGTGCGATCGATGATTTTGAACCCGAGATCGTCCACGTCTACCAGTTGCGAATTGGATAATACAACGCAGCCAACTCCGCTATTTGAGTTAAAACCTAAAAAACTGCTGAAGCCGAGGTTTCGCCCTGTATGCTGCCAAATGACACCCTTTTTGGTGAACATTCGGAGCCAAGCAAGCGCTTCGGACTTATCCGGAAAAGGCTTTCTCATATACAGCACAGCGGGCTCCAGCGCGCTTGATTTGGGAGCCATCATCGCGGCGAGGAACCGCAACATATCGCTCGCGCTCGACTGCACACCGCCGCCCGGATAATATCCTGGCATGCTCACGACATCGGGAGAAGGCTTCAGTTCGTCCCCGTAACCCACGGCCCGGCGGGCCCGCAGAGAAGTGTCGGCCCCGAAGCCGCTGTCTGCCATGCCCAGCGGGCCAAAGATTCGCGTGCTTACCAACGTGGGAAAGTCCGTGCCGGCACGCTCGGCCAACGCCCACCCCAGCAAGCCGACAGCGAGGTTGGAGTACTCAACCTTGCCCGGTATTCGTGTGAGCTTGGCTTCGGATACGGCGCGGTACAGTTGTGCGGTCGAGAATCCAAGCCTTGCGACCCGGTCATAGTTCTCTTTCTTGTCCGCTGAGTCGCGTGGCAGGCCCGAGCGGTGCATCGACAAATCAGCCAAGGTAATGGAGCGACCACCAAACACAGGCACCGTAACGCCGTCGGGTACATACTTTTGCACAGGGTCGTCGATTGCAACCTCTCCTTTGACTACCATGTCGGCCAGGATCAACGAGGTGAACAGCTTTGTGACCGATGCGATCTCGAAAATTGTATGTTCATCTGCGAGCGTGCCAGTTGCCAAGTCGGATGATCCGACTTTGTAAAATCGCGGTCCCGACGCATCGAGCACGCCAACCACGATCGCCACGGGTCCTGCTTGGGCATTCCATTCGCGCTGGCGGGCTTTTGCCTCGATGGCCGCGACACGCATGGTCTCTGTTGCACGAGTATGTATGGCAGCCTGTATTTCTGCACTTGACAAGTTGGGTCCGTCGGCTGCAAAGACGCCAGTGGCAGGAAGTGCGGCGACGAAGAGCGTCACGCTCAGTGTCCTAACGAAGGTCGAATATGTCGATGTCAAAATGATCCCCAGAATGATTTGGTTTTTATACCACGCAAACTTGCGCAGCCGAGGAAACTCAGCATGAAGCATGCCAAGACATAAATATTTGATTATGCAACCTACGGGGTTCGTACGCTACGTGTTCGGTAGACGCGCGGACAGATAGAGCCGGACAGTTCCGGACAGTAGCGTGGTCAACGCGTCCGTGCGTCGGCCGGAGACGCTCGCGTGCATCAGTTCGCGTCTGTAACGGCGGCCGGCATCGGACAACCCTTAACGAATGCGGCCTGTCAGAAAACAGTTGTTTGACGACAGATCGACAGGCGATACCGAAAGCTTACACGTGAAGGCGTGTGAAGGCGCGAAAAATGCAGCATTCGCCAACCACACTGCACAGGTTTTCCGTATATGCTCGTCGGGTACATGCGCGTTTCGTCCGGGTCGGACCGTCAAAACATTGATTTGCAGCGCGACGCGCTGCTGTTCCATGTGTTCGGCGCGCTTGCCCAGTACGAACGCGCCTTGACCAAGGAGCGCGTGACTGCCGGGCTCGCAGCCGCGCGCCGGCGTGGCCGTGTCGGTGGCCGGCTGAAAGACGATTCCCTGCTTCAATACCTCGCGCCGCTCGGCTGGGAGAACATCAACCTGACAGGAGACTATGTGTGGCGTCAGAACCGTAAGATTGACAAGGGAAAATTTCGAGCGCTACGAACACCTGAAAAATCTTAGCGTGCTATTTTTTCCGTTTTCCCTGTTCTCCCAATAGCAGTCCTCCTTCCATCGAACGCAATAGCATAATCAGCGCGATTCGCCAAACAAGATGTCGACCGTGTTCGACAGGGTGATACCGAGATTCGGAATACGTCCCTTCTGACCGGCTGGCCCCAGTTCAGACGCTGGATGAAACTTGTCACCGATTGGCGCGATCGAATGCAGCAGCGAGATATCGCCGAGCGGGAATTCTACCTTGGTGGCTTTCGGGGAACTCGCTTCGCCTGCTGGCGCTTCTTTTGGCGTGAACATCCGCAACGCGATATCGTCACTGTGGTTGACGAAAACCAGCGGCAGGTTTGTCGTCTCCAGTTTGGCCCAGTAAACCTTGTCGTGATAACCCTTGAATTCAGGATACTGCCAGCTCAGGCCAGAGACGGTGTCGTTGTAGTCTTTCTTCCATATGTTGAACCCGACCCCTTGCGTACGGTTTTTCCAGACCCGATAAGGGCCTTTGCCCAACCAGCGCATAGCCCTGACCTGTGCTTCAGGATAATCGAAGCTCACGCCCAGATAATCGGCGCTCTGCGAGCGGCCTTCCATCCTGTATTTGTATGACAGGGTGAGACGGCCAGCGGCGCTCAAACGCCATTGCACGGACTGGAGATTGCCGCTGTAGCCGGCATCGATCAATACATCTCCACCTTGCTCAGTGGCACGAATTTCTTTCAGCGTGGCAGTGCCGGTCACCAGGCGCGGGCCATTGGTCAGCGGGACCACCGTGGGCCCCTTGCGCAACTGACGCAGATAGCCAGTGCTCTTGTCGATGGTGACGCTGATATCACCAGCTTTGAGTTCGAATGCATCTGCCTGTTCCTGCACGCTGGCGGAGCCTGCACCTGCACCGATGGCACGATGCTGATCCTGCCATTGGGCGGCCGTTTGCGCGGCGACTGCATTTGCGCTGGCGATCATCCAGCTCCAGGTATAGATTTCGTGGCCACTGCTGTCCACCGCGCTCAGGTATAACGCATCCTGTTTCGACCAGTTTTCTGGCAGGTCGATCCGGGTATTGCCACGCAAACCTGGGCCCACATCGGGTGACTTGAGTTTGCCTTGTGCCGTGACCTGATAACCGGTTTTGTTCGATGCGAGTGTATCGAATTTCACCAGCTTCCATGTCAGCTTGACGCTGGTCAGATTATTGAAATCATAGCGGTTTTCAAGCTGAATGCGGCCATCGAAAGTGGGTTGCAGATATGCCTTTTCCGCCAGCGGCAGATACACTGGCGACCAGATCTGCTTGATAGCAAAGAAGCTGCCTTCTTTTTCGCGGTAAGGTCCGACGATACCGTCCGGTGCGCGATTGCCCCAGACGTCGACTTCGCCATTCTTGTCGGTGCGGACGATACCTTCGTCGGCAAAGGCCCAGATAAAACCACCCGCGCTCAATGGATTGCCGAGCATCGCGTTCCACCAGTCGTTCAGTCCGGCGGCGGCGCCGCCATCATACAAACCGTGCATGAATTCAGTCGGCATGAACACATCGCGTCCGTGAAACAGGGATGTCGCGCAACAGTCGTAATGGGGATAATGCGAGGTATCGATGCCGCCGTAGTTTTCCCAGGGATGGATCACTGGGCGCTTTTGCAGGTCATACAGGTCGTAATGTGAATCAACACCACGCGGGAAACCGCCTTCATTACCATTTGCCCAAAACACGATGGAGGGATGATGCTGGTCGCGCCTGACCAACTCTTGGACCAGTGGCGCGGCGACCTCGGTGTCGTAGGCTTTTTGCCAGCCGGTCAGTTCGTCAATCACGTACAGGCCGACTTCATCGGCGACGTCGAGGAAATGTTCATCGGGCGGATAATGCGACATGCGCACCGCGTTCATGTTCATTTCCTTCATCAGGCGCGCGTCGATATAACTGAGCTCCTTGCTGGTCGTGCGACCGGTGGTCGGCCAGAACGAATGACGGTTCGAGCCTTTCAGTCGAATTTTATTGCCATTGACGTACACGCCGTCCTGCTTGCGCAGTTCCATGGTGCGAAATCCGATCACCTTGCTGATCTGATGCGTGACTTGTTTGCCATTCAGCAGTTCAAACAACACCTTGTAGCGCTGGGGGTTTTCAGCCGACCAGGGAATGACATTGTCTATGTGCGTATGCAAATGCAGCGCTTGCTGCGCACCGGCGAACGCAGCCAGAATTGGTTTGCCGAGCAGTTTGTCGTCGAGCGTGGTCAACAGGACCCGCACGCTGGCACCCGCCGGTACTTGCTTGCTCAGGTAAACCTCGGCATCGAATTCGCCGGTATGACGGGCGTCGAGCGTGACGTGATCGATATTGGCGACCGGCTTTGCCTCTAGCCATACCGGACGATAAATGCCGCTGAACAACCAAAAATCAGAACTGCGTTCAGCCCGATTGACCGAGGCATTGTCGGACACCCGCTTGACGCTCACTTCCAGCAGATTGTTTTCGCCAGCCTTGAGCAGCGGCGTCACATCGTAGCGGAATTCATAGAAGCCGCCCTGATGGACAGGCCCGGCAAGCTGGCCGTTGATCTTCACTTCGGTGTCGGTCATGGCACCACCCAACACAATCTCGACCTGCTGTCCTTTCCAGCCAGCCGGCACCTGGAACTGATGGCGGTATTTGCCGACATTGTCCGGCACCGCTTCCTTACCCCAGTCCTGACCATAACGGTAAGTGCCAAAACCTTCAAGTTCCCAGTTCGACGGAACAGGGATGGTTTTCCAGGCGCCGCCATTGCGTCCTGCGTCCAGGAAAAATTCCCAGTCCACCCGGTGATCCTTATCGGTGCCGCTCAGATATTTGATCTGGGTGTCTACCGTGTTGGCAGTGGCGGCGTGGCTGGAGGTGCTAATGCCGAAGCAGGCGAAGGCAATACAGAAACTGCCGAATATTTTTTTCATGGGGTAGGGCAATTCTTAGTTTGGTAGTCTGGTAGTTTCGTATTTGATCTATCGGCTTGTCCGTGACAGTACCAGCACGGTCACAGAATAAGGCGCGAAGCTGTAGTTGAATTGGGAGCCTAAACCATGTGCCGCACTGGTTACCGGTACGATCTTGCCTGGCACGTCGATGGTGTTGGTATCGTCCGGTGCATTCGAGCGCAGGATTATCGCCTTTCCTTCCGGTGCCACCTTGATGGGGCCCGCCAAGTCAACCTTGACCATTTGCGGTGTGCCGATAGCATTGACGACCTTCAGATAGATTTCGCCACGTTGTTCCGACGTAGTGGCGGAAAAAAACAGGGTTGGCACTTGCTTGGCCGCCGGTGCTGGTTGATCCTTTTTCGCCTTGGGCTGCCAAGTCTGAGTTTGGATATTTTCTGCTACCAGCGGCAATGAGACGTCACCCAGATAAGTATTGAACATCTTTTGCACGTGATAGGACGGAGAGCCGTAGCTGGTCTGCGCGTCGTAGCCAATAAGGTTGCTTCGCCATTGCATGCCGCCCGGATTGACGTTGACCAGCAAAGGGGCATAACAGGACATCTCAATGATATCGGCATTGCGCTCCATGCCGGTCATCCACGCGGCATCGGCCAGTGCGGAAATCAGGTTGGTGGTGGGAGCACCCTCGCGCGCTGCCCATTCGCCAATAAAAATTTTCGGCCCGCTGCGGCTATAGCTGTCATAGCGGCTGGCGTCACTCATCATTGCCAGAGGGTCGTAGTAATAATGTTCGTCAATCAGGTCTGGAACACGGCTGGTCAATAACTGACGCTGGCCAAGGCTGTCCTTGCCATTCACGGTCGAAATCAGCTTTAGCTGCGGATACCTGGCCTTGATCGCATCATGGAATTGGGTATAGCGGCCATCGTAGGTCTTTTGCTTGTCGAATCCATCCTCATTACCAATCTCGACATACCGCAATTTGAACGGTGCCGGATGGCCATCTCTGGCGCGTTGCGCGCCCCATCTGGTGTTGACGTCACCCATTACATATTCGATTTCTTCCAGCGCTTCCTCGACAAACGGTTGCAGCGCAGGGCCGCCGGGTATGGTTTCACCTTTCAATGCATAACCAGCGAACACTGCCAGCACCGGTTCAGCACCCATGTCTTCGGTCCACTCCAGGAATTCGAGCAATCCCATGCCATCGGAAGAACGGTATTTCCAAGTACCGGGATGTCCCGGGCGCTGCTTGAGTGGCCCCAGCGTTTCCTTCCATTTGAAACGGGTGGCAACGGTATCACCTTCCAGGTAATTGCCGCCTGGGAAGCGCAGGAAGCCTGGCTTCATGTCTACCAGTTTCTGCATCAGGTCGATGCGATTGCCGTTAGGCCGGTCTTTGTATGTTGGCGGGAACAGCGAGACAAGGTTGAACCAGACCGTGCCGGGGCTTTCCGTCGACAGCACGAGCCGGCTGGCCGCAGTCGGCTTGATATCTGGCCCGGTCTTCAGTGTGACGGTATATTGCTTCCATTCGCCATTGATCTTGCCACCCTGCGCCTGTGCATACACGGTCTTGCCATCGCTGCCTTCGAGGGCGACGGTGATCGGTACTCCGCCTGCGCCTGCGGTCTTGGCATAGAAGCTCGCGCGGTAACTTGTACTTGGCTTGATGGGAATACCCCAATAGCCATCATTCGCGACACCGACCCGGTGGCCTGTCGATGCATGCGCTGCGTCGAGCCGTAGGCTGGTCGTCAATGCAGTCCCGACAATCGGAGCGCGCGTGTCGAGAGTGATGGATGCCGTGCCATCCGTATCTTGCACCAAGGACCAATGCACCGCTGCTTTTTCGTCATCCTGGAAAATACGATTACGAACCAATTCTGCGTACAGTCCACCATCGTAAGAATAATTAATTTCTTCTGTCATCAAACCGTATAAGGTGGGACTGACGGGAATGCCGGGTTTGGTCAAATCTATTCTGACAGTCGTTTGCGCGGAGGCGAACGCGGACATCAGTATGCTTGCCAGCATCAGGAGTGACAGGTAACGGCGGCCAGTCGATTGTGTATGACAGGAATGGATCAGTTTGATGCGGCTGTTCATGGGTGGATGACCTTTGATGGAAACTTTGCAAGTAACACTGAAACGTAGAAGACAATGATGCCTGGCCAACTGGCAGATTGTGTCGCGGTGAACGAAAATAAGCTAAACGAAATCGCGGTAGAAAATTTCCATAGCCTCACTCTCAAACATAAATTTGAATGCATATTATGAAACGAGTTGAGCCTTTGCCAACGGACATGAGGTGAATTATCATGTTATTGATTAGTCGAATTTTCGTATAAGATTTTCGTATAAGAATGGCCAGGATCTTCACGAATTCATTCAAGTACTAATCAGGCGCTAATCAAGTACTAATCAAGCACTATGCCGGTTGGCCCGGTTTTCACGGTTTGGTGCGACGAATGCCAAGCCTTCTTCAAATGAACGCAACACTATGTCAACGTGCTTGTTGATCATAGACTGATCGGCCTGGTCTTCTTCTGAACGCAGGCGGATGGTGACAATGATTGCGTGTGGCAGGTTGGCACGTAACTCTTGCACTATGGGTATCCAGCTATCCATCATCGAGGCCAGTGGGTAGGTGATAAACACTGTCGATACGAGATTGGCAGTATCTTCGCCAGGGTTTTCCCTGTCATCACCAAATGAGATGCTGCGCGCATCGACCGCTACCTCGCGCAGAGCCATGACAAACAGTTCGCTGAGCAAATCATCACGTTCGCTGGCAAATCCGGCGCATAACACGATAGAGCGCAACGGTACATCCAGTGGGCCCTGCCAGCGTCCCAGGCGTTTTTGGCGTATCTGGCGTAAATGGGCACCCACATTGGCATCCAGCATGGATACCTTGCGCTGTCTTTGCTTCTTCATTGTAGCGCCTGGTACCTGAGCAACCGTCTCTGCAAGGATGGTGATGGTGGCGCGTATGCTGTCCTGTTGCTCTTTTTCTATTGTCCCGTTTTCAAAATCATTCGCGCCGAGGGCAAGGCCAGGCAGCAAGATATGATCGCAATATTTGGCGAAACTGAACTTGCGCAAAAAAGCTTGCGCATCACGCACGATGGCATCCACATCGGCCGCCAGGACGCGATGAAAGAAACGATGGGCCTCATCCACGTTAGGTGCATCGGCAAACAGGATGGTAATCGGCTCCAGCGCACTGACATGTCGGCCAGCAACGACCATGCACAAGGTGAGGGGAGTCGACAGTAAAAGACCGACCGGTCCCCACATCGCACTCCAGAACAGAGCTGACACCATCACCGCCAGTGGCGACAGTCCTGAGCTGTGGCCATACACCTTGGGTTCAATCACGTTTGCTGCGATCAATTCAATCACACCAAAAATGGCCAGACATAAGATCGCCAGCGTCCAGCCCGGATCGATGGCCGCGACAAAAACAGTGATCGCGCCACCAGCAACCAGCGCCCCCAAATAGGGGACAAAACGCAGCAGGCCGCTGAGTGCAGCAAATAAAACTGCATGAGGAACCCCAGCAGCCCACAGTACCAGCCCGATGGTTATGCCAAAGCCGGCATTCACCAAAAATTGTGAAAAGAAAAAGCGGGACACTCCCTCAGTCGCATCGCCCAACGCCTTGATGGTCCTGCTGACATCGCCTTTGCCAGTGAGCCGGATCAGGCGATCTCTGAGTGATTCATGGTCAAGCAGGATAAATACCAGTAGCACCAGCACCAGACCGGTTTCGCCAACCGGGCCTGAGATCGTCGAAATCAGGCGCGTTACTGTCTCGGTTGTGGTCAACTGTGGTGTGCGTATTTCCACAGGTACTGGTTGAATCTGCCCGCTGACGAGTTTTCTTTCGGCATTGGATTTAGGATTGACCTGGGCAGAACTGGCCGGCGTCACTGCCTTCAGCTCTGCCTCCAGACGTGCAAACGGTCGCTCGGTTATTTCCCGCACCGTTTCAAGCTTGGAATGAATCGCGGAGCGGTATTGTGGGAGTTCTTTCGTGACTGCCATCAACTGATAGGTAAGTATCGTACCTGTTCCTGCCACGCCTATACCGACAATCAGGAGCGAGCCAAATGTCGCCGTCAAACGCCCCATGCCAACGCGGCGCATGCCATTGATAAGCGGCGCGATAATCAGGCTAAGGATTAATGCCAGCGCGACAGGTTCCAGGACTTCACGCCCAAAATGCAAAAGCGCAAGTACGCAGGTTACGGTAACAACTGAACCAGAAGTAAGCCGGGGAATGGAAGGGAGACTAAGCATTGGGAGTCCGAAAGTAGTCAGGACGAAGTCGTCTTGATGGGAAGCAAGGATTATACGAAATTAATTACACCCTCTCAGACGTATTTTCTGTCCTATTTTTTGTGCGAGAATTCGTTCTTTACTGCAAGCATCCAATCGTTTTCATTCAAACAGACTGGCTCTTATCCCTTGAAGACCGCAAATAATCTGTTGCATATCGACTACTCATCAAGAAATCATGGCTTGCTTATTTAAGCCAGATGACAGAAGAGATGATTAAGCAATATTGGGAGCATCACTTTGAGCCGAATCCGAACAATCACTTCAAAATAGAGCCCAACCAGGTGCGTTGTTCAGGCGATGCGTATCCGGACTGTCAGTCCGCAACCCAACACCCACCGGCTTTAGCAGGTGGGTGTTTAGTCTGCAGTGCGGTTACCTGACGCCGACCGGGTCGCCCATCCATGGGCACCAGCCGGACTAGTTGACGACGTCGATCCGGTCCGCCTGCACGATGACGCTGGTGGCGTGCGAGTTCTTCAAGCCGGTCACTCGCACCTTGATCGTGTGAGTGCCGGGCGGCAAGGTCGGCGTTGCATAGGTGAGTGTGTTGTCGGTCCGGGTCGCCGCGTACAGATCGACGTCGGTCTCGGCTCCGTTGTCGACCGAGAAGGCGGCGATGCCCTGGTTGCTCGCGCGTGAACCGTACACGCGCGCCTGGGTGCCCGTGAAGGTCAGCGAATAAGTACTGCCGACCAGCGAACTCCAGTGGTTCTGTCCGCTGTACGCACCGGTTTGGTTGCCCGAGCACCAGGTCGCGCCGCAATTGCTGGTCGAATAGGTGAAGGACGAATCGTTGGTCGACGTCGCCGGCGGCGTGTAGTTGGCCCCGGTGACCACCCAAGTGGTCACCGAATTGGGCGGTAACGACGCCACCATGCTGCCGCCGGAGACGGCCACGCTGCCGATATTGGCCACGTTCTGCGTCGAACTGGTCCGATAGCCCTGGGCGCTGGCACCGAGGCTGGTGAAATTGCTCAGCGCGTAGGTGACCGGCACGGTGTTGGCGGTCCAGTTGGTGGTGACGATCGTCAACGTATTGGCGTTGCCGTCGTACGCAGCCAGCGAATTGCCGTCGTTGATGTCGATGAACACCGCGCCCGGCTTGATGTAGCGGGTGTAGTTCGCGTAGATGTAGTAGTTCTTGTTGATCGTATAGCTGTGGCTGGTGTAGTCGATCGTCATCAGGGTAGGCCAGTCCGGCTGCCAGATCGCCCAGGCCAAAGGTTTGAGCTCGCGGATATCTTTGGTCAGTTGCTGCGACAGCGACTTGCCGGTCGTCTCCGCGCTGCCCCACTCGGACATCACCAGGCGCTTGCCGGCCGCCGCCGCCGCGCTCGCCAATTGGCTGCGCTTGCTGCCCGCGTAGCTGTGAGTGTTAATTTCAGTCATCGCCGCCTTGGTCTCCGCCGAGTAGCCGGCGAAAATGCTCACCCCGTTGTCGATGTTGTAGCTGTCCATTGAGGCAACCGTCGTCAGCGGGCTGAACGATGGCAGTAGCGACGCCAGGCTTTGCACGATCACGCCCTGTTGCGCTGGCGTGACGGCGGCGCCTTCCTGCTTGGTGCTACCGAATTTCCACCACGAGGTGTCGGGCTCGTTGGTCGCTTCAATATGGCGGAAGGTGAGGCCGTAGCTGCTGGCGAAGTGGCCGACCACGGTGGCGAGATAACGTGGGAAGCTGTTGGCCCCGGTGCCGGTGTAGGCGTCTGACATATTGCTCGAGGTCGCGTCGGCACTGCCGGTCGAACTGCCGCTGACGGTCATCCACCACGGCGGCGAATTCGATTGCGCCTCCAGGAACACAGCGCCGTTGGCGTACGCCCGTTGCGCGACCCAGCGCTGGTTGGCGTCGGCGTTCCAGTCGAACGCGCCGTTGAGCTGCAACTGGTAGCCGGGCACCGCGTGCGGATAGAGGATCGTGTTGTGGCAAGGACAGTCGCCGCCGCCGATGTTGTAGCGGGCGTAGGTGAGCCCGAGGCCGGTCGGCGGCGGCGCGAACAGGGCGTCGACCAGTGCCGAGCGGGTCGGATCGCTCCAACTGCCAACCCCATTCGCCCACCACGACAGGGTAGTGCCGAATCCCTCGAAGGTCTGGTACTGCGTCTTGGCGTTCACGGTCGCCGTGTACTGGGCCGATGCGGGGTTGGCCACGCTGCCGATCACGGCTACCGCAGCCGCTATTTTTAAAAGATTGGTCACAAACGCTCCTTTGATTTTTGATTTTCTGAGTGCTCGACATGAGCTGCACAACAAAGCGATGGCAAGTTGACATGGTAACGTTGTCATTTGGCGATGACAAACAAGATAACAGAGCGACCAGGCCATCATTTGGGTGAATGGTAACGTTACCATGGTCACGCCGCGGCGGCCATAGTATGGGCAAATATAAATTTAGTGGCGTTTAAGGAGTGTATGTTTTTCGTGCAATTTGAAGCGGCAATGGATTTTTCAACATCATTTATGCAGACCGAAAATTAGCTTTGGTTGGGCGTTGCAATAATTAACCCGAAAATTCAAGCACTCATGAAAACTTTTACCTTTTCGAGGGGACAGGTAGAAATAGTCGCTTGCACAAGTTGTGTTTCGCAACTATATTGATCAATAATTGCTTGCGGGGCGCAACTACCAACTAGCAACTAACATGCAAAAATATGAGATTGCCCATGAACCTTGTCAATCCTTTAACTGAACCACGGGAAACCACCATTCTGGAGTTGCGCGAGTTTTCCCGAAGGCTTGTGCGTGAACTCGGCTTTATGCGGCCGACCCTGGCCGACAGCGGCCTTGCTCCTTCGGCTGTGCATGCCATTCTCGAAATCGGCGCCAGGCCAGGTATGAATGCCAAGGCTTTAGGCAACATCCTGCTATTGGATAAATCGAACACCAGCCGGCAAGTGAGCAAGCTGGAGTCCAGTGGACTGGTCGAACGCAAAGCAGCCAGTGAAGATGCCCGCTCGTCTAACCTGTATTTGACGAGCGCCGGACAAAAGATACGAAAAAAAATCGACCGATACGCAAGCAATCAAGTGTCTGGTGCGCTGAGCCGCATCATTCCAGCCGACCAGCAAGCCCTGGTGCGCTCACTTGCCTTGTATGTTGATGCGCTTGCGCAAAACCAGCAAGTCAGCACAGGTACTGACAATCCTGCGGGCAGGTCTATCCTTGAAGCTTACCAGCCTGGCTGCATTGGCGACATCGCAGGCTTGCATGCCAGGTTTTATTCAAAGCATTGGGGTTTTGGTGCATTCTTCGAGCAAAAGGTGGCAACAGAACTGGCCAGTTTCACAGGCAGCTTGCCGGCAAATGGCAAGGCTTTGTGGACCTATTCAGGCAATGGACGCTCACTGGCTTCTATTGCAATCGATGGCGATGATGAAACAGGCATCGCGCATTTGCGATGGTTCATCGTCGATGATTCATTGCGCGGTTCAGGTATTGGACGTCAACTCATGACGCAAGCGATAAAATACGCCGACGAACGCTTTAACGAAACCTATCTCTGGACATTCAAGGGCCTGGATGTCGCACGCCATTTATATGAATCCTTCGGTTTTCAACTGACCGATGAAGAAGAGGGCGTGCAATGGGGAAACCGCGTCATTGAACAGCGGTTCAGCAGGAAATTGCCATGACGTGAAGCTGAATGGAGCAGGGCGATGCATAAACTTTACAAGCACAGCTATACCACTGCACAGGTTTTACAAGTGCAGCTTGTATTACTCCACCATTTGTTGTTTGAAGGACTGGAGCTTTGATTCTTGCTGCTGAGGAGGTGATGCCTTCTTGAGACTTTCCAGCATGCGCTGAAACTCCGGGGATTGGCGCAGTACTTCACGGCCCGCCGACTGCAATTGTTCAACATAGCTGGGCGCGATCGTAAAGGCGGTTGGCACCTGCAACAACGCACGACGTTGGCGGCTGTCTTTGATGTCTCGCAGGCTGACACTGATGACGTGCATTTCTGCATCGGCGGCAAAGGGGCTGTCTTTTTTGCCGCGATGTTCGATGATTTCACGGTTCCAGCGCGTGACATCATCGTTGAGCATGGCCAGTGTGACCTGGGAATCGCGTGAGCCTACGCCAAACAAGAGCGCATCTGCGACTTGCCCTGTGGTCGGTACCTTGTCATTCTGATCGATTCTTTCTGCCAGATCACGTTCTGAATTTATCGAAATTAACACCACACGCCGTATTGATCCTGGTGGCGCATCGCGAAAATTAGCCTGCACCGATCCGTCGGCAATGGCCCTGTCCAGTAGCATCCTGACACCCAGATTGTCGGTCAATCCACCATCTACCAGATGTAGAAAAGGGCGTTCGGCAGCATTTTTATAACTGTCTTCAGTGGCTTTGATAATGTGTGACCTATAATTGTCTGCACCCAAATTGCCTTTACTGACCCTGGTGGCATCTGGACGCTTAGGGCAATCTTGCGCGTAATTGCGCAGTGTCAGCGGTGTCAGGACAATAGGTACTGCCGATGATGCAGCCGCTGCAAAAGACAGGGGAACACTGTCCAGGTCAGAACAGATCAGGGCGAACTGTTCTGCCGTGAATTCAAACGGCGCACCCGTGGTCAGATCAGTGGCCGTGACAACGAGTTCGGGCGCACGCGGGTTTTTTTGTAAATCGCCGAAAGTCATACCGCGATAGAGTCTGTTCAGTTGTTCGCTTAACACCTGGCTGCGACCATACCAGGGGGAGCGTAGCCTATACATTTGTTTGGGCGAAAACGTGGTTTGTATCAAGCTATCTTCAAAATTGGACAACAAAAACTCGGATTCAAAACGAGTGAACGTGTCGTCACCAAAGGCAGCGTAATACGCCGCCAGAATACTGCCGCCAGAGACACCGCTGATCATGCCCAGCTTGTCGAGTATCGTCGTCGACTGACCTTCCCAGGTGAATTGGGTATCTTTCAGTTCACGCAGCACACCCAAACCAAACGCCGCCGCCCGTGCGCCACCGCCTGACATGGTGACAGCAACCACGATGGATTGGGGTTTTATCGGCTTGCTTTCCAGTGCAAAATTGCTTGGGGTCGTCTTGGCGACTTCATTTTGCCAGGGGTGAAATGTCGAGCAAGCACTTAACAGCGTTGCCAAGCCAAGAACCACGCAGCGTTTCATGTTTGAAAATAATCTCATCTGTATTCTGGTTTAATTCGTTGAATCCTACTGCGCAGTGTGGCCATATTTAATTACGCAGGCGTGAAATGAGCAAATCAGCACCTTACATTACTACCGCCTGTCGAGCGCAAGCCCACAGCCACACTGGTAAGAGGCAGCGTAGCTGGATACAGGTGGCAAAGATGTAAGATTATATAAAGTTTTTTGCAATTTATACCGATGCTGTAGATAAATGTACAAATAATCAGGGATCAACATGGCAGCGTTAATTTCATTTGATCTTCGAAGCGAGGTAAATCGAAGTGCTGGCACAAGTCTAGTGCTCGTTCGACATACTGAGTAAAAATGATTGCGAAAATTTCTTAGCTGCCATTTTCGTTGCCAGTAACGAAAAATATGCTAGCCTTCACACATGACTACCGAACTTTCTCCTATTGTTTCTGAGTTCGCCACAGCCGAAGAGGCTCAGGCGCACGATGCTTGGTTTCGCGCCAAAGTACAAAAATCACTGGATAGCACCAACCCTAGGCGCTACAGCACAGATGAAGTAAGACAGCGTATGCAGGAAATCATCAAGGCAGCGGAAAAGAATGCTTCCAGTAATTTGGCTTGATGAAGCCCTGTAAGACTTGGCTGTAATTACTACGTATATCGCTCAGTGCTCAACGACAGCAGCCAATCATTATTGGCACATCCAGAACGCCCGGAAGGCTGCAATTCATGATGCACGTCGCAGGAAATATTACCGACTTGTTGAGGTCAAAAAAAACACCTGTTGTTAGTAGGCGTTTCAAAGCGTGAGATTTTGGATTACTTAGCTTGCTGCCGGTTGACCTGCGGTGGGACCAAAGTTTGTCCATTCTGCAAAGGAGAGTATCGACCGATTTATAGCCGAATTCAACATCTTTAAAAAAGAGATATTCCCGCTGTACAGCAGCTTCAAGGGTGGTGTAGAGGGGAAATTAGTCAACTCTGATAAGCGGCAAAATACCCTGAGTAATAAGCGGATCTGGATTATTGCAGGCGTGGCCATCATCGGCGGTTTTTTCGCAGCACGCAACAATTGGAAATACTTCAATCCTACGCCGCCGCCCACTGTCGCTGCAAAAACGCCCGCCAAGGCCCCAAATTCGCCCGCAGGCAAGCCAAAACAGTTAGTTGATGGGTTGCCAGACAAAACGGAAAGACCCGCTGTAAGCGAGACGTGGCGCGTAGTAGGGCGCTTTAGTGCTAACGATAGGTATTGGCGTGTGCTGTCCGACAATACCGGGCGTGTCCGCCTTGTATCGCCGTCACTGATTACTGGTGACGGCATGCTGGCCACCGGCACCATTGACGGTTCGACGGTGAGTGTCTGGACAGGCACCATCAGCGAACGTATGAAAGATGGGCCAAAACTACCGGACATCAAATGATGAAAAAATTTATTCCTCTGCTTCTGCTGTGCGCTGGCCAGCTTGCTCATGCTGAAAAGCTGCTGACGCCTGCAGGAGCGTTGCCGTCGTCAAAAGCTGCGCAAGCGGCCAGTTTCAATTTCCAGTTCGTGAACGTCGCCCAGGTCGTCAACCTGATTTTCGGTGAAGCGCTGAAAACACCGTATGTGCTGGACCCTGAAGTATTGACAGATGTCCGCTCTGTGTCGTTTCGGTATGAGTCAGAGAAGGGCGACTTGAAACCGTTTTTGATCAACTTTTTAGAGTCGCTTGGTTTCTCCGTCCAAGATCGTGCAGGCGTCCAATACGTGTTCAAGAAAAAATTGGAAGACAAAAAACTAGATCGGCTTGACCCAGACAAGGAAATTTTCGTGTATGTGCCGCTGTATCGTGAAGTTGGATACCTGTCCCGGCTGATTGCGCCATTGTTTCAAGGGTCGTTCACCACTAACAAAACGGTTCAGGCTCCGCAGGGTGCCAAGGTAGACCACCAAGTCCCGGAAGGTTCGGCCGCTGCCGCCATTGATCAAACCGCCGATGCTTTGATTTTCTCCGGCTCTCCTCGTGAAGTCGCTTCGCTTAAAAAGGTGTTGGCGCAGGTTGATACACGACAAGGTGAAGTGATGGTGAAGGGCGTCTTGTATGAAGTGTCAACGACCGACAGAGACGGTTCTGCCCTGTCTCTTGCATTGAATTTGCTTGGCGGAAAATTCAGCCTGTCGCTTGGTGACGGCAAGGCACTGGATTCGTTCGTGAAATTCAAGAACAACACCATTGACGGCGTGTACTCGGCACTGGCGTCTGATACGCGATTCAAGGTTGTTTCAACGCCGTCTATCCGTGTTCGATCTGGTGCAACCGGTTCGTTTAGCGTTGGGGAAGATGTGCCTATCCTTGGCGCTGTGACTTACCCAGGTAATGGACTGGCTCCGGTGCAATCCGTTGAATACAAGCCTAGTGGTGTCATTTTCAATGTCACGCCCAAAGTGTTTGAAAACACTATCGATGTCAAAGTTACCCAGCAAATATCAAATTTCGTTGCGACTGAAACCGGTGTCAACAATTCACCGACTTTGATTAAACGGGAGGTGAAAACTGACCTGACATTGACAGATGGGGACGTGGTTGTCTTCGGTGGCCTGGCTGAAAACAAGGATTCTGGCGGAAATTCCGGTTTATCGTTTTTCCCGACATGGGCGAAATCCAAGTCAGTTTCCACAAGTAAGAAGGAAATCCTGTTAGTGCTTCAGTTGCAGAAAATGTGACAATTACACTTGCCTATGTCAACTTAATGTATGTGCAGCAATTTCTGTTGGGTTGGCTCTCGGTTAATTGCCCTCGCGATCTGGTCGTAGATTTACGCACAACGGGCCATCACAGAAGAACGCCACTTGTCAGCTATAGATTCAGAATACTTGACATATATGAAAGATATCCCGTATCGTTTCGTTTCTTGTCTTATTTAAAGTTACTCGTAACGTTTATATAGATGACACTCGAAGAATGTCTTACTTGATATGGCGCAAAAGGCGTCATCCATTGCAACGGAGCCCCTATGCGGACCCATGTCGACCAGCAGATCAAGTCCCAGAGCGACACACAAAAAAACGGCAAGAACACCTTGCAATTCTCAGACAAACGGCCCGAAATGGCCGCCTTGAAACAGCTGCAAGCGCTCGCTGATACTAGCTCGGTTGGCTCGCAAATGCGTGCTTATCAAGCCCTGGCAGATGCCAGCCCACGAACGCTTAACGCGGCCCGCTTCAGCGCCAATCCAAGAGCTTCCGTCAATCGAGAAGCGATGGAAGAGAATGACTCCGTGCAAGGCGAATTTCGCCCCGTGCAGCGCATGATGGCGAAAGACGAGCCGCCTCCGCAAGATAACGTCGCGCCGGAGAAAGATCAAATAAGCGGAACAGGGATCCCGTTAAAAGAGGGGGGCGAATCGAGCGGTGATGTCCTCACTAAACCAAGTACCAAAGGGGAACGCCCAGGCACCTACATTACACATCAGACAGCGCCATTCCAAGGTCCTGAGGGTAAGCCGATTGATCTCGCGAAACGTATGGAAGCGAGACTAAATTTAAAGGACCCGATCAGAGGAGCAGCTACAGACAGCGAAGACAAGTTAAAAGGTATTTTAATGCCCAACCGTGTTAGGGGACATCTTCTCAGTCATGATTTGGGAGGATTCGGGGTGCCTGAAAATTTATATCCTATTACAACAGAAGCAAATTTAAATCACTACGGTACAGTTGAAAAACTGGTTGAAAATGCTCTTTTTAATCCGGAGGAAGGCTACGAGGACTGTAATGTTTATTATTCCGTTGATGTTATCGGAGCACGTGAGCTAGAGAATGAGGCGATTTTTTTATGTAATGCACACTACATAAACAAATGGGGCCAAAGGCAAAATATTATTGACCCTGGTACAAAGATTGTCTCGAAATCTTCTAATTATGGGAAAAGAACCTTAATTCCTAATCCGACTGTTCCGGATTCTTGGAGTCACAAGTGTTTTTTTAACAATGGCAAGTCTAAAGTAGAAATTTATGGTGATGGCAGCATGTGCTCTTTATGGAACACAGATAAGCATGGCAAGTGGGAGGACTACCCATACTCGAAGCCGAATATTTCCGAATATAATAACGAACTAGAAAAATCATCTCCTGAAGCGCATAAATTTTTACTGGAAAATAAGTTTTTACTGAAAAATAAAGGAGGTTGGAAAAATTCAAAAGAAAATGGCAAAATCAACGTGATTGATTCGGAGTTAAGTGATTTGGTGGGAAATGATATGGAGTTGAAAATGGATAAACCAGAAGAGAAAGATAATCTCCCCGGAAATTAATCGTAAGCGTCCAACCCAATACTGACGAAATTGATTGAGGCGCAATTTAATTGGGACAATTCTCATTTCGTTACTAGTAACGAAAAATATGCTAATCTTGATACATGACTACCGAACTTTCTCCTATTGTTTCTGAGTTCGCCACAGCCGAAGAGGCTCAGGCTTACGAAGCTTGGAAACGTGCCAAAATTGAAAAATCCATGGCCGATACCCGGCCAGGAACTCCCCATGACCAAGTGATGGCAAGAGCACAAGCCATCATTGACGCAAAACAAAAAAAACATGCTGAATCTTCATTGGTCAATCCAAGCTGAAGACGATCTCATAGCGATCGTTGACTATATCTCTGACCATAGTTTAATAGCAGCGCAACGGCTCAAAGATGACATTGAGTTTGCTGCCTCTCAAATTCCAGATCACCCATATTTGTACAGAACCGGCTCAGTTCGTGGCACCAGAGAACTGGTTGTTAGCCCGAATTATGTCGTGGTCTACCGTGTTACTTCCGATGCCATAGATATTCTTGCCGTCATCCATACACGCCAGTCCTACCCGTAGCGCAAAAGCGGCCAGGTGCAGCCTGGCAAAATATCCAGCCTGTTGGACACTAAGGAAAAGCCCGTTACAGAATCGGAGACGTGGAGGTATAGGCAGCAGCCTGCCGACTACCTGGATTTTTAGCGGGCATGCCGTGATCTAATGCAGGGGGCATTGATCACAAACAAGTGGCACCATCATGCAAGCCACCTAGACCATCAAATTCTTGTATCATCTGCAATTTACTTGCTCCTGATACAACGACATGCAGTTAGAGCTTTTTCCGTTTGAATCGTTGACCGTATCCGAAAAACAACATATTTACGAAATAATTTCTCGCCATTATTGGTTCATTCGAAACTGCCGGAAGACGGCAATTCATGATGCCAAACGCAGGAGATTTTATCGATTAATTGAGGCGCAAAAAAAACGCCTGTTGTTAGCAGGCGTTTCAAAAAGGGAAATTCTGGATTACTTAGCTTGCTGCCGTTTGACCTGTGGTCGTAAAAAACAATGTCCGTTTTGCAAGGGAGAGTATCGGCCGATATACCAAAGACTTCAGCATTTGTTGCTGCCAAACGAGCAGAAAAATAATGAACATAATTTCGCATAATTTATATTATGTCAAATGGGTGCTAATGCAAGAATGGGGTGTTTTGTGAAACTTGTCAAAGTTTACTGACGGGCCGAAATTGGTTTGACACTCATCCGGAATTGATTTGATATTTCCGCTATTGATTCGATATAAAACAAAGGCCGCGAAAATTGCGGCCTTTTCTTCTAACTATCCGTGGTGCTCGTGGCGCTCTGTTCTTACTGGCACTCGATGGCACTCTATCCTATAGCCTTAACTGAACATTTCAGGGAAATTCTGTTGGAACACTTCAAGGCTTCTTCCTTGCATTTCGGTCTTGATTTTTGGTTTCTTATCTTCGCCTTTAGGCGGATTAAGAGTTCCATTGCTGAGTGCCGCTGTGAATTCAGGGACCGTTTTCCCAGTCATTCGTGCCAAGTTCAGAATATCTTTATCCGTTAAAGCTGCAACCTGCAACAGGTTTTCTTGTGTCAACGCTACGCTACTGAGGTCAGTTAGTTGTGGTAACGCAGGTGTATTGGTTAGTGCAATACTGACAAGGGATTGCACTTCATAGGTATCTTTTGAATAGGTAAATACCGGTGAAATAAAACGATACTCGTTCGTCACGATCATGGCTTTTGCTGCTGCTGTCCATTCTGCTGCTTGGACGTACAAGCCATCCGGTTTCCATACAAGGGTGTTAAACCACCCTGCTGCTGGCGATTGCTGGCCGGACAGGCTCTGATGTTCGTAATCAATCAAGTAGTCCTGATTACGGCTGGCAGCTTCTGCCGCAAGGCGCTGGCCTGTGGTTTCGCTCAAGTTCCAGTATTGATCCTGTCCAGGTCTGCCATCGACAGCTTTAAAGCGGCCAGCAGGCAGAATACGAAATTCTTTGCTAAGGGTAAGCGGTTGTGTCAGTGCCGATGCGCACATGGTTAAATGAGTCATTGTGTGTCCCCGTTAAACACTGAGTGAGCTAATTTGACTATCAATAGCGCTACGCTGACTAACAAGGTCACTAAGGCGCGTGTCAATGCGCTCAATTTCTAATGTTCGCTCGGCAATTGGCGTGCCTATCTTGTTTAAATCTTTGTCTTCATGGCTTATCTGCATTGCATCAAAATACGCGCCAATTTTGGCCTTGATAAGATCACCAAAGAAAAATAGCAAGGGTATATCTGTCGTTTCAAATAATCCCACGTCTGGAATGACCAGCTTTGGATGCGACATAGGGAACACCTTTCGCAAAGTATCCCCTGCACTTAAATCAGCAGCTTCGTCGTAATTCAACGCTGCCGGGGATTTTTGAATGGTATAGGGGTCACGATTTGGGTAGAGGAACTGACGCAAGTTGCGTACCCATTGGCCATCCTGTAAGAATAATGACGCTCTCGCATCTACATAGTCCATCAGCGCCTGTTTTACATCAGAAATTGGCACTGGCTGCGCTTTCAGTTCTTTTTTCTTTTGAGTCAACGCCCTTTCTTCTGCAATGATGGCTTCGCGCTGTTCACGCAGGGCGGCAAGTGAGTTTTTAACGATTTCAACTGCTGCAAGCGAGTCGTTCATATCAGTTTGTATCATGTCAATTCCTAGATTGAATGGTTTTTGTTTAATGGGCTGCGCTCATGTCGGTTGTCTTCAAGACCTCCCAAACCCAACGATCTGACATATCAAAGTCGTTGGCAATTTCATTGACTGACTGGCCTTGGTTATAGGCTTCTACAATGCGGCGATTACGCAGCATTCTTCTATGTTCCTGGTCTCGCGGGATATAGATTCGTTCACCACCAAAATGGGAAATCAACTTATCTGTGGCTTCACTGCCGATGGCCTGACTGAAAAGGGCGCTTGTCTTTTCACCTCGGCCTTTGCTGGCTTTCGGGATTTCAAACGTACATCCGGCCAAGTTTTTTGCCTGCATCAGTTTGGATGCAGCGTCTGCGCCTATCACGTTGATAAGCAGCGCCCTTGTTTCATGTCGATTGCAAGTCATAATTCTCTCTTTCAGTACTGGTAGACAGTCGATGAGAGAATTGTCCCTGATGGCACTCAGGGGCATAACTGGAAGTAGTTCAGGAGGGATTTTGGTGTAGTGGCCTCTCATTTGAAGCCATTTCGAGTTCAGGTGATCATTCGAATGATGGAAGGTTAGTCCGCTGTATTTTCCTGCTCGATGAATTGAAGAAGATTCTTGAGGTTGGCTTCTTTTCGGGCCATAGTCCGAACATGGGGATGATAGGTCTGCTGATCATGGCTCCAGTCAAAGTACAGTCCGGTATTTGGGGCTAAGAGCTCCTTCGCTGTTGACTCACTTAAAGATAGGCGAATGGTCATCAATTCGGTTGGCTTGTGCTCTCCGCCCCCCTTTGCATAGACGGAAAGAGTGTAAGCTCCAGCAAGAAAGGAAAAAATCGCTCCATCGTCCGGCAGCAAAAAATGATGGGCAAGCGTAACACCTTCTTGTGGGACGAAGAGGCCACTACCTCTGTCAAGGGCGCCTTTTTCGCCACAAACCCAAACGTTGAAGTTCTGCTTGGTCCCATTGCGCTGAAGAGAGAGGTAGAGGCTCTCCAGGGCATAGCCTCGCTTGGCAGTGCTGTAGAGCAATGTACGTAAATAAACCTTGTTCCGTCCATCGAAACTTGGCCCGTCTGGGCCAAAGTACACTGTGGTGGGCTGAGTCATTACAAGACGTCCCTTGTGAAAAAATGTCAGCCATGCTGTTATGGCTGATACGCAAAGTGCGAGACAGGCGATTGCGAAGGTGAACCATGTAAGCATACGGCGCTCCCTAAGCCTAAGTTATAACGACTCGTGTTAGAAATTGGTCTTGATCACATTAATTACAAATGAAATGCTTGGCTTAGGTGCCATTTGATTTCACTACTTTCATTCATCTTCACCCTTGAACCCGAGAGCTTTATTGATCTTATACACTCTCTTTGCGGCTTCCTCATACTCAGTGGTGTTTGAATAGCCTATCAGGTTTGTTGCCGCTATTTCTGGGTTTTGGCCTTTCATATGTAGCCACCAGATATACCAAGAAGGCAACTCTGTCAGGCAAGCGGAAAGGTCTGCCGAATGGCGTCGATTTGTTAGAATACGTTTACGGAAGAGCTCCTTCATCTCATCATTTAAGCCGTCCGCGTTCACAACCTGAGCATAAAAAATGAAATCAGCAAAGACTTTTATGCGAAGTTCACGGTATTGAAGTATTGGCCCCATCCAAAATGTTGTCATAAAGTAACCTGCGATACCGGAGAGGATGCCAATCAGCACAGCCAATAACTTTTCATCCATACGTATAATCTCCGTTGGTAGCGTAGCGGGAATTTCAAATTGTATCGTATTGTTTACCTAAGCGAGTTGTCAGTATTGAATCTATTTCGCATTGTCGCTTTTGCTGAACACAATCTCTAAGATATCTCGAATCTAAAGTAAATAGTAGTAAAATTGAATGCTGTGTAGCACGCATAAACGGCATCGTCTGGGACGTAATGGTTAGGGAAAGTAAACATTAGCCAGCCGTTGCTACACACTACCCCGACATTCGTTTGCTTACCTCAATAAGAACATCAACAGCAGGGGCGTTAAACCCTCGTTAAAAACTACCGAAACCTTCCAGACATAGAAAGTTACCAGTAGGGAATAAAAACGCCTTGTGGCACATTTAAGCAATTTTTCTGTCCAGTGCTTATTCCAACAGGAAAGCAAAGACCGCTGTTGCCAGCGGTTTTTTAGTGCGTGTCGTTAATTGGCTATGGCTTCTGCACTGAGACCAGTCTGAGCGCTGTCCGTGTTGGTCGGGTTTGATTTATATCAGTCGCATTGCTTACAGCGTCTAGCAAATGCCTCAGTTCTGCGATGGTCGCTTCATCGTTGGGTGGCGTTGAGTGCGCCATTGCTCCCTGTTCGCGCCCTTCTTCCATTGCGCGTATATGTTGATACGTGCCATCAAGAAATTTGGCGTTGATTTCGCACATGCTGCGCCCTAGATGATGCAAGGCCGCGCCGATTCCATCCAGCACATCAGGGTAAGCTTCTTCATGGCTAAATCTAAGTAACTGCCCAATAGCAGCCACACCAGAACCGAGGTCACGCACGTCATTGAATAACATTTCACATTGGCTTGCAGGTTTCATAATTTCAACTCCTTCTACTGGCAATCAGCGTCTATATGAATTAACTTGATACGACTATTTCTGGCTGGCATGGCTTATCCTTTTGATAGGGCAGCTAAGGTGTCCGCGCTGATTTCATCAAATGAGCCTAGGGATGCTTTAAATGTGCCAATCAGTTTATGCAGGCCGCCGCCTCCCCTGACGAGTTTATGGCAAATCTCCCTCTCTTTTTTGCCGGAAACGCCCCATGCGCGAATCAGGTCATCAATATCATCCTCACTGGCACCTTTGATTTCTACCCGCCAAGGACTCATACGTCCAAGAATCTGGAAAGCATTCTCTTTGTTCAGCCGCCTGTAAATTTCATTGTTGCCGATCAGGGCAACGCCAAAAGCCTTGGCATCCACAAAGCTGCGTAGTGTATTAATCATGGCTATGCCATTGGCGTTCTTGGCATCTGCCATTTGCTGTGCCTCATCAATAACTAGCACCCCTCCCCGCCCCTGTGTTGCGCTCATGATGTCGTCAAAAACGCGGCTTTCGCTACGGTTTTCGTGGACTGAGCCTATACACTCACGCGAAATCAATTCAAGCAGTGCTTTGGTGGTGCTGTGGGACGGTTTCAGCGTCACTTTCCAGACCGGGCATTCAAAGCCTTCTGCCTTGCGTATTCTGGCAAGGTATTCTTCAACGCCTTCACTTTTGCCGCTGCCGGAAGGCGCAGAGATATCGACAATGACGGAAAATTCACGCGCTCGGCTGATGGCCGCCGTTACTTCACGAATGACGCTGGTTTCAATGCGGCCAGGCTCCCTGCGTCGTTGCGTGGTGCGCTCCTGGTCAATTTCCAGAAAACGTTGTGCCAATGCCGTTTCGATCAGGTTTGCCTGACAATCATCCCCTATCCTTCGTGCCATCCTAAAATGCGTGAAATCCTTCGCCCATGCGCTGATATGCTCAACCTCTAAGCCTGTTTCATTGGCAATGCGCGTAACAGAAAACCCCCTTGATATTTCATCTGCCAGCCGATTTTTTAACGATTCCCAGTGGTCAAATTCCTGCTTGAGCAAGGTTTCGGCTTCTGCCTCTTCCAATTGCCCGTATTTTTCATCTATCCAGTTCAGCATGTGCTGTCTGGCGTGATGGTCAGTTGTGTGACCGTTAAATCCGTTGTTTACAGCTTTTCTCAATTCGCTTAACATATGGCTCCTAGCGTTAAATAATGCTGCGTAAAGGGATGCGCCCCGTTACGCAGTTTGGTTTTTGGTGTTTAGCCTGCCTTGAGGTGGGCTAAATCCTTCTCCAGCTTCCTCTTCCTCAATTCTTCCAGCCTCGCATTTCTTGCCTCGGTTTCTTTCTGCTCCTCTGCCATTTTGTCGATTTTCTCTAGGTCTTTACGTTGATAAATCTGACCTGTTTTGGTGCTGACAAGTTGGTTTTTGTTGCCTGCCACTGGTTGTAATGCAGGCGGCAACTCCTCGACGGTCTGCACTTTGGTGGACGGTGCAATGACGGTATCAGCGCCGGAAGCAATCGGCGGCAGGCTCAGTGATGCGCCATTTTCTAGCTGTGGCAACTCAATTCCTGCCTTTGCCTTCATCGTTTTGATGAAATTGGCGCGTGGTTTCAAGTATTCCCCTTTGTCTGTCATGTGTTTTCTGACCAATTCCCCCTCATGGTCATTGAATGGAATGCTGCCTATAGGTGCGGCATCACAAATGAACTCATCCCCGCAGTAAACTGAAATCGATGCTTCTGGATTGCCCCACTCGTAATGCACGTTAAAATGCCGTTCTCGCTTTGCAGGCGGCAAGTTCGATAAGGCTTCATGCCAATAGCGACGGGCTAAATAACCCTCAATGGCAAAGCGTATCGTTGCATCTTTCTTATCCAGTTTCAGCGATTTAACACCCATGCGGCAACGGCGAATTTCTGACACTGTGGGCTGGCGAACGGTCGCAACCTTGGCAAGTTCTTCATAAACTTGCAATACCGTTTTTCCGTTCATGCCTTGGCCGCGATGACCTCCGAAATCTCCTTTTTCGTACTGGGTAATGACTTCGATCAGCTTGGCCGCGTAGACATCAATGGAAACGGCGCGGTTTTTATCAAAATCTTCGGGCTTCGCTAATGGATTGTGGCCGCAATAAGCCCCTATAAAATCGGGCGCTCTGTCGCAATTGTCGCCAATCACGTTCCACCATGATTCAATAGATTTGCCGCGCCCCTGGCCGGGCTTTGACCATTTCACCTTAACATCCATTGCAGTCAAGATGCCTTGCGCTTCCTCAGTGTTATATTTGAAGCGGTAGCGGGTGCGCTGGTGTCCGGTGAATGCCTTATTGGCATACTCGCGGCCATTGTCCAGATTGAAATACTTTGGAACGGCATTTGCTCTGCTCAAGGCTGAACCATAGGCACCAAGTACCGCCTCAGCATCAGGGGCGTGACAAACGCGAATGGACAAAACCCGCCGTGTCCTGACTTCACGAATCGCAATAACAAATGGCCGGTTGATTGTGCCATCTGGCCAGACACACCACACGTCAGCTTTGCGCCCGTCTGAATCCCACATTTCATGCAGTGCCAATGACGAATAATCACGTTCGGCAGTGGGGAAACTGCGTTCTAGTTGCTCACGTGTGTTAAACACCCATGCCGGTTCTTCCTTCAATCGCTTTGCAATCGTGTCTTCGTTTGGCAATACCCAGCCCTTACCTACGCCCTCTTTTAACGTTGCACGAATCAGCACTCTTAAATTACTGGCAGGAGATTTGATTTTTAACGCTAATAAGAACTCGTATGCCGCTGGCGTAAATTCCGCCCTTTTGCGTCCGCCGTGGTAATCAGGGCATAGCAATGGTTCCCAGTGTTGACGTGGATGACCTTTGATGTAGTCAAGGTAACGCCGTAATGTCGCACGAGAAGCCCCATGACTGGATTCGATGGCTTTTTCGGCAAAACCAATGCTAACGCCGGTTTCCAATAGCTCAAGGTACGCAAGCACGACTAATAAAGCGTTCCTGGCTTTTTCTTTGAAGTTGCTGCCCTTGCGTTCGTAACGCTCCCATAGCTGATTGTATTCATCGTTTGGAAGTGCCGATTTAGGGGCCAACTCAGCCACATTGTATGTAGTGGCGTTGTCTAAGATTTTTGTCGCCTTATGCTTGATGTAGGTCTTTTGGGCTGTTTTGGACAGACTGGATAAGGGGATTAGCCAGCCCTCGCCGCCGTTTAGTGTTTCTTTCTTCGCGTTTAGGTAGGTGCCATTATTGCAGCGCTTTCTAATCGCCCGTTCCGTCACACTTTCCAGTTGTGCAACTTCCACAATTGTCAAAGAGTGCGCCACGAGTTCCGACCGTTCTTCTGACTTTGGCTGGAACTGATTTTCTTCAAGAATTGACGAAACCCCTTTATTCATGCGGCCTTGCGTAAGATCGGAACTCAAATTCTGAGTATGCTGTGATAGTTCCGACCTATTTTTAGAAAGGTCGGAACTATTTTTCCGCGTTTGGGGAGAAACGCACTTACCTTTTGCGGAGTTTTTTGAATTCAGCATGATGGGAACCTTTGTATTCATAGTTACAAAATTACTCGACGATTTCCCCATGTTTTAAGCCAAGTAATACTGCTGCTTTGTGACTTGCACCAATGCGACCAGTAGTGCGGCCTCGTAATAAGGAATGCACTACGGAAGGTGCTATATTGTTTGCAATTGCCCAACTACGAACACTGACACCTTTGTTGGAAAATTCAGAAAGTACCTGTTCGCAAGTCTTCAATGATTCGTTTTGCATACATTCTCCTGTTAGAATACGTTAATAAGAACTTCAAATGTTCCCATTTGAGATATTGAACTCAAATGAGAACAAAGTCAACAGGGATTGTTATGAAAGATTTTGGGAAGCGACTGAAGGAAGAGCGGGAAAGATTGGGAATGACGCAAGAAGCGTTTGCAAAAGCTTGTGGCGTTGGCAGAACGGCACAATTTAACTATGAACGCGAGGAGCGCGAACCTTCCTCAAAATATCTGAATGCTGTCAATGAAATTGGCGGGGATTCTAACTATGTAATGTCTGGATTCAGACGCACTGAAGAGTGGATTTATGCACGCGGGTACAAGGCCGTCCTGTATGCCGTTGAAAGAATGCTAGGGCTACAAGAGGGCGAGATTGAAAGAATCGCCATATTAGATGTCGAGAACATGCGAAAACTTCACTTTAGCCCTGACAATCACGAAATTATCAGCACTGTTGCTTTTCAAGAAGCGGTTATTGAGTGGCTAAAAACTGCAAAAAATCCAGACATGATTGTTGATTTCGACCTTGTTATATCGGTACTTGCGCAGATTGATGAAACCGCGAAATCGTTGGGCGTAACAATCTCGCCAGGCAAAAAAACAAGCGTCGCTTCAATCCTCTACCGCTCGGCTAAAAAGAATGCCCCCCTCGACAAATTGGTCATAGAAGAAACCGTTAAATTAGGTGCATCCTAACAACGAATTATCAGGTTCTGGTTAGCGGTGCAAAACCATTTGCAAATTCTTTGACCCCGACAGCAAAAAAGGCGTTACCAGTTTCATCCGGTAACGCCTTTTTGTTGCTTCTATCAGTAATTGGTTAGAAACTTCTGTTAGCTGCTCGTTAACTTCCATTTTTGTATCAAACCTTTAACATAAATCGTCAATTTTGATGATTTTGTTTCAGAGCCAAATTTTAAGCCAATCCGGCCAAAAGCCGCGCCACAATTGACTTTCCTCGCTTTGCCTCACATCTTCCCAATGTCTCAATTCAATGACTCCCCCTCAGTGGACAATCTTTTCCCCTTTTGCATTTCAACCGGCAGCACGCTAAGTAATCCAGAATTTCCCTTTTTGAAACTCCTGCTAATCGCAGGAGTTTTTTTTCGGCTTCAACTAATCTGTAAAATCGTCGTCGCCTTGCGTCATGGATTGGTGTCTTCCTGCAGTCCCGAATGAACCAATAATGCTGCCTTATCCGGGAAAATATTTGTTGTTTTTCGGCTACGGATAAAACGTCAAACGGAAAAAGCTCTAACTGCATGTCGTTGTATCAAGTGCAAGTAAATTGCAGATGATACAAGAATTTGATGGCTTAGGTGTCTTGCATGATGGTGCCACTTGTTTGTGATCAATGCCCCCTGCATTACATCACGGCATGCCCGCTAAAAATCCAGGTAGTCGGCAGGCTGCTGCCTATACCTCCACGTCTCTAATTCCGTAACGGGTTCTTCCTCAGTGTCCACAAGGCTGGATATTTTGCCCAGCTTAGCTGGGCCGCTTGTGCGTTACGGGTATTCTTGGCGCGTATGCAGAACGGTAAGTATCTGGATAGATTCCAGCGATACGCGATAAACAACCAGGTAGTTAGGATGAACGACTATTTCCCGCGTGCCCGGTACTCTGCCACGGCGGTACAAATACGGATGTTCAGGAAGGCAAGACGTTGCGTGCTCGATTTCGTCACCGAGTTCCAACGCTGCAGAGAAATTTTTTGCCGCTATGTAGTCGAGAATCTCAAATAAGGCTTCGCGGGCTTCTGGTCGCCATTCAACCAGCATTGCGCTTAGATTCTAGCAATTTGCGCATCTCAGCCATAACTTGGTCATGGGGAATGCCAGGCCGTGGGTCGTCAATCGATTTTTGCACCTTGGCACGAAACCATGCATCATAAGACGCGGCTTCTTCAGCAGTGGCAAATTCAGATTCTATGGGTGAAAGTACGGTAGTCATGCGTCAAGGTTAGCATAATTTTCGTGATGCGTAACAGAAATGCAAAAAAACACACCTTGCATATATATATGCTGCACGTAAGAAACGTATTAAAAATGCTGTTTTATCAAAAATTACATGCCGCAAGGCAATAAAAACGGGGGGACTCACTAAAATACAACATTTAAAACAGCAATCCGCTAGAAATACTGTATTGAAACACAGTATTTCTAGCGAATTTTCAAAAACACCGATATGATTTTGGCGCAGGACAATCGAAAGCTTACCAGGCAGATTGAAATGCATTGTTCTTACTTAACCGGAGCTGAATTATGTCACAAAATTTATTTATTTCCTACGATCTTATGTCGCCAGGTCAGGATTACAACAGTGTTCAAGAGGCGATCAAAAGATTAGGCCCATGGGTCAAATTCCAATATTCGATGTTTTATGTTAACACTAAATTGAGCGTAGACGAAGCTTACAATTTTGTACGTTTGCATTTAGATCCAAACGATAAACTTGCGGTCATTCAAGCTCACGGAGGCATGGTTGATCATTGCGATCAACCCGTCATAGATGCAGTAAATGAGATTTGGTTTACGCCTTAATTTGCAAACATCAAACTACCCAAGGAATTCCTTGGGCTAGTTTTATGTATTAAACGGCGGATAGCACGTAATGCGTCACATTTTCTGCAACTGGAGCACTAGCAGGATTTCTTTCTTGCTTGTAGATACCGACTTAGACTTTGCCCACGCCGGGAAAAAAGATAGTCCAGAATTGCCGCCTGAATCCTTGTTTTCGGCCAGGCCACCAAACACCACCACATCACCATCCGTTAATGTCAGATCAGTTTTCACCTCACGTTTTATGAGCGTCGGTGAGTTGTTGACGCCGGTTTCCGTTGCAACGAAGTTTGATATTTGCTGGGTGACTTTGACATCGATGGCATTTTTCAAACACTTTGGGCGTCACGTTAAAAACAACGCCGCTTGGCTTGTACTCAACGGATTGCACCGGAGCAAGTCCGTTACCTGGGTAAGTTACGGCACCAAGAATAGGCACATCTTCCCCGACACTAAAAGAGCCAGTTGCACCAAATCGAACACGGATAGACAGCGTTGACACAACCTTGAACCGCGTATCAGAGTACACGCCATCAATGGTGTTGTTCTTAAATTTCACGAACGAATCCAGCGCCTTGCCGTCACCAAGCGACAGGCTAAATTTTCCGCCAAGCAGATTCAATGCAAGAGACAGGGCAGAACCGTCTCTGTCGGTCGTTGACACTTCATACAAGACGCCCTTCACCATCACTTCACCTTGTCGTGTATCCACCTGCGCCAACACCTTTTTAAGCGAGGCGACTTCACGCGGAGAGCCGGAGAAAATCAAAGCATCGGCGGTTTGATCAATGGCTGCAGCGGCAGACCCTTCCGGGACTTGGTGGTCTACCTTGGCACCCTGCGGAGTCTGAACCATTTTGTTAGTGGTGAATGACCCTTGAAAGAGTGGCGCAATCAATCGGGAGAGGTATCCAACTTCACGATACAGCGGCACGTACACGAAAATTTCCGTGTCAGGGTCAAGTCGATCTGGTTTTTTGTCTTCCAATCCCTCTTTGACGCCCTCCTCCGTCCCAACTGCGTAGACAAACATGTTATCCCCGCTCGCCGCGCTGTTGCGGTCGCTGACGTACATCGACTGCGGCGTCATGCTGTAGAGAGGCACCATCGAAAATCCACCAGTGACGATCTGTGCCTCCCGTTCCTTCGGTAGCGCGATGAGGCCCAATTTTCTTGTTCCCTCACGTACTGTTGCGATTTCCAGGGTCTGCCACAAGGCTCGCACCTTTGTGGGTGTAGGTGTGCAAATTGACGCGGACTTGCGTGTCTACTTGCCTTTATTCGGGCTTTACCCCGAGGGAGGAACATTAATGGCAGTGAAGAGCGTCTTCACTCCGGTTAGCGGTCAGCTTGAAGAAACTTGGAAGGATTTGCATTGGGATACAGACCTCATCATTCCCGTTGACGACGATCAGTTCAAGCTCGTGCTGGATGAGTTCGAGATATGGAGTAATTCAAGCCCAGACTATTCTCTCCTAGACAATGGCGGGTTGAATTGCAACGCACTCGTAGCGGTTGTGGCTTCGAGTATCAGTCCAGGTGCCGGACGGCGCAGGCTCCACAAGGCCCTGGGAGTTCATCGAGGCTCTAAAGAAATTGCAATAAGTCGATCTGGAATACAGGAGACGACTTGAACTAATTCAGACGGCACTTAGTTTGTTAGGAGTATTTGAAGTTCCTCCTATATGCAAACAAATAGTTGACTTACGAACCTATAATGTGAAAGCGGTGGGATAAGACTGATCTGGATTGATAATTGAATGCACATTCTTCCTAATCCAATCGGATAGTTATCGAGCAATAAATGGTTCATGATCAAAATTCCCCGCACGAATCACGTTCCCATGCTGATCAGTTATTCCGCAAAAACCAACTCCATAGGCTTCAAAGTAAAGTTGGGTAAAGTGATCGGATTACTTCTTAAAACACTCTGCCGATGCTAGTTCAGGATCCTTGCTGGGCCTGTCGTAGCCGACCACGATTTCACCCAGCATGTGGCCTCTCTCCAGTGCCGGCAGAAGCAGGCCATTCGGTAACGTAAAGGATGCATATAGCGCTTCCGCATGACATTTATCGCGCACCGCCAATTCCCAGACTTCGATTAATCTGCCGGGCCCTCCATCACGTTTCTCAGAATTAATAGCGGAGACTATTCCCCAAGGATTCTTACCCAGCGGATCTTTGCCATCATTGAGTGGAGCACGTGTATCGCGCGGGTATACGCAATCGTTTGGACAGTTTTCCGCGATGATGAATGTATTCGTCGGCACCGGCGGAAATTGATTGGCTTCAACATCTGGTATGCAGCCATATTCGCCGATATTCGGATTCCCAAAATACTGGCTGCCCTTCCCCTTTTTAAATATGATCAGCAGCATGTACTGATGCTTGAATTTGGCAGCTGCAGGGGCATTATCGGTCTTGCCATCAAAAACCAGGGCCGTGCACTGCGTCGACATCTTCAATGCCGGTTCAGCGGCGGCTGGATTCGTCAAAAGTAGAGCAGAGATCGCAACTACGATCACGCCGATGGGGCGGGTATATGTTCCAAACATAGCAGTTCTCTCCGTAAGGTGACTTTGCAAAAAATTAATATTGCAATAATATCACATAGCAGAGACAATCTGACAAGCATTCAAGCCACGTGGCGGTTTGTTTTATGAGGATGGCCTATGGCCAAGTTGACAGATAATAGACTCACTTCCGCTCGCATGCGTCGGGCTTTTTTGGCTAGTATTACATTAGGACTGACGCGGCTCTCCACAGCTGCAAATCCTGCGTTCTATATTGCCTGCCTCTCCACGCCCACAGTCGACCCGAAAGTTGCGAATGCGTTTCGTCATGCATTAGCAGCGCTGGACCCGAACTTGGCCCAACTAGTCCGCTACAGCGAAGACTATGCTAACTTCGATATCGAATTGCTGAGGCGGCACGCCAGTATGCTTAACAGGCGGAAGCCGGATATCATCCTATGTTTCGATTTTGATTCTGCTGCCGCGGTGGTTGCGGCCCGTACCTCGAATGCCGTCCCGATTGTGTTTCGGGCGCACGACGACCCACTGGGCCGTGGCCTCATTGAGAACTATGCCCGACCGGGACGCAACCTGACCGGTATTACGACCTATCGCTGTATCGACGACAAGCTGGTCGAAGTCATCCGCGACGCGGTGCCCACCGTGCGGCGCATCGGATTTATCCACAATGCCGAGATTGCCGATGCGGGGTGCAACGCTCGTGCCCGTGCCTACGCCAGCGGGCGAGACATCAGCCTGCTTGACTTTAGCGTGTCGCATGCGGCACACATGCCTACGCTGCTCAACCGCATCGCTACCCAACGTCCCCAGGCGCTGATCGTTGCTGCAACGGCGGTGACCTGGTTGATGCGCAAGGAACTGATCGCCGGCATCGACGCACTGGCGATACCGGCACTTTATGAAGGACAGGTGTTTGTCGATGATGGTGGTCTGATGCAATTCAGCGCCTTGCAGGACGATGCGTTCGACCGCATGGCGCGCGCCGTGTCGCACGTGCTGCGTCACGGCAGAGCCGGCGAGTTCCCGGTCAGCCAACCGACCCAATTCGAACTGGTGATCAACCTGAAAGCCAGGCATGCACGCCACTATCAACTGAGTGCCCAGACCTTGCGTCGCGCCGACCGGATACTGGAATGAACTTGCGCCAGTCGCTGTTCCACAAGTACCTGAGTGTCCTGAGTGCGATGGTCTGCGGCACCTTATTGCTAGCCAGCATGGCGCAAATCGCCTTGAGTGTATACCAGCAACGGCAGCGCACCGACGAGCTGCTCGTCGCCGAATCGCGCCTTGCCACGGTACAAATCCAGTCATTTCTCTCGTCCATCGTTGCCTCCATGAACTGGGTGCTCGATTACGACCAGCCAGGAGCGCAGCTCAAACTGGGCGAGGTGCGCGATGAGGGCCATCGCTTGCTGCGCAAGACGCCGTCACTGACGCAATTGCGCTACGTGGACGCACACGCCTGTGTGTTGCTTGAGCTTTCGCGCATTCAAGTTGACCGTAGCCTCTCTTGCGGCGATACCCCGTTGTCGCCGCAAGAGAGATCACTGCTGGCCCAAGCTCACAGAGACAAAGTGGCTTACGGCCCCGTTTTGTTCCGCGATGGCTCGGTGCCCTACGTTGAAGTTGCAGTAGCGGCCCGTGGCAGGGGCGGCGCTTTGATGGCACAGATAGATCTGCGCCAGATTCATGCAACCATCACGGGCGTCCGTGTTGGCAGCACTGGCTATGCCTACATCGTTGACCGCGACTGGCAACTCGTCGCCCATCCCGACAACAGCCTCGTGCTGCGCCACATGGACTTGCGGCAGTCTTCGGCCGTCGCAGCAGCGCTAGGTTCGGCAAAAACGCCCCTGTTGACGCGCGATATTGACACGCGCTATGTGCTTTCCGCAGCCGCCACAGTGCCAGGGCCAAATTGGTGGGTCTTCGTGCATTTGCCGGTGCAGGAAGCGCTGCAGCCCATACTCACCTCTCTGTGGGTGACTTTGCTGGTCATACTGCTTGCCATGTTGGTAGCCATCGCCGCCAGCTACTATCTGGCTCAGCGCATGACCAAGCCCATCCTGGCGGTTCGCACAGGCGCCGCCAGGATGGGCGCAGGTGATTTGCAGGCGCGCATTTCCGTGACAACTGGCGACGAGGTCGAACTGCTGGCGCAGGAATTTAACCGAATGGCGGCAACGCTGGGTGAAAGCCACGCGCAATTGGAAGAAAAAGTGCGGCAGCGTACGCAGGCACTTGAACAGGCAGGCGAACAGGTGCGCACGCAGGCAGGAGAACTAGCGTCTGTCAATGCAGAGCTGTCGGTCAGGCTCGACGAGCTGGCCTTGCGCAAGGACGAAGCTGAGCGTGCAAGTGCTGCGAAGACCCGCTTCCTGGCGGCGGCCAGCCATGACCTTCTGCAGCCCATGCATGCTGTCGGGTTGATGGTCGGCATACTGCGTCAAAATATACGCTATCCGGACGTCAGCCGAATCGTCATGAAGGTGGAATCTGCTGTGCAGGGCATGGAAGCACTGTTCGCTAGCTTACTCGACATTTCGAAGCTCGATTCCCAGTCCATAAAAGTCGACGTGCAACCGGTTGAAATGGCGAGCCTGCTTGGTTTCATTGATCTGAACTACCAGCCGATCGCACTTGAAAAGAAGATTGCCTTGCGGATTGCGCGCAGTCGCTACGTGGTGCGCACCGATCCGGCCATACTTGAGCGCATTGTAGGCAACCTCGTCAGTAATGCTATCCGCTATACCCGCAGCGGAAAAGTGTTGGTCGGGTGCCGACGCAAGGGGGATATGGTCCACCTGCTGGTGTACGACACCGGTATCGGCATCCCGAAGCAATGCCAGGAGCACATTTTCGACGAATTCTATCAAGTCGACAGTGCGGCTGATGCCCACGGTAAGGGTCTGGGCCTTGGCCTGTCCATTGTTCATCGTTCCGCCGCGCTGCTGGGGCATGCCTTGTACGTACAATCAACACCTGGTGCCGGCTCGGTCTTTGGCATCGCCCTCCCGCTGGTCCGGCACGCTGCGTCGCGCAAAGCTTTGCAACTCGTCGCCGACGTCGTACACGACGCCCTGCAAGGTGCCTTTATTGTGATCGTTGACGACGATCACAATGCCATCGAAGCGACTGAACAGCTATTTCAAATGGCAGGCAGCCATGTCGTCACCGGGGCTTCCACGGAATCGGTGCTGCACCTGCTGGAGAGCCATTTGCGCGTACCAGACCTGATCGTCACCGATCTGCGGCTAAGGCCGGGCGACAGCGGCCTGCAATTGATTGCAGCGCTGCGCGCGGACAGCGAGCAATTGATTCCAGCCCTGATCGTTACAGGTGAAGGCCATCCCCCGGGGCAGGAAATGCTGCCACAAAACTGTCGCCTGGTGCGCAAACCGGTCGGACCCGAACGCCTCCTGGAGCTGTGCGCGCAAATGCTCAGCGCACCGGCTGCGGCGCAAAACTTAAACCCAGTTTCGCCGCCGCGATCACCGCCTGGGTGCGCGTCGTGACATTAAGTGCTCGCAATGCCGCCGACGTATGGGTCTTCACCGTGCCGAGCGAGAGGCCGAGGTCGCGGCAAATGAGCTTGCTTGATTTTCCTTGCAACACCAGGTGCAGTACGTCTATCTGGCGTGGCGTCAAGCCGAGCTGCGCGAAGCTGACACCAGGCGCGCTGACAGAAACGGGCACAGCGCTGCCGTGCCGCTCCGCCAGAAACACGCTGGCTGGCAGGTAGATTCCTTTCGCGAGTATGAGCTGCAAGGCGCCGGCCAAGACGCCAGACGACGCGCTTTTCGGCACGAAACCCATGGCGCCGCCGTCTAGCGCACGCATGACGCTCTCACGGTCCTCATTGGACGACAGGACGACCACAGGAAAGTCGGGAAATTCCTGTCGAATCCGGCTCAAGCCGTCGAATCCATTCATGCCTGGCAAGCCTATATCTAGTAATACCAAGTCGACGTCCTCTCCCTGCCTTAACTGTTCGAACGCCTGCTCGCAACTGCCTGCCTCTGTCGTCTCGACATCCGGCAACAGCCCATGCAGCAGCAGCGCCAGGCCTTCTCGAAACAGTGCGTGATCGTCGATGATTAAGATATGCATGCCGAATATGTACCACGAAATCGGGCGCGCGGCCATAGGCCATAAGGCTGATGCTTTTGGCGACTTACCCATCAGGGGTCCGTGAACCACAATGATAGCGGGTTCAGACATCTTAGCTACAATCGTTGATCTGGGCCTGGCCAGCCCGTTCCGGCTGTGCAGAGTTTCGTAGGGAATTAATGTTTTCCACTCTTCGAAAAGGGAGGAAAGTGCTTGTTCCTTTTATCGGCACGAAGACCACCGGCGACGCGTCGCTTCATTATCACGGTATCGAGCCAATCCACTGAAAATCTATTTAAAAGCGAGAAATAATATGGAAAACGACGTAGGCTCTATCGATTTTGCAAATGTTCAAGTCACAAATCAAACCGCATTGTGGCTCATCCCTTATCCTTTTGCGTTTGATCAGTGGTTTCCCCATACGGCATTGGCGCAAGTCAATGGCGTTCTATACGCAGTAAAAGATCAACATTCCGGCGTTAGCTATCATGTCTCAAGCGCCGACAACGTGACGATCGCCTCGCCAAAGTGGGCGGCCTTCACTGCCATAACGGCAGAGTATCTCGTCCTGACCGTTTATTCGCCATCGGATAACAGAGGCAGGGCGGCGATGGTGCCCGCGACCTACCGGCTTGCGAAAGGCAAAGCCGTCTGAGGAGTCGGGCAAGATTGAATCGATCTCAAATAAACGACGATTCAATTGTTATCACGGGCGTAGTTGCACGTGCTCGTCAGTTTGATGCAACGCTTCCTGCCTAGAACAATTACGACGCTGGTAAATATAATCCGATCTGGCACTTTTTCCCAGCACGATTGCGCCGCCAGCGATGTCCGCAGCACCCATCTGTTTCATTCCTCATAATGGAGAGTAAAAATGGCTTCTACTACTACACTCAAAGGCAATATCGTTATCGGTAGCACTAATCCCATCACCATTCCAGTCCAGACTACTATGCCGCCCTCGGTCAAGGATCAAATAGTATTCAACTACCAACTGGAGGCGGGTTCTGATCCCACCACCGTGGTGAGCGTGGGCGAATTCCTCACTTGGGCTCAGAATATGCTATCCATTCCCAATTTCGAAGCCGACCTACCTGCTTCCTTGACTTCTCTGTTTATCGGCGTCGATAAATTAACCATTGACACCACCGGCAAATTCGACATTAACGTACTGTTCGGAACGATGGTGAAAAATAAATGGTTGTCCAGCTGGAAACCGATTAGCGCCCTGCCTTTCTCCTTTACCGACCTCGAGCTGGATGTCGCCTACTCGACTTGAGATGTTTTATCCATGAAGGCGGCGCGCCGCCTTCATATTTTGCTTCTGGAGCCGAGCGCATCAATGAATCCTACAACCACACTACGCGGCCAACTGGTCGCAGGCGGCGCGACCTTTCTGGTCTCCGGCAGCATTGCAAGCGCAGGAACAAGCTTTATTGCTGATCTGGCCCCCGGTACCAGCGTTGATTTCAAAGCGCTGGTCAACGATCTGCTGCAAGATTTGCTTCAACTGCATTTACCCGACGGCTTCCCCAGCTTGGCGCTGGACGGCGCATCCCTTGCCATTCCCACTGGTGAGGGCGGTTTCAGCCTGCAGGCCTCTAGCAGCGACGTCTGGAACAACCCTTTCGGAATTCTTCCGCAGATCAGCATTCAAGGATTCGCGTTATCCTTGACCTACGTTACAGATGCTGCGCCGCTACTGAGTTTTCGCACCGACGTACAGTTCGGCACTGCTGGTCCTGTCGTCAATGGAACGCTGTTGTTCAACGGGGGGACGCCGACAGTCCTGACGCTGCAAGTAAGCGACAGCTTGAAGGTGGCGGATTTGCTCAAGCGTGTGGTCCCCGGTCTCGACTGGGGCGACCTGTTGCCCATCACTTTTTCGCCAGCCCCTGGCTCCGGTTTCATGCGCTTGTATTACGCGACCGCTGCCTGGAACGGCTATCAGAGTGGCATCAACTTCGATCAATGCCAGATCAGCGTCCTGGGTTTTGCCGCCGACGTATCGTTTGCGGTGAATAGCGCAAGTGTGAGTGTCACAGGTGCCCTGCCATCGCCTATTGACCTGCCATCGCCTGAACTGACCATTCTTAAAATCCATGGCGAGAACGACCCAAGCAACGGGCCTGCCGTTTCCATCCAACGGAGCAGCGGCCAATCTAGTTTCAGCCTGGCGGCCGGCTTCCAGTTCTTCAACACCGAGTTCGCCTCTGCCAACATAAACGTCGAGCCCAGCCCGGCTGGCAACGGCTATCAGTTCAGAGGCAATCTCGCATACACCGGATCGCCATCGATTCCCGCCACCACCATACCGTTTACGTGGAGCCCAACCGCGGGATTTTCAGTATCGCAGTGGAATATCGATGGATTTGGGGCGAGCATGGTGCTGGATTTTGTCAGCTATATGAAGGGGGCGGCCAGTAACGCCTGCGCCAGCCTTGCCGATTTCGCATTCAATACGGCGTTCACCACAAATTTCACGGTTTCGCCAAGCTTTGGCGGCGTCTCTAAAAAAGGTGTTCTGACCGTCAATATAAACGTCACTTATAGCATCAGCGTGGTGGGCAAAGACAATTTCATCCAAGTCAGCCTGCCGTTACTCCCCGTTGAGATCCAGAAACCCGCCACGCTTCGCTTCAGCCATTTTTACCAAGTTCTGGTCGATGCGTTCTTCAAAAGCGCCACGCTGATGATGCAAGCGCTATTGAATGATCCGGGAAAAACAGCGGAGTTTCTCGCCGCCGTTGTGGCTCCAGCCATCCTTGAAAAATTCGCCAGCGCGCTAGCATGCAATAAATGGGGGGGGGAGACTGGAACTGGTGGTGGAACTGGTGGTGGAACTGGTGGTGGAACTGGTGGTGGAACTGGTGGTGGAACCGGAACAGGTACCGGCAGCACGCAAAGTCCCCCCACCAATCCAATTGTTGTCTGTGCCAACAATGTGGTGACGCTCAATTGGGGCAGCGGCGAAGGCAACAGTGGCTATGATGCACGGTTGTTAGACAGCGCTGCCAACGTGTTACTAAACAAAAAAGTTGGTAGCACGGCAAACTCGGCTGCCTTTAATTTCAAGTCCGTCTGGCCTTCCGGAAGCTATAGCGCGCAAGTGCAGGGTATCCCAGAATCCATTGGCGCACCCTGGGTCGAAGCGCCCTTCCAGCGCTTGTCTGCACCGACAGCGTTGACGGCCATAGTCGACAGCAGCGTCATTCCGCCGGATATTGGCGTCATTGTGAACTGGTCAGCGGTGCAGAGTGCCCTCTCGTACGTGCTGACGATTACCCATGACGGCAGTCCCTGGGGGCCATACAGGCCACTTGAACCGGCAGTGCCGGGGCAAGCACCACCAACACAGTGCAGCGTTCCTTTTGCTGCCCCAACCCCCCCCGGTGACTTCAGCTTCACCCTGGTCGCCGAGGGCGGCACCACCACACTGCCCAGTCCCGCCAGTGCGGCGCTCACTCTGACGCGCCTGGATGCTCCTCAAGACCTCCAGCTGACAGTCGATGGTTGCATCGTCAGCCTCAGCTGGAAGCCAGTGTTGAGCTGTACGAACTATCAGGCTCTTATAACCACCCTCAACAGCCCACTTCAGGTCACTCCCCTTACCCCGCGCCCCGACGGCGACAACCTCGTTGCATCACTGTCTTTAAATGCAGTTCCAGGCACGACATTGACCTACGATCTGACTCTGCAGGCACTGCCTGCTCCGGGACAGTCAGATACCCTAGCCGGACCTCCCTCGGGGGCGGTGACGGTCGCCATTACCACGTACGCCACTGCTGGCGCGATGGCCATAGCGCTTTACAACCAGCAAGTCGGAGGTGCCAGTTGCGGTCAACAATTATTGCAGGCTTTTCCTGGCCTCGACCTGAACTTGATGGCGACCGCCATGGCACAGGCCGGGTACGTTCCTGCTGACACGGCCAAAGGCTTGCTCGCCGCCTGGCCACAAACCTCGCCGGCTGCAATGTCGGCAGCGCTGGTCCAGGCTTATCCGAGCCCCGACCAGACCGCACTGAATCTGTTTTACCAGGGCGTCACGGGCACCGCCTGTGGCCCACTCCTGCTCACGGCATTTCCAAGTCTCGGTGCCAACTCGATGGCCATCGCCATGGCGCAAGCAGGATATGCAGCGACGGGCACTGCAAGCGGCTTGAAGGCAGCCTTCCCGTCACTTGGTCCACTACAGTTGTCTATTGCACTGAAAGGTGCTTATCCCTGATGTTTACTCACAGAAAGCAAAATCATGACTTTAAGCGCACAACAATTATTGCAGCCTTTTCCTGGCCTCGACCTGAACTTGATGGCGACCGCCATGGCACAGGCCGGGTACGTGCCAGCTGATACGGCCAAAGGCTTGCTCGCCGCCTGGCCACAAACCTCGCCGGCTGCAATGTCGGCAGCGCTGGTCCAGGCTTATCCGAGCCCCGACCAGACCGCACTGAATCTGTTTCACCAGGGCGTCACGGGCGCCGCCTGTGGCCCACTCCTGCTCACGGCATTTCCAAGTCTCGGTGCCAACTCGATGGCCATTGCCATGGCGCAAGCAGGATATGCAGCGACGGACACTGCAAGCGGCTTGAAGGCAGCCTTCCCGTCACTTGATTCACTACAGTTGTCTATTGCACTGAAAGGTGCTTATCCCTGATGTCTACTCACAGAAAGCAAAATCATGACTTTAAGCGCACAACAATTAGTCGCACTCCTTCAGCCTCTGCAACAGCAGGGTATGACTGCGAGCCAGGCAGCACAATCACTGTTTTCCAAGGCGGCGTCTGGCGGGCTGGGAGCTCCAGTGGGCCTGCTCGACAGTGCCTTTCTGGCACAAGCCTTGGTGATCGTGTTCGATACATTCACCCCGGCCATGCTCGCCGCCATCCTGCATCTGCTTTACCCGCAGCTCTCCGCACTTGACGTGGGCAAAGAAATTCTCCAGCCCAATGTGTTTCCAAACACCACGGAGGTGGTCATGCAAAGCGCGTTGACCGCTGCGGGATTCGACGCGGCCGCAGTCGCCGACGCCATTCAAGTCTTGTACGACGCGCCGCCGCACATAGTCGGCCTGCCGATTCAGGCGAGCGATGTCTGGGCCGGGTCGGCACCGAACGTCGGCATGATACTCTCGGAGCCCGTCAGCACGGCATGCATCCTAACCACGTTCAACGTCATGTTGTCTTCCGTGGGGGGCGGAGTTTCCGGCGCGCCGGTTGCGATTGTATGTGACCGCGCGGTCGATGGCGAGGGCAAAACCATCTTCACGGTGACACAAACGTCAGCGGTAGTGGGGCTTGACCCCGCGGTCTACACCACCCAAAACCTGGCGCTGCACACCCCGCTAACCATCCAGCCCGGCCAGGTGGCCGGATTCGTCAACAGCGGGCCGCAAAACTTTGCCGTAAACTGGATCGACGGCCCACCTCACCATGTGTTCTGGCCCGCAATCACCGCCGTGCACGGGTTTACCGTAACCATACTAAGTGGTGATGCTGGCACGCCTGTTGTTTCCTGCGGCTGGAATTTCACCGCCGCGCCGGTGAGCTGATCCAAGGGCTATCCCGGGATAGGGCGGCACGCAGCTCGCACGCCTCCCGGGAAGTTGTTGTGCCAACGCACACTGCTCCTTGGCGGAGCAGGACCATCGGCGGCAAGGCGCCAGTGCTTGCTTTGCAGTAGTTGCTCGTGAAAGCGTTGTTTGGCGGCCAGCGCCGCATCGTTGGACAGCCACCTGCGCAAGCGACTGGCGTAGCGCGACGTCATCATCCTACGGAGGCGGTCATACAAAGCGCGTTGACTGCTGCGGGATTCGACACGGCGGTAGTCGCCGACGCCCATGCGCCAGCTGGTGGCCGCAAGGGCTGTTAGGTGCATCGAACATGGCGTCGGCCTGAGCGCCAAGCGTCCGACGATTCAGGTCGTTTTCGCGGCCGCCCTGTCACCATAAAGCATGGTGACGTTGATCCGCTGGTTGACATAGCCGGGAAGGAACGACAGCGCCGCCGTGGCATGGAACAGGTCTGAATTAAAGATGATCGCCCGGTTGCAGCGATAGGGAATCACAATGCGCTTCGCGTCGGCCGCTTCGAGAAAGGCGGCGATTTTATCGCCTTGCCGGTTGTAAGCATCGAAGGGCCAGTCTAATGGTGCCTCGATATCATAAATAACGAGGCCGCCGGATTGGCGATCCTGATTGGCCTCATCGGGCGTGATCCAGAAATTGACGTTCACGGCGGCGAAATCGGCATGCGGATGCGTTGACGGTTGATCGTGTCTGTATTTGAATCCCCACATCTGAAGCAGAGCATGCCTCAATCCGATGATATCAGGAAAAACAAGCTGCAATTCTTCTGCAATCTGGAGCAGGAGCGGGCAGTTGAATCCTTCCCGGAAGAATGCGCCCAGACGGTCATAAGCATAATGGTTGCTGTGCCATATTGTCGATTCCAGGCAAAACCGCTGAAGCTCGGATAGCGCTTCTGGGGTGAGGAAATCATCGATCACCACGACGCCCAGTTGGCTGTTCCGATACTCATCCTCTGCCTTCCTCATCGACTCAGAGAATGACAGCGCATTTCCGAAAAGTCTCCCAGCCGGATAATGGTGATTAATCCGGCCATAGGTGTTCCGAAGATTGTGAGCAACCGGCAAAACGTCCAGTGACGGGTTGTCCTGCAAATTGCTATCGTCCAGCGCCGCCACGTAAGACTTGATGATGTCGCCGAACTCCGCGCCGACCAGTCCTTTATCGTACAAATATTGGTATTGATCCCGATCATGCAGCAACTTGCCTCTCGATACCTTGGGTACAGGAATCGGCAAGTCAGGAGGCGCCACAGCGATACCGGGGAGCATCTGATGATAAGCGCTGGCGCGGGTTACCGCTGCGTGGCAATTTGCCCAATATGCCGCCTCATGTAAATCATGAACACGCAGTGCAGTGCAGATCAGATTATCGAGCACATGATGATCTTGTGGATTGTGGCTTGCCAGAACGAGCCACATCGATCTCGCCTCAGCAAATTTTCCGATAGAAAAATACAGATTTGCGAGAAGAAAAGCCAAGTTCGTTTGTGCTAGCTCAAACGCAGGATTGAGCTCCACAGCCCTCTTATAGCTAGTCAAAGCTGCCTCATTTTTTCCTTGAGCTTGTAACACCCAACCGAGATTGTTGTGTGGCATCGGCCAGTTAGGTTCTAACTCGGCGGCAGCCCTGAAATAAGCTTCAGCATCGATATACTTCCCAGACATGCACAGATCATGTCCCTGCTGTATCTGCCCAAGAGCAAGAGTGGAGGAATATGGCTCGGTGGCTTTCGCACCGGCGCCAGTATCGGTTCCATAGCGCGTTTGTCGATATTGCGGACTTGACCAATTTCGCTCAGCACGAATGGTTGCAGGCAATTGCATCGTCTTAGGCGAATCCATATAATCGCGGACCTTATTCTCATTGGTGATCACATGTCTGAACACTACCACACGATAGAATGCAATAGATGGCGGTTTATAAGAATTTGATATTCTCGCCCCGTTGGTCACCCAAAAGCCAATCCATACATGGACGCCCCCCCAGTTTGCAAGGTCTTTTCACTTCACGATCACGAAAGCAGGTGGGGATTGTAGCAATACGGGGTCGTGCCGGGTAAATAGATTTTTGTCGTCAGCGCTCATTAATATATATACTTTAAATTAATGGCAGTTTAATGAGGTTTCACCTTCAAGAAAGTTTTAAATTCGTCAATCATGCGTTGCTGAGGTACGACCGGGATTACGGTTTTTTCGCCAAAATGGTCTTAACTATTTGATTTAAAAATGAAAAATGAAAACTCCCTTTGGATTTTTGGAAGCCACTTTGCTCAGAAATTCCACTGGGCAGCGGTTCTGTAGATGAGCCGGTTATTCATGGCCGTCCAGAGTCTTGCCTCCCAAGCAGGTAATCTGGTATTTAGATAGATCTTCAATGACTCGTGCATATTGTCGTAGACCTCATGTGAAATCCAAATCGGATGATCTGGTAATGTAGTCAGTTTTGCTGCATGATTGGCCGCACGTCCTACCCAAACAATATGGTTATCATTCTTCACACCAATACGAGCAGCATGGATCTCACTGGTGTCTATCCCTATGGTATGTCTGACAGTAAAATTGTCCCAGATGTGCGTGGCATTGAAAGCCGGATTAATCACATCGTTGACTAGCGTATTAATCTTCAGGGCACATCTGACCGCAGACGAGTTTTTCGAATTTCCAATGAATACTGCCATTATGCGATCACCGTCGTATGCGGTAATTGTTCCCTCTTCATCCTTGATCAGTTTTGCTGCGCAATGAAGGTAAGCCTTATAAACTTCGGCACTAGTGCCCCAGTGCAGGCTGTCTACCATCGCAGTGGAACCGTTGAGATCAGCAGACAAAACGGTCATTTTGTCAAAATGACCGGCATGGTTCCCTAGTTGAAGGTCGGTTGCGATCGGAAGAGAAGTTTTTGCGATGACCTCCCACGGCGATCGAAAAATATTGCCGACATCGTTGGCCAGATCGTCTTTTATTCCCATGGGGTGTAAGTCTTCAATACCATGAGCTTACAGGTTCCATTTGTATGACGAACAATAAATTTCCGCGTTATTCATCTTGCCCCAACTACGCTTGTTCCACATGTTTGCACCGCTTGATGATATTTTCGATTCGTCTGCCAGCTTATTATAAACAGCCGAAGTAATCCAAACATGGTAAGGAGGCTCGTCAATTTCAGTCAGCTTGGCAGCATAATTAGCTGCTCTGCCCACCCACACCAAGTCATTGTCATTTTTGACGTCTATTCTGGCCACGTGAATTTCGCTGGTGTCTATTCCAATGTTATGGCGAACCGTAAAATTCTTGTTTTTGTACACTGCTTTCATATTCGGATTGACGATATCCACTACAGCGCCGTTGATTTTTAGTGCACACCTAGCAGCTGTCGTGTTTTTATGGTCGCCAATAAATACTGCCATGATACGGTCACCATCGTAGGCGGTGATCGTGCCGCCTTCGGCCTTGATAATCTTCGCTGCACAATGCAAATATGATTTGTAGACCTTCGCACTAAACATCCAGGTCTCGTTGTCGACCATCGCAGTCGAACCGTTCAAATCCGCATACAAGACCGTCATTAGATCAAACTTTCCGGCATCATTACCTAACCCGAAGTCGGTAGCTGACGGAATCGTCTTCTTATCGGTGACGGTCCACTTAGATTTGAATATGCTAGCAACCTCGGAATTCAGATCGTCTTTCAGGCCCATGTCTTACCCAATCGTCCTGGCCAATAGTGCGGCACCGGTTAAAGCGATTGCCAATAACGTCAACATGACTGTACGGAATATCCAGCCAGATTTAGCTTGAATGATGTGTGAGATGTTGAAATGCTGTTCCAACGCTTCATGCGCGAATTCAGCGTCGCCCATCTTGGCGATATCTGTCTCCATTGCCTTAAAATCACCTTTTTTGTAGTTTTTCGCTATATATGCGTAAAAACTGACTGGCTTGTAGTTGGCATCCCAGCGACTTGCCCTACCTATCAGTAGAGACAGTTTTTCTCTTGGTGATATCGCCCACAAGGCACACAGAAGACCGAGCAATGCGATAAACGAGCTACCAACTCCCAAACTTTTCTCGAAACCGCACCAGTCTGCAATTTTGATATTGCCCCATAAAAATGCGAGTAAACCACCGTTCAGGGCGGACAGAAAAGCTGCTTTGGCGTCCATGACCGATGTCCAACGTCGGCTCACGTCCGCAAAGTTTAAGTAGATTTTGAGTCAATCTTCAATTTCCATTCTTCGCTCCATTAATTTTTCATTTTCAATGGTGCATTTTCGAAAAATACTAAATATGGGAAAAAATCACATTTTCTGACTAATTGTAGTGCTTCATTTTTTGAAATTCAAGGATGTTTGAACTGCTAGTCGTTGCTCGGCGTCTCTCGGGCTTCCATTAATGTTTTGATTTCGCTCATCATGTGCTGTTGTGTGTTCGCGCTGATTGAATATTGACCCACCCTGCTGATGGAATATTGACCCAGGGCCGGGCGCCGCATTTTCAGATGTCGGCTGTGAATAACTATACCAAACAGCGGGGTTGGAAGTTGTTCTTTTCTATCGATTCCCGCAACAAGGACAGCGCGGGGAAATGTGCGAAGAGCGTAGCCCGTAGCAGATTTCCCCGCGCGCCAACTCAGAAAGGCTCTACCGGCGGCTCAGCTTTCGGTTCTGACATACGCTGGCGGGCCCGCTTTCTCGGTATCGCGTAGCCATCGCCGTATCGTGTTGCGCGACAAACCTGTGCGCTTCGTAATTTCGTGCAGCGACAGTTTGTCGCGTAAATGCATCCGCCGTATTTTTCCTAACATTTCCACGGTGATCACCTTTTTGTCTCCCGCCTAAAAATTAGGCAGGACAAGTAGAACACCTGGGTCAGTTTTGAATCAGCAGAACCCTCTTAAGTGGGTCAATTTTCGGTCAGCGGCAACAACCATTCTCAAAATGCGCGATATCCATACCCGTGACGGCTATAGGACCGCCCTGCGGGCCGGAACTCCATTTCAGGCAGCCAATACCGTGGTGCCCCATCGCTGGGCCCCGTGCGCGAAAAACGAAATCCGGCGGCAGGCGAGCAAGCAGCTCAGTAATAGCTTCTGAAATCGCAACATGGCCTTTGGCTGACGCATGCGGCTCGTTCAGCACGGCATCTTCCGCATAAAGTTCTCGAATCGCCTCGATACGCCGCCCCGCATCGTGTTCACCAAAAACACGCAGAAGGTTGGCCTGCATCAAGCCGTCATAGTCGATTGTGGTGGTGGACATCATTAAACTCCTGTGCCTGCACGGCTGGCGAGAAGTTGCAGTTCCCAGGCTAAGGCGACAGCACTGGCACCACCGTGTTCCAGAACGACACCAGCGACTCCAGCCGCGCTTTCTTCACGTGCCCAGTCACGCTGCCATTCTCCCAGCACAGCCATCCAGGTGATAGGCACTGCGCCTGCTTGAACCATGCGGCGCACAGCCATGTCATGGGCTTCCAATGAGACACCACCCGACGCATCGGTGACAATAAACACGTCGTAACCCTCCCCCAGCGCCTGGATAGCAGGCATGGCGAGACAGATCTCAGTGTAAAGTGCGGCTAGTATAAGCTGCTTGCGACCGCTCTTCTTCACGATGTCGGTAACATTCGAGTCTTCCCAAGTGTTGATGAAAGTACGATTAATCGGCTTCTGTTCCGGAAAAACATCCTGAAGCCCCTTGATGATATAACCGCCGCGTTCTTCAATCACGGTGGTCAGAATAGTTGGCACGTTAAAGACTTTCGCCGTCTTAGCAAGACCGATGACATTATTGATGATCATCGTCGGTTCATGGCTGTTCAGGTTGGTGAACTGGTAGGGTTGATGGTCGATGAGAACGAGGATGCTGTCCTCGGGGCGAAGAAGTGCTTGCAGTCCGGTTTTGCTCATGGTCATTTTCCGTTTGTTTAGTTGATTAAGGTAACGTGTCCGATTCAACATCAGACATGGGCTTGCGCCCTGCTTCAGCTTGATTTCAAAATGGCGTAAGAGACCTAGCCACCCGAGAAGCAAAGGATATCGTTCCGTTGCGTGGTATGCTAGCCTTCCTTTTTGATAATCTGTGTCGCAAAATCTGGAACGTTCATGTTAGATATTGAAGACCTGCATACCTTTGTTGAAGTTGCCGACTCTGGTGGCGTTTCCTCCGCTGCCCGAAGGCTTGGTGTTTCTAAATCTATCGTCAGTCGGCGTTTGTTCCGATTGGAATCGGATCTCGGCGCCCAGCTCCTCGCACGAACAACCCGCGGTGCTGCGCTTACTGAAGCAGGTGTCACGTTCCGCGAACACGCAGCGCGTATTTGTGCCGAGATCGAGGTTGCGCGAGAAACGATACTGCCTGCAGGTGATTTGCGTGGTAGTTTGCGGATTGCAGCACCAATGTCATTCGGCATGACACATCTCGCACCCATGTTAGCAGAGTTCGCCCTAAGGCATTCTCTTCTTCATGTGCATACATGCTACAGTGATCATTTCGTCGACATCATTAGAGAAGGTTTTGACTGCGCCGTTCGTGTAGGTTATTTGAGCGACTCAAATCTAATTGCACGGCGCATCGGAGCAATTCGTGGAAAACTCGTCGCCAGTCCCGGCTACATCAAAGAACATGGCGCTCCTGAAACGCCTGACGAACTTCTCACACACCAAGTGCTCATGCAAAGCACTGAAACGTGGCATTTCGTAGACGGAAATAAGACGATAGCCGTTCATCCGCAGGGTCGGTTCAAGGCGGATAGCGGAGTGGCTCTTGCTGCGGCTGCCATTGCAGGTCTCGGCATAGCATCCTTACCAGATTTTTTGACTGAAAAAGCTGTGTCTGCGGGCACTCTTATCCCTGTCATGGGTCGTTATCCACTCCCTGAAGCTGGAATTTACGTCGTCCGACCACCAGGACGGCACCCCGCACGAAAGATCCGGGTATTCACCGAGTTAATGATTGAACATTTTGGATAAATTACGTGCGGTCAAGTACGCGGGTTTTGGCCCGCAGTTTAGCAACTGGCTCAGTCTCAAGCCAGGCATATGATTCCCCCTCAATTAACTAACTACCTATTATCTTTTGCATTGATGCCCCTATCTTGCCGCCGCAATAATCGTCACCGTAGTCTACACGTGCTTTGGCTGCCAATTTGGCCAGAGGCGGTAGAGCTGCGACCCGTCGTGACAAGTCTGCGGTCATGGGGGCGGTCTCTTCAAGGAGATTCTTGATTTTTGGGAAATGTTCCGCCAAGGTCGACCACAAAGTGGATGTCACAACGTCAGCAATGCCAGGCACCTCACCGCCCAGTAGAAATCCGCTTTTTGCCTGTATGCCGTGACGGATGCCAGTCTCTTCCCATAGCGACATCCACTTTTGTAATCGGGGAATAAAGTCATGCCAGCGCTTTTCCGTCCACATTTCGCGTCCGCCATCCAAGGTAATCTCATCGATAACGTCATTGGCATCATTCACCGTCTTCATAGTCATTGCGCGAAGCGCCGGGGGCGCTGGCATAAGGTGGAGCGTTTCGCCAAGATAGAGCACGATCGCTGGCATTTCAGCGATGGCGAAATTATTTTTTTTGTCGACAAGTACAGGTGGGCCCATGAATGGTACCAGCATGTTCTCTACTGGCCCGTTCATCATCTTTAAGATTGACGCGTCGTCTGTTTCAACCCAGGTCTTCCCTGCATATGCCAAGATCGCTCGGACAAACTGACCACGAAACGGTACGGACCAATAGTACAACTCATAATCAGGTACCTTTACACTGCTCATGGTGTGATCCCTTTTTCAATGAATTAGAACCTATGTAAGGAGTGGCATGGATGTGAACATGCAGCCAAAAATTACCGTACCAACAACAATAGCGGACGCAATAGGCAAAAATCATTACTGTGTCACGACGCCAGAACAGAGCGCCCTGCCCGTTGTTATCAGGCATTTACACGGACATGGTCACGCAAGACCTTGATCTGGTCATGATTGCGTAAGACGCCTTGATATTGACGGGCAATAATAGGACGTATGTGTGGAGGTAAATCTTTATCCAACGCTTTACGGTAGGCACGTACGGCAACATCTTCGCCGCGTTCGCATTCGTTCAATACCGCCTCATCGTCCTTACCGGTAACGGCAGTTTTGATGTCGGTCCAGGCACGATGCAAAGTGCCAGATATGCTGCTTTTTGTTTCAGGGTTGCCACCATGGCTACGCACCAGGTCCTGCAATTCCCTGGCAGCAGCGGCACATTCACGTCCACGCTCTGCCAGCATACTTTTGAGTTGAGGATGGCGTCCGCTGGCGTTTTCAGCACAAACTTTGAAACCTTCTTCGCCATCTTTGCTGGTTTCTATCAAATCGTCCAAGGTAGAGATCAGGTCTTCGGTGTTCATGATATTTCCTTATCAATAGTGTCTAAATTGGTGTGGCTGTTTTCATTCGCGGGGTGACTTAATAACTCAGTTGCCGATATTCGCGCCTGCTTTCAGCATCTTTTTGCTGGTTCAGGGATTTCGTTAAAGAGAAATACATCTCTTAACGCAGCAAATCTTAAAACCATTTAATCACTGACGATATCGGACACGTGCTTACCAAATTGTAGGAATATAGGACGTCTATTGTTTTGCTTTAGCGGAATAGATTTTCTCTTTTTCCAGTCTACTGACCCGTCCTGTCGAGCAAAACGCCGCCCTGGTGAGCGCATCGCGGGAGCCGAACGCGACGCCGCTTGATGGGAGTGGCGCTGCTCCCGCAGGGGTAAGACTGAGATTCACCGCGTAACAGCGGGAGTTCACTGTCCCCAAAAAGCGTCCTCTTGCTTTTGGTCGCTGGAGAACAGCCGGATTTCGACAATCTTGCCACCCTCTACGCGAATCAGGTCCACGCCGGGTTGCTTGAGCTTCATGCCGTTGGCCTCGCCAGCGAACTCCAGGGTGATGGCGACCCAATCCCCGTTGGCCATGTAGTGGTCGGCATGGGTGATTGCGAACGTGCCCTTGGACACTTCCATCATTGTGCCCAGCATCGGGCCGACGGCGGCCATGCCCCGGTGCGTGCCGGAAAACCGGTTCTTGCCTGGCTGGTGCCAGATCACATCGGGTGAAATGATACTGCCCAGTGTTGCCTGGTCGTTAGTTTGTACTGCCTTGATGTAGGTCTTGGCGATATCAATGTTGTTCATGGTGTGCTCCTGTGTTGACGGGTTGTGAAAGATGCTTATGCCAGCGCTGGGACGCTACTCCCGGCAAGGCGGGTGGTGAGAAAGAAAACGCCGGGCAAGCCTCGGCAGGTGCTGGTTTTCATTGCAAGAATTCAGAACGTGTTTACGATCTGTAGCGAGCGAGCGTCAGCGGGGTGAAGAGCCGCGCAAAAAGCGGAATGTACTACTAAGTACATGAGCATTTTGAGCAGCGCATGAGCCTCGATCACGCTCGCGCAGTAAGATCGCAAACACGTTCTCAAGACATCATGGCCTGCAAGGCGGCTATATTGTGCGTAAACGACCAGTTCACATGCACCACGCGCCACTGGCCATTGATGAGGCGATAGACCTGTGTGGAGTTCCACGGGGTGCCCTGCTTCTCGCCACCTTGTCCATCAGGAACGAGGTTGATCAGGTTGTAGTGCAGCACCGCGAGATCGCCGCCATCGCTGACGATCACCTGTGGGTTGGGGAACTCGTTGCGCAAGATGTTGAGCTTGCCCTCGAAGAACTGGCGGAAATACCCGTCCACAGCCTTGCGACCTTCCAGGCGCATCTCAGTCATAGGGTCGAAATAGGTTACGTCCTCGCTGTACATCTCCAGCGCGCCGTCGACATCGCCTTTGTTCCAGCGCTCGTTGATTCCCAGCTCCAGGGCAAGGATGGTTTCGGTGATCTTGCTGACGTCTGCCTTCATTACTAGTCCTTTTCAAAGTGGTTTATATATGGTTATTATTGGACATATTTGACCAAATAAAACGGTACAAACTGGACAATGAATGATACTTTTAAGACATTAAGATCAAAAAGAGGGCCATATAAAACGGGGAAGTCAATTCAGTCCTCGTCAAAAAGCGCGAAGGCCAACAGCGATATTGGGCGTCTGGGCTATCGACCGCAAGCACACTACCAACTCGACCTGGAAGTGTTTAGTGTGGCCGACCTGAGGCATCGGGCCGGCAAAGAAATGCGAATAACGCATCGGTACGAGTTCCATACCTTGGTGTGCGTCACGCAGGGCAAATGCACCCAGATGGTCGACTTTAAGTCGATCTCTTGTGAACCGGGGTCGCTGCTTTTGGTGCGAGCAGGACAGGCCCACAACTATGGACAGGGTGACGATTGGGACGGCTGGAATCTTCTGTTCCGCCCGGAATTCGTCTTATCCGCTTCAACGCCGTCCCGCGATCTCAAGCGCGCGCTCGATCTGGAAAGGTTGCCGGAACACCTGATCCTTAGTAGTCCTGAGCTGGGGAAGGTGATGGACTCTATCTGGCAGATACGCGAGGATACGCTGATTGACGCGTCGCTGGAGGACATCCATGCACTGCTGCGCCATCAGATCCATGCACTCTTGATGCGTCTGAGCATTCTGCATGGCCAACGACAAGCACAAGAGCCGCTGGCTTCTCCTGCATCGCAACGCTTCAAGCGTTTCCAGCAACTTGTGGAAGAGCGTTTCGCTCAATGGCACCAAGTGGCCGACTATGCCAAGCAACTCGGCTACACGGAAAAAAGTCTGGCGCGGGCAGTAATGGCCGCGATGGGTATGACAGCCAAAACCTTCATTGCTGCTCGCATCAACCTGGAAGCGAAGCGCCTGCTGGCGCATACGGATTTGCATGTCGCCACCATCGCAGAGAAGCTGGGTTTCGAGGAAGCCACCAATTTCAGCAAGTTTTTCAAACGGGAAGTCGCCTGCACCCCGGCAGAGTTCCGACAGCGGCAACGGGCACCCATCTGACAGCACCCCTGCTGCTGCGCTTAACGTGCTGTATTAAGGATGTTGCTATTGCGGCTGTATTGCGGTTGAACCATCGCCCCCCCGCATTACTGTAATGTCTGCGAATCATTCTCGCGTTGCGGTGGTTGTGCAAGTACCCACATGAAATAGAGTGCTTTGGCTGCCTTGGCGCGACTGACCAGAAGCTTTGGCTGCAGTTCTTTTCCGTTGATCATGCGTCCGCGTGCAATACCTGCTTCGGAACGGATCAGGCCGAGTTCGTAAGCGTCTTTGAATTTATCCAGATAAGCTGGCGATACATCAACTGCGTCTGTCAACTGATTCCAGCTTACCAGCGGATAATACATTGCGCCCTTTGCGCCGCTATCCAGATTCGGGTCGTAGCCAGACATGCCCGGCACCAGGGTTTTGCCGTTATAGGCAGTCATGTACTTCGGCTTGCTTGTGAATCTGGCGTGATAGGCGTCAACCAGAATTCCACTCATGACTTCACGCGTTAATGTTAGGGGAGCGTCCGCATACTGAGTCAATGTGGCACGCTGCACCTGCATCAATGTGCACAGTGCAGTGATGAATTCACTGGTCTGCATGGTGGCGGCAGGATTGAAATATCCTTGCGCATCTTTGTGCAGCACGCCGAGTTGCAATAGTTTTTCGATCTGATTCCGGTAGTAGGCGTTTTCTCCACTGGCGATGTCCTTGGCAATTTCTGGATAAATCGTGCTCCAGTCCTTGGCGGCAATAGCTGACTGAACGTCACCCCTGAGTGAGGCGGCAATATGGGCTGCAAGTGGATCGCCACTTTTGCCCAGACGCACCAGTTCGGTTGCTACAATGCGCGCATATTGCTTCGCCATCGATTCCTTAAAATGTGTCCCGTCTATTTTCTGGGCCGGATGGCCGTTGGCATAACTGCCGTCATTGGTTTTACCCGGCGTTTCGCCTGCCTCAAGCGACATTACCATCGCCGTGGTTGCTACAACACCATTCTGATTGAAATACTCGACGCTGAGCGAATTGAGATCGATCACGGTGATACCGAGTTCAGCACCAATTTTTTTCATTAAATCGGGAAAGTGCCGTTTGTTAAATGAGTTGACGTAGACATAATCTGGTTTGGCTGCACCGTTGACCCGCGACATCGGCGTGACCAGTACCGGCAGCATACCGCGCGCACGAATCGCAGGCAGGTAAACATCCCGGATCATCGCTTCGTACATGGCTTCGGTTGCGCCGCGTCCTAGCCGGCGCATTTCGTCTTGACTCTCATCATTGTGGCCAAACTGGATCAGCACGATATCGCCCATATAGCCACTCATCAACAGATCGTTGAAGCGTCCTTCAGAATAGGCACTACGGAACGAACGCCCACCCTGTGCATAATTGACGATCCTGACTTTTTTCAGATCAAACAATTGGCCGAAAACTTGTCCCCAGCCGCTCATCGGTGCCTCGTCGAAGGTATACGACTTCATGGTCGAGTCGCCCAAGGTGTAGATGGTTGGCAGCACATTGGCTGGACGCGCTTGCGCCGGGATCGGTGTGATGATGATTTCTTCGACGCCAACCGGTGTATTGAGTTTCTTCGGTTCGATTTCGATATCGATGAATTGTTGACCATTGACGTAGCGGTAAGACCAGTCTTTTCCGCTGGTAGTAATACGCGTTAAATTCGGCAACAAGCCCGCAGCATCCCAGAATGTAGAAGAAGTCAAGCGACTGGCTTGCATGCCCGAGACCGATACAGTGGTATCGCTGGCATCCGATGTGGTGCGTACCCGGATAGCGTAGGCTCCGGGTGCAGCTTTGATTCGAAACGCCATGCCGAAATTATTGTAATGATCTTTCCCGAAGCCCTCCTCTGCTTCAAACGCCGGTTCGCTAATCACAAAACCATTGCCATCGCTGCGAATCTGCGCAGTGTGTACCACACGCGCAGGGAAAGCACCGGTCTGCTCGATAAAACCGTATCCGGCTTTGGCGTCGAACAGTGGTGCGCCTGTACTATCATTCCAATTGACATTGGTAGCGCCGGGTTGGGTTTGATGTGAGAAATTGAAGCGCATCTCCGCAGATGCTGCCGTGATGCTGGGCGATGCTGATGCTGCCTGTGCGGGGGATGTCAGGTAAAAAAATGCTGCGACCAAACTGCTGACACTAGCGCGCGTGACCATATGAAAAGTTAGATGCGTTGAATTATTCATGATCTCGTTGTTCGTTCCATTGATAGAGTGCGCCTAAAAGCGAATGCAAAAGTGTACGTGGGAAGTCTGTGAAATAGCAATGGCAATCGACAGGCCCCAAAAAAAACGACCAGTTTCCAGGTCGTTTCTTAAAATACACTTAATACAGTGTTAGCCGCTGCAGATTATCTATCGTTGGTAGCAAGATCGGATTGTTTGGTCCTAAGTAGGGATGTATTCCCGCCAATTCTTCAAGGGCAAGCTACGCGTAGCACCTCTTTTCCATCAATCTGTATTTACATCAGCCTGTGTGCACAGCACACTATTTTCCTTACTGCGTTTGGTTTGGTACATGGCGTCATCTGCCAGTTTGAGCAAGTCATTTGTATCACCGGAATGTTCTTTTGCCATGGCGATTCCAATGCTGACGTCAACGGTCACGTCTACTTCGCCAATACTGATAGGAAGGATGATTTCCTTGCGCATGCGTTCTGCGATCATACTTGCTTCACCAGCATTGGCATCTGGTGCAAGCAGTGCAAATTCATCACCGCCAAGGCGGCACAATACATCGGTTTCTCTTTTAATTGCGTTCAGGCGTTCGCCTATCGTACGCAAAACAATATCACCAGCCTGATGACCATACGTGTCATTGATGGGTTTGAACTGGTCCAGATCAAGTACCAGCACTGCGAATTGTCTGTTCGAATGACGTTTTAGCCTGGCGAAACTGGCTTTCAGTTCTTCGTTAAAGCGCCAGCGATTCGCCAACCCGGTTAAATCATCATGTGAAGCCAGGTACAAGGTACGTTCATCGCGCAGACGCTGTTCGGTGACATCACGCGCAACGGCATAGAGAAAATTAGAACCTGGTATAGGTGCCGGCGTAGTCCAGTTCAACCAGCGATAACCACCATCTTTGTGCTGGTAGCGATTGTCAAAACTGATGGTGTCTATACCCATGCGCAGCTTGTCTACTTCTTGCCGGGTTTTTTCAAGATCTTCTGGATGTACAAAATCAAGAAAGCTGCGCGATAACAATTCTTCTTGTGTATACCCCAGCGTACGTTCAAATGCCCGATTGACTTTATGGAAGTACCCGCTGGTGGTAGCAATGCACAGCATATCCAATGACAGACTGAAGAAGGCTTCGCGTTCTTCCACTATTTGCTGAACCAATTCCAGGCCATGCTTCAAAGAGTCTGCCAGTTGGTAATGGTGTTCGGCTTCTTGCTTAAGTGCAGATACCAGCTTATCTAATGACTCCAACCTTTCAGCGCGCGAGCGCAAGGTTTCCACCAGTTCGCGCAGTGAGGTCTCGTCTATTGGAGGACGTTCAGCTTGAACCATAGTCATTTTCTCTTTTAAAGTCTTGGTAATTTTTATATAAACGCATCTTTATACCTTGCTGATACTTCTCACATTAGCTTTATCAAGGGCATTTCTGATTTATAGCGTAGTGTGCATATGACCGCAATAGCAAGTTCGTCAGGCATTGGTCATCACTGGGACAGAGTTAGCTCATCTCTGGTTGAAAAAATGCTACTGCCAATCTGAGTTAATGATGCAGTCTGATAGACGGCGCGCTTTTCATGCCTATGAATTTTGATAATTGATTGATCACACAATTGGTTTGCTGAACAAGTTTTGGTCAAGCCTAAATAATGCCTGGATGTGTGGCATTTTTCTCGAAAGAGTAAATTTTGATCATATCCAATGGAGTTCAGTGATACCTGCTTGCAGAAGTGTCAGGGCAGCTCATGCACGTTCATCTAATGATCTACAGGCGCATGACGGTTCTCACTGTCTATATATTCAATCCGGTTGCGCCCCTGCTCTTTCGAGCGATACAAAGCCATGTCTGCCTGAGCGATCAGTTCGGACGACGTCTTTGGATGCTGCGGGTCGAACGCGCTCACACCGAAACTGGCGGTCACTGTAATCGCGGGGTGTCCCTGGAGTTGTATGGGTTTCGATTGTATGATTTGATGCAAGGCTTCGACACGCCCTCTTCCCTTTTCCAGATCCAGGTCAATCAACAAGACTAGGAACTCCTCACCACCGTAGCGCCCTACCGCATCGTATTGCCGCACTACAGTTTCCAATCGCAACACCACCTCTTGCAGCACCGTGTCACCTGCTGGGTGTCCATAGGTATCATTGATACGTTTGAAGTGATCCAGGTCCAGCAGAATCAATAATAAAGGTGTTTGTTGCCGTGATGCTTTTATCAGTTCTTTGTCGAGGATTTCTATCAAGGCAGAACGATTCCACGCCTTGGTTAATCCATCTCGTAGTGCGCGTACACGCAACTCTTCCCTGGAAAGCTCAAGTTCTCTCGTACGCTCGCTGACCAGTGCTTCCATTTGCAACTGCCGTCTGGTCAATTTGCGTAGTCTGTAACGATGAAGGGTGAGCAAAAAAAAGACTGCCGCAAGACCACACACAAAATAAAATGGCGTAGTCCTCCACCATGGCGGTTGAATCAGCAATGCCTGCGCCATCAACGGAGACACAGTTTGTGCCTCTACATTGCTTACAAAATATTCCAATTGATAACTTCCTGGCGGTAACGCGGTATAGCGTATGTCTGGCCTGAATGACTCCGACCAATTTTTTTCCAGCCCAGCCAAACGGTAATGGAACTTGAGTGCAGCGCGGTTCTGGAAGCTCAGGCTGGCCAATGTCAGTTCCACCGGTTCGGGAGACCAGGCCAAGTGCAATGACTTGTTTTTCGGTGAGAATTTGCCGTCCTGAGTGACACTTTCAATTAACACATTCAATTGATGTGAGGTAAACAGTCGTTCCGGCTGCAGCAGATGAGACATGCCGTTGCTGGTCGCAATCCACATTGATCCATCCTTGTCCTCATAAAACGCGTGGCCGTTGATGTCATCCCATACCAGACCGTGGTTCTGGTTGAAGAAACGCCATAGCTTTTTATTCCATACTGCGATACCTGCGTCAGTACCGGCCCACAGCCAGCCACGGCTGTCTTCATGCAAAGAGATCATGATCTTGCCGCGTAGCAGGGGGACTTCTTGCCGGGAAGCCTGGATGCCATTTTTACCAATCTCGACCCGCCACAGACCGGCCTGGTCACTGCCTAGCCACAGGGAGCCATCACCAGCACAACTGATCATTCCCATCGCTGCGCCATCGCCCTCTGTGCCAACACGGAAACTGTCCCAGTGTTTTCCATTGAAGCGCAACAAGCGATGTTCGGAAAGAAACCAGATATCACCATTAGCGTTCTGGCAAAGGTCAACGAAGGGTTCGTTCTTCGGAACTGGAATAGCTTCAAGTTCTGCTGGTTGGCGTACCAAGCTGCCAGGTGAGCTTGTGTCGACAGTAAATACGCCCTTCTCTGTAGCCAGCCAAAGTCCACCATTATGGTCAGCCAGCATGCCCGAAATCAGAGGCAGGGTCGCAACCTGAATGGCAAAGCCAGTGCCAGCATCATATCGCATCAGTAAACCCGAATAAGTGGAGCCCCATACCACGCCATCTTTGTCTGACACTAGCCTTGCCCATTGATGCTTATTGTAGTCAGGCTTGCTTTTATCGGGTACAAAGTGTCTTTCGTGTTGCCGCATGCTTGCAGGTCCCGAGCGGGTGCCAATATGTAGCATGCCTGTTTGGTCCCGCAAGAAAGACAGGACTACGTCGTCGGGCACACCTTGCGCTGTGGTCCAGTTTTCCCAATTTCCGTAACCCAGCCAATTAATCAGACCATGCCCGCGTGCCCCCAGCCACATGCTGCCTTCCCGGTCAAATAACAAGGCATTGAGGCCTCCGCCTGTTCTCAGGCCGTTTCGCGCATCGAAGACTTCCCAATGGTCTTTATCCCAACGAATTAAACCTTGATTGGTATTGCTAAGGACACGGTTCTCAGAATCTACCGTCAATGAGTTGACCAAGCCAATTTTGTTGAGAATATTGCCAGGCGGTGTACGATCGACAAAGCGAAGCTCTTGTAATCGTAACAAAACGATGTGCTGACTGCCGCGTGCCCATAACTGCGCTTTGTGGTCCCGGATAATATTGCTCCACTTTTCAACCGGGACGCCGTGTGCGCTACTCCATACTTTAAGCCCTTGCGGGTCATACTGGCAAAGTGACTGGCTACACCCCATCCATAGTGTCCCATTGGTATCAGCATGGATGCTGGCGATGTCTCCCAATACCGGCTGTTGCCGGATCTGTTCGTCAGAGAAAAAAGGATGTATCTGCGGCGTGCCGTCATGCAGTGTCAGCGAATACAGGCGTTTGTCGCCGATTACCAAAAGTGAACCATTGGCTAAGGATGCAAAGTTCTGTCCCGGCCATATATTCATTTTCTTTCCGGCATTTAAAACAGGAAGGAAACGCTCACCTGATTTGAGATAAAGATTGTCGTAGCTACCGACCCAAAGCCGGTCTTGTGGGTCGGTATGGATGGCAGTCACGAAAGGTTCTGTTAAACCGTTTTCTTGCGAAAAACGCCGGAAACCTGCGCCGTTATATCGAAACAAACCATTCTCGGTGCCTATCCAGAGATAGCCTGTCTGATCGAAAGCCATCGTACTAATTGACAAATTGCTGAGGCCATCGTGCTGCGTATAATATTGCAACGGCATTTGCTGCGCCAATGTAACAAATGGCCACAAGATCAGGCTGATGATGAAGATTCGTGGATTGAATAGCATTCGGAAAAAGTTCAGTGTTGATGCGCTACGTGGGGGGCACTTAAAACCTCTGATAAAAATCAAATGAGCTTAAATGAACTCAAATGAGGTTCGCACATCTTGCCAAATATCGTTTGGGTCTTTGGTGATTTTCACAATTGCTGCGTCATGGGATAACATAACAGAATGCGCCCACAGCATAGCGGTGCCTTACAATAGAGTTCTTGCCAAATGCGATAACGTCCTCAAGCCTGCTATTCGACCATGACATTGTACAGACAATCCTTTTTTATAGGCGCCCTGCTCCTGCTCGCCAGCGCTGTGAGCAATGTCCGGGCCCAGGCAACATGGATCTGGTATCCCGGCGACTTCGAAATCTGGTTGAGCAACCAGATGCAGGTTAAACGTATCGAACGCGATGCTTATTTCATGCCGTTCTGGCGTTTGTACGGCCACCAGCCCCAGCTCAACTTCACCCGCGAGGTGAACCTGCCTGTTGCCGAAGACATCACGGTGCATGTCGAAGGCCGGCACGCTGCGACCATCGACGGTCGCCTCGTACAAGGTGACCAACACCACATCCATGTCCCGGCAGGCAAACACAGGCTCAACTTCCAGGTGTTCAATCCTGTGACACCGCCTGCCATTTTTGTGCAAGGCCCAAGCATCCAATCCGACGACAGTTGGCTTGTGGGGCCGCGCCCGAACGCCAGGTCGTCTGAATTAGGCGCGGTCTATGCCGCACGCTGGAATTTTGACAGTGAGGACCGGCGTCCATCGCAATTCAAGCTGTCAACGCAGGAAATAATGCCTGCCAGCCTGAAGCCGGGGGTACAGTCGCTGCTGGTGGATTTTGGTCAGGAGACGATAGGCTTCGTCAAGCTGAAGCAGCTTAAAGGCAGCGGCAAGCTTAGCTTTCATTATGGCGAGACTCTGGAAGAGGCCATGGCTACCGAGACCGGCGAAACGCTGGACCGGTTCAGTGTCAATGGGCGCGACGGTGAATTCGTGGCACCCGAGTCGCGCGCGTTGCGTTACGTGAACATCCAGTTCGGCGATGGGATGAGCGTGGACGGTGTGTCGCTGCTCTACGAATACCTGCCGCTGACCCGCCACGGCAGCTTCAGAAGCTCGGACGAGGAATTGAACCGCATCTGGGACGTATCTCTGCGTTCGCTGGAATTGAACACGCGCGAATTCTTCCTTGACGGTATCAAACGCGACCATTGGGTCTGGGCCGGCGATGCCGTGCAGACCTACCTGATGAATTACTACACCTTCTTCGACAACGAAGCCGTCAAGCGGACCACTTGGGCACTGCGCGGGGCAGACCCAGTCGACATGCACGTTAATACAATTCTCGACTACTCGCTTTACTGGTTCATCGGCATCCGCGACTATTATCAATATACGGGCGACGCTGCGTTCTTGAAAAGCGTGTATCCGCGTATGGTCACCTTGATGGACTTCGTACTCAAGCGGCGCAACGCCAACGGCATGCTGGAAGGCAGGCCCGGCGACTGGGTTTTCGTCGATTGGGCCAAGATGCCCAAGGATGGTGAACTGAGCGTCATCCAGTTGCTGTTCGCACGCAGCCTGGAGAGCATGGCCGATTGCGCCGACATCGCCCAGGACCGGGAGCATGCGGCCCAGTACCGTCAGTTAGCCTATGAGCTTAAGGACAAGATCAAGGCCACGTTCTGGGATACAGAAAAGCAGGCTTTCATCCATAGCCATCAGAATGGAAAATTGAACCGCCTGGTGACGCGCCATCCCAATATGCTTGCGCTGACGCTGGGCTATCTGGATGAGGACCAGGCGGCAGCGGTGAAGCACAATGTGCTGCTGAACGACAATGTACCGGCCATCACCACACCGTATATGCGCTTTTATGAGTTGGCAGCATTGGCCCAAAGCGGCCAGCACGACTATGTCATTCGTCAAATAAAGGATTACTGGGGCGGCATGCTGCGCGATGGCGCGACCTGCTTCTGGGAGGAGTACGATCCCAAACAGACCGGTATTGAACGCTACGCGATGTATGGCAAGGCCTTTGGCAAGAGCTTGTGCCATGCATGGGGAGCCAGTCCGCTCTACTTGCTTGGCAAATACTACTTGGGGGTAACACCGACCCAGCCGGGCTATGCAGAGTATCTTGTCGCACCGCATCTGGGTGGCTTGAAATGGATAGAGGGCAAGGTGCCAACACCGTATGGTGATATCACTGTCGCCGTCAACGAAAAACGGATCAGTATCGTAAGTATGGGTGGCAAGGGTAGCTTACGTTTCATTAGCAGCAGCAAGCCGCACAGTGATTCCGGTATCGTGCGCAGCCTGGGCGGCGATTTGTTCGAACTGTTCTTGGAGCACGCCGGAAAGTACGTGGTGGATTACACCGCATCGGCACACCAGTAGATTGCTGAGGGCCTGGGTTCAAGCGCCCTCGCAAGTTTTGATGCTCTTGGCAGGATATATGACGGCGCAAGCCGCAAGGCTGGGCGACAGATAGCGAGCGATATGTAACGACGAACTGATCGAACTGATCAAAATGCGCCGACGTAATTTTCTGCCAGCGCCGTTGCCATGGCGCGTGAGCTGACCACGCATTCCAGTTCTGCTCGCTGCATTTCACGCTGGAACAGGCTGGCGTCAGTGAAGTTATGTAGCAGGCTGGTCATCCACCACGAAAAATACTCGGCGCGCCAGATGCGCTTCAAGGCTGCTGCCGTGTAGCCGTGCAGCCGGTCTTCTTGCCCCTGGTGGTAAAACTGTTCCAGCCCCTGTGCCAACAAATGCACGTCTGACACCGCCAGGTTCATGCCCTTGGCACCGGTGGGCGGCACGATGTGCGCGGCGTCGCCGGCCAGGAACAATCTGCCTGACTGCATGGGCGTAGACACAAAACTGCGCATGCCGATGATATTTTTTTGGAAGATGCGTCCTTCATTGACCCGCCAACCGTCGTTGTTTTCCAGACGTGCATGCAATTCGCCCCAGATGCGGTCATCCGACCAGTTGTCGACGTGATCGGCAGGATCGCACTGGAAGTACAGGCGCTGCACGGTAGGTGTACGCGTGCTGACCAGGGCGAAACCACGCTGGTGCTGCGCATAGATCAGTTCATTGGATGATGGTGCTGATTCCACTAAAATGCCGAACCAGCCGAAGCCATAGGTGCGCTGGTAATCCTGACGACCCTGTAACGGCATCGCTGGCCGCGTGACACCGTGGTAGCCATCACAGCCAATGACAAAATCAGCCTCGATGCGTGTCGCTGCACCTTGATGGGTGAAGCCGACCGTTGGCGTAACAGTGTCAATGCCATGCAGTTCCACCTCACTGACTTCGAACAGCAACTGTCCTTGCGCTGCCTGCCGGGCAGCCACCAGGTCCTTGATCACTTCATGTTGCGGATATACGGTGATGGCCTTGCCGGTCAGTTCGCTCAGGTCAATGCGGTGACGACGGCCATCGAAGGCTAGTTCTATCCCATGGTGCAGCGCGCCCTCGGCCTGCATGCGGGCACCGACGCCGGCGTTCTTCAGAATATCCATGGTGCCTTGTTCCAGCACGCCGGCACGGATCGTTGCTTCAATCTCGGCCTGGCTGCGCGACTCCAGTACGATGGAGTCTATGCCGTTCAAATGTAGCAGATGGGATAGCAGCAAGCCGGCAGGGCCGGCACCGATGATGGCTACTTGGGTACGCATGATGTCTCCGATATGGTTTTAATATGTCGTCATCGTAGCGCCGGACCGGTCGAAAAAAAATGGATGAAACAGCTTAAAACTTGTACTATTTCGACACACCATCATTTTTTACCAATGCGATCATCCATGGCCCGCAATGCAAAACCGGCACCACCCGACATCCCACAGTTTGGTTTGTATGGCGAGTATACACAGGGCCAGAGTGCCGAATTTGTGCACATCGAACTCATAGAAACGCGCAGCCGGGTGCACCACTGGCATATCGAAAAGCATACCCACAGTGGCTTGTTTCAGGTACTTTTTCTTTTTGGCGGCGAGGTCAGTGCGAGCATCAATGGCGCTGTTTGGGAATGCAGCGCGCCGACCGTCATCACCATCCATCCGTCGGTGGTGCATGGTTTTGATTTTTCGACAGAGGCGCATGGCTATGTGCTGACGGTGGATCAGAACGTGGTTTTCGCAGTGGCAGAAAATCATGGCGATCTGTACTCTTCACTGTTCGTGGAGCCACTGGCAATCGATCTGGCGGGCCATCCTGAGCTGCGCACGCGGCTGGAATCACTGTTGCAAAATTTACTGACGGAAGCAGCCTGGCCGCAGTATGGCCACACGCTGATGCTGGAATGGCTGGCGCGCAGCACCTTGCTGCTGCTGGTGCGCCTGAATGAAGAACGCCGTTTTGTTGATCAGTCGGGGCGTCGCGACTTTGAATTATTTAGCCACTTCCGCGCTGAGGTGGAGAAGCATTACAAGGATCAATGGCAGCTCAACCAGTATGCGGCTGCGCTGCGTGCTTCGCCAGTAAGCCTGAACCGCCTGTGTCTTAAACTATCGGGCAAATCGGCATTTGACATCACACAAGACCGACTGATACTGGAAGCCTGCCGCAAGCTGACTTATTTGCCCGCCAGCATCGCCAGCATCGCCTATGAACTGGGGTTTCAGGACCCGGCCTACTTCAGTCGCCTGTTCAAAAAACGCATGGGTTTGACACCCAAGGAATTTCGCAGTAATTAAGACGCGGTTGCGCAGTAAGATCGTAAACACGTTCTAACCCAAGCTAGCCGTATCACAGCAAGGCATTCAACTCAACCTGGATCTTGATCAGTGCCGGCAGGCATCGCTCCACCATTTGTTCACGCGGCATGCGACCGGCATGCACGCTGATGTTCATGGCTGCCACTACCTCGCCACGAAAGTTCTTGAGCGGGACGGCGATAGTGCGCAGCCCCAACTCCAGTTCCTGGTCCACCAGCGCATAGCCTTGCGCACGGGCATGGGCAATCTCCAGTGCCAGGCGCTGCTTGTTGATGATGGTGTATTCGGTGATTTGTTCCGGCTGGGCGCGCTCGAGGAATTGCTTGACCTGCTCTTGTGGCAGATGTGCCAGCAGTATCCGTCCGTTAGCAGTGCAGTAGGCTGGCACCCGGGTACCAGGCTGTAGCGTGACTGACACCAACTGCCCGGCGCTGGCGGCAGCCACACACACCAATTGATCGTGATCCAGCACGCCAACCGATGCCGCTTCACCCAACGAATAAGCCAGCCGGTATAGCAAGGGCTGCGCAATGCGCGGCAAGCGTGCTGAATGCAGGTAGGATTGCCCCAGACGCAGTACCATCGGCGTCAGCGCGAACAGCTTGTTGTCATGTCGCATGTAGCCAAGATGGGTCAGCGTGATCAGATAGCGGCGTGCCGCCGCCCGCGTCAAGCCGGTGCGCTCGGCTACTTCGGCAATGGTCAGGCGGCTGCGCTCCTGGTCGAAGGCAGCGATCACCTGCAAGCCTTTTTCCAGGCCAGCCACCATGTCGCGCTTGGCGGGAAGTTCGGTTTCTGCTGACATAAGACAGGAAAATAAAGAATTTATGTGGATTTGTGCGATTGTCGCACATTTCGTGCGTATAGCGAATACTGCCTGCATACTGTGTATTGTGATGCCGGGACACATTTCATACCATGGTTTTCACACAATCTTAATAACAGGAGACCTGTCTTGAAATTCGATGTTATCGCGTCCGGCGTCTATCCGGAACTGATCTATCCACCCTACAAGTCCACGCTGAAGCGCGGCCCTACCCAGCCGCTGTTGCGTATCCAGGCAGACCAGCCAGTGCTTGACAATCTGGTGCCCTCACCGCGCATCCTGCTGCCTAACGACACAGACCTGACCTCGCATGGCGTGGGCGAGCCGCTGGGCGAAAAGATCGTTGTTACCGGTAGGGTGTTTGATGAGGATGGCAAACCGGTACGTAATTCGCTGATTGAAGTTTGGCAATGCAATTCCGCTGGCCGTTATTGGCACAAACGCGACCAGCACCAGGCACCGCTCGATCCAAACTTCTACGGCTTTGGCAAGATGATGACTGATGGCGATGGTCGTTACCGCTTCATCACCATCAAACCCGGTCCTTACCCATGGGGTAATCACGACAAGGCATGGCGTCCGGCGCACATCCACTTTTCCTTGTTCGGCAATGTCTATGCACAACGCCTGGTCACCCAGATGTATTTCCCCAGCGATCCGCTGTTCGACTACGACCCTATCTTCCAGAGCATCCCGGACCTGGCCGCACGCCAGCGCCTGATTTCGCGCTACAGCCTGGAACATACAGACAGCGACAAGATGCTGGGCTATGAATTCGACATCGTACTGCGTGGCCGCGACGCTACACCCATGGGCATTTAACGGAGAAACCCGCATGAGCAATATCACGACATCACAAACTATCGGTCCCTTCTCGCATGAAGCCTGGCAATGGGCCGTGGATGCCACCGCTGCAACACGGCTGGAAACCACAGTAGCCACCATCACCATTAGCGGTGCTATTTATGACGGCGATGGCCAGCCTGTCAATGATGCCCAGATTGAAGCCTGGCAACCGGCCGAAGCTGGCGCGGAAGCGGCACAAGCGCTGCCGGGTTTTCGCCGCGTGCCAAGTGACGACGCGGGCCGTTTCAGCTTGCGGCTTTCACAAACTGAAACACCCACCAAGGGTGAGCCGGCCACCTTCATCACCGTATTCGCGCGTGGCCTTGTCAAGCACCAGTTCACCGCCATTTTCCTGGATGACGACAGCGGTCTGGCACAATCTGCCATACTGCAACAAGTGCCGGAAAATCGCCGCCCTACCCTGATCGCCCGCAAAACCGCGCCCGGCACCTATCACTGGGATATCTGGATGCAGACCGATAAGGAAACCGCATTCTTTGACTATGTATGACCTTGCAGCGGAGTTCTCTTGAGCGTATCCATTTTCGATAACTTCCTTACCACGCCGGACATGATCGCCGTCTTTGACGATGCAGCGATCGTGCAAGCCATGTTGCGCTTTGAAGCAGCGCTGGCACAGGCCCAGTCTGAGGAAGGCTTGCTTCCGGCGGCGACGGCGCGTGCCATTGCTGGCGTCTGCAATGCGCAGCTTTATGACATTCCGGCCATCGTCAATGCTGGCCGCCGCGCCGGCAGTCTGGCGATACCGCTGGTGCATGAACTGACACGCACCGTGGCGCTGTACGATGCAGAAGCGGCGACGCGCGTCCATTGGGGCAGCACCAGCCAGGACGTGATCGACACCGCCATGGTGCTGGCCACGCGTGATGCACTGCAGTGGCTGGACGATGGCTTGCATGACCTGACCGGGCGGCTGCTGCAGTTGGCAGACCAGCACATCGCGACGCCGGTGCTGGCACGCACGCTGATGCAACCGGCGCAAGTCAGCAGTTTTGGCTTCAAAGTGGCTGGTTGGCTGGCACCGCTGGTGCGTGCACGCGCACGCCTGCGCGAGTGCGCGGCACGGGCCCTGCAACTGCAATTGGGTGGCGCAGTCGGCACCCTGGCCGTAATGGGTGAGCAAGGCGCTGCGGTGGCGGCACGCGTGGCCATTGATCTGGGCCTGAAGGTGGCGGACGCCGCCTGGCACACCCAACGCGACGAATGGGTGCGACTGGGGCTGGAAGTCGCAGTCCTGACGGGTAGCCTGGGCAAGATCGCGACCGATGTCAGTCTGATGGCACAAGGTGAAATCGCCGAACTGGCTGAACCGTCTGGCCAGGGGCGTGGCGGTTCTTCTGCCATGCCGCACAAACGCAATCCGGTATCGTCCATGATCACGCTGGCGGCAGCCATCCGCACGCCGCAGCATGGTGCGGCGCTACTGGCCAGCATGGGGCAGCAACACGAACGCGGGCTGGGTAACTGGCAAGCCGAACTTGCCGAGTGGCCCGGTCTGTTTCTTAGCGCGCACGGCGCGTTACAGGCACTGAACGACGCTTTTGCAGGCTTGCAAGTGGATACTGGCCGTATGCTACGCAATATCGACGCTCTGCAAGGGCTGGTATTTGCCGAAGCAGCATCGGCGGCACTGGCAGCCAGCATTGGCCGTCCGGCGGCTCACCGGTTGCTGGAACAAATGAGCGGCGAAGCGCTGGCCAACCGGCGTCATTTGGCGGATGTGCTGGCTGATGCGGTACAAGCCGACGCCAGCTTGCGCCAACAAGTTGATCTGCCCGCCCTGGCGGCACTATTCGATCCCGTCGCCGCTACCGCACCGGCACAGCGTCTGGCACGGCAACAGCTGGACCGCCTGCGCAGCGACATTGCGGCACAAAATACTACCCACTTTTATCACAGGACTATCGCATGAGCTTTGATCCTATCGACCACGATTTTGAGCGTGGACTACACAATCGCCGCAGCATCCTGGGCGATGCCTGGGTGGACCGCTCGCTGGCCGGCGCCAACAGCTTCAACGCCGAATTTCAGAACCTGATCACCCGCTTTGCCTGGAATGAAATCTGGGGCCGCCCAGGTCTGGAGCAACAGACCCGGCGTGCCATTGTCCTTGCCATCACAATTGCGCTGGGACGCTGGGAAGAATTCGATCTGCATGTGCGGGCCGCACTGCTGGGCGATGACACTAGCCGCCTGACGCCGGACCAGTTGAAAGAGGTCTTGATACAGTCAGCCATCTATGCTGGCGTGCCTGCTGCCAACACCGCGTTTACCCATGCACAAGTGATCTTGCGTGAAGTGGGGCCACAGATCGGCTATGAACTTGCCCCGCTGTCACCGTATGCTACCTGCCACCCCGGCATTGGTCACGCTGACCGTAGCACTGGTCAACCGGCACTGCACTACACTACCCGCTTGCCACGCAACGGCAAGGTGCCGCGCCATACGGTGGTACTGAGCCATGCACTGGGTTGTGACCTGAGCATGTGGGACGACCTCGCCAAACTGCTGGCTGAAGATTGCCGGGTGATCGCCTACGACCATCGCGGCCACGGCAGTTCCGAAACACCCGCAGGCATGTACAACATGGCCGATCTGGCCAACGATGCAGCAAGCCTGCTGCGTGAACTGGATACCGGGCCGGTCGTCTGGATAGGCTTGTCGCTGGGTGGGATGGTGGGGCAAGAACTGGCACTCCGCCATCCGTCGCTGATACGGGCACTGGTGCTGGCCCATACGACTTCAGGCTATCCCGATGCCGCGCGGGAGGCCTGGCGCCAGCGTATCGCTACCGTGCGCGAGGGTGGCATCGAAGCCATCGCCGATGCTGTGATGGGCCGTTATTTTCATGAGCAGTTTCGCATCGATCACGCAGCCACGGTCGCCCGTTTTCGCCGCCGGGTGGTCAGCACAGATGCAGCAGGCTATATTGCTTGCTGTCATGCGGTCGGTGCAGTCGATACAACTGCCCGGCTGGACGCTATCACCGCGCCGACGCTGGTGATTGCTGGCGAGCTGGACCAGGGCACACCAGTGGAGATGGCGCGCACACTGGTGGCCAACATCCCCGGTGCGCAGTTGACGATGCTGGCTCAGGCTTCGCATCTGGGCTATGTCGAACAACCGCAAGCCTTCACGCTGGCTGTCCGGGAATTTATCGGCACACTGTGAACCGATTAGTAAACCGATGCTGGCCATCAGAGGGTCCGCCGGGCACGGATAGACGCTTAAGTCCAGACGGCGCCATGAAGAGGATTAATCGCCAACAGTGCTTTCTGATCCGGCAAATGCTGGCGCAGGCAGAAAGAGGCGGCATGAGAGCGCTCCTTCATGTGTCGTCTGCAATCAGCCGTTCAGCGTGCGGCCGCCGTCAACGATGATTTCGGAGCCGACAGTCCATCGGGACTCGTCGGAAGCGAGATACAGCACCGCCTTGGCCACTTCCTCGGGCGTGCCGAAGCGACCGAACGGAATGCTTGCGGCAATGTCCTTGTTGACCTGGTCACGGTAGGCATCAGGGATACCGAGCTTGTCGTACAGCGGCGTTTCAACCGGGCCAGGACTGACGGCGTTGATGCGAATGCCGCGTGCTAGCAGTTCGCTCGAAAGCGTCTTCGACATGTTCAGAAATGCAGCCTTGGTCGCGGCATATACCGACGAATGTGCCGCGCCGACATGCGCGTTGACCGACGTATTGAGCACCACCGATGCGGGGTTCGCGAAGACAGGCAACAGCGCCTGGATGAGGAAGTACGGCCCCTTGACGTTGATGTCGAACGAGCGGTCGAACATTTCTTCCGTCCACGCTTCGATCGGCACCCAAACGGATACGCCGACATTGAGAAAGGCGACATCGAGCTGGCCATAGTGCGCCTGGACGGCTTGTGCCAATTCCTTCTGAGCGGCCACGTTGGCAGAATCTGCGCGCAGTACCAAAACCTCGGTGCCAAGTTCCGCCTTGGCCTTTTCAATGGAATCCGGATTGACGCCAGTGACGATGACGCGTGCGCCTTCGGCGAGGAACTGCTTGGCTGTTTCGAGGCCAATGCCACTGGTGCCACCGGTGATGAGTGTACGTTTGCCTTGCAAGCGGGACATAAAAGTTCTCCTGTAGATGATTCGTGGCCAACCAAGCTTGGCTGACCTGCCGTGAGGAGAACTATGCGCTCATGCTTGAAATTCGATAAGATAGCGTTTTTGCATATGTTTCATGCTTGTAGTGCATGAATAGGAGATTTAACTTTGGACCTGTTTCTTGTGATGACGTGCTTCGCGCGTGCGGTGGAGACGGGCAGCTTTTCCGCTGCCGGTCGCGACTTGGGCTTGGGGCAACCGAACGTCAGTCGCTATGTGGCGGCGCTGGAAGAACATCTACAAACTCGACTGCTGCACCGGTCAACGCGCAAGCTTGTCCTCACGCCAGAGGGAGAACGCTACTATGCGGAAGTCCGGCGCATACTTGACGCCGTGGACGAGTCAGAATCGTCCTTCAGGGAGAACGTCGATCCGTCCGGATTGCTGCGCGTCGCCTGCCCGACCGCTCTGGCCCATGCATTTGTGTTGCCGCATGTCCCCGCTTTCCTGGAACGCTATCCAGGATTGGCGCTGGATCTACAGATCAATGATCGCTATGTGAGTCTGTTAGATGAAGGAGCTGAACTGGCGATTCGGATTGGGCATTTGGAAGACAGTGCACTGCGCGCGCGGCGCATCGGTTTGTTCGAGCGCGTTTTCGTAGCCAGTAAGGGCTATCTCGCTAAACGCGGCGTTCCCGTCACACCGGATGATCTACGCGGGCACGATTGTGTGATCTACACCCTGCTGTCGACAGGTACCACGTGGCGCTTCCGGGATACCCAGGTTCCGGTATCCGGCAGGCTCAGTGTCAACTCACCTGAGGCCGTACGCGAATCGGTCAATGCGGGACTAGGGATCGGACATGGACCGGAATGGCTTTTCGAGGAAGGGCTCAAGAACGGTAATTTGCTGTTGCTGCTGACGGAACACACTGCCCCTCCGGTCCCGGTTCAAATCATCTACGTTGCAAACAGGCTGCTGCCGACGCGGGCCGTGGTATTCATGGATTTCATTGCCGAAGTGTTTTCCCAGATTCCAGCTCTTAACGCCGTTCAGCTGCAAGTAGCGCAATAATCCTATCGACAGGAAGTGGTTATTCGCCAACCCCTTTAGTGGACTGTAACAATTGAAAACAGAGTGCCTTCCGCTTGCGCGACGACCATGGCTGCGTTGCAAATGCTCGCGATAGTTCACTATCGCTGTGCTTTGCGTCTTACCCTGATCGCCGGGCAAGCGTCTTTCACTTCTGTTTCAACTGTTACAGTCCACTAGCCCCTTGGGCTGACGGCTGGGCGACAGTCGTTGCCGCCCCCCGACGCGATTCACAATTGCCGGGTCGAGCCGTTCTCACAGATTGACTTGGCCGATAAGATCACCGAGTAAGCCGCCTTCTAGTGAAAAAACCGACGTGCGCCGTTCACCCGCCAGGGCATTTTTTCCAGCGTCAATAGCCGTCCAGGCTGCTGCCTGCACGGCAGTGGGCGACGGGAACGTCTCGCTGAACCAAAGAACGCGTGGCTGGCGCAAATTGTTCTAGCGAATCGGCCCTGGCAGCTTTCAGGAGCGCCGTCGCCGTGGATCAACCCTTCGCGCTCTTGACCGCCGCGCGGTTGGCGCGCTCAGCCCACTGCTGCAGTTGCTCATGATCCTCAGCCACGTGAGCGGGCACTTCCCAGTAAGATTTCAGCGCATGTTCGTCGCCTTCACTCACGTAGCCCAAGGCATGGGAACCTGCGGCCTCGTAATTCTTGCGCGAGTCGTCATCAACCTTGAAGTAGAGGCCTCCATGCCAAACCATGGCAAAGACATGACCGTGCCGATAGAGTCCGACGGCACCGAACAACGGCCGCGTCGTGATCTTCGCCCAGGAGGAGAGCTGATCTACGTAATGATCTGCAAGTTCTTGGGCCTTCCGGGATTGCTGGGTCATTGCTTGGGTCCTTTTTTTGAGATGGTTTGTCCGGCCCTTGGCCTGGATCGGCCTATCATGCACAGGCATGCTTTCGACGACCAACTGATAGGATGTATTGACCAGTTCAGTGATCAACTGCGGGGTGATGCCGCGGCCCGCACCGACGGAGATCCAGTGCCCCTTGTCCAGGTAACGTCCAAAAGTCACCGTTTGGAAGTGATCCCGCAGCGCGCTAGCATGGTCTGGATCGACTTTTAGTGTGATGATCCTCTCGTCGGGATCATCGGTGACGATCATGAAAACCTTATCGCCGACCTTGTACACGTCCAGCTTTTCCACGAATGGGCGGCCGTGGCTCACACCTGGCAGCGATGTCGCTACTTCTCGAGCCAGCGTCTGAAGTCGGCGCTGCGAAAGGCTTCTTGTACCTGACCTCTAGTCGCCGGAATCGCGCACGTTCATATGAACACCTGTCCCAATATGCCTGTAGGACTCGCGTGTTTTCGTCCTGGGAGCGCCTTGGCGCTGCTCCGTGCGTCTTTTGCCACGAGCTTGCCTTGCAAGGAGCGCGGAGAGCAGCGTTCCTCGATCAGGAGGCCGAGGGAATTGTCATGGACTGCGTTATCGCCCAATTCGAGTGAACGATACGCCATGCGCCCGTGATCTTCCGGTAAACTTCTGTCGAGTTCCAGGCACGTAGCAATTCTTCTGTGCCGTTGGCATCCACGACGTAGCTACGCAGGTTATAGCTTAGGACGGCCAGGTCACCCGCCTCGCTGGTGATCACATGTGGATTGAGATACTCACTGCGCACGATATGCGGGTTCTTATATAGCTTCTGGATGTGCGCGACGACGGCGTCGCGTCCCACCAGCATGCTCTCTAGAGCAGGATCGAAGTAGCTGATGTCATCATGGAAGTTGTCGAGATAACCGCGGTTGTCTCCCGCACTCCATCGCTCATTGATGGTGCGTTCCAACTCAAACACTTCCTGCTTGACCATTTCAAGATTGATGTTCATTGCTGATTTCCTTATTGTCTCTAAAAATGTTATTTTCTCTCACTGAGTGCAATCTATAAAGGCAGAAATTTGCATTTTTATGATACTTTTCGGACAATTTTTTTGTGACGGCTCGTGATCTCGCTGCTGGAAGGAGTCAATGAAATGATGGAAATATTAAGGAACCAGGTCCAGGAAATTCGTTATCGGCCCGAAGGTTTGTACCCCTATGGCCTGGAGGTGTTTCGTGTCTCAGATCTACGTCTAAGGACGAGCCGAGAAGGCATGCGCCGAACCTACGGCTACACGTTCTACATGCTGATACTCGTGACCGAGGGGCAGTGCAATCAAACGCTGGATTTCCAGCCTATCTCAGACGTGGCTGGGAGCCTGATCATGGTTCGCCCTGGGCAGGCACATAACTTTGGAGAATGCGAAGCGTGGGATGGCTGGATATTGTTGGTGCGTCCAGATTTTCTTTGGCCCACGTCCTCGCGTGAGAACCTTCGCTCTGGATTCGATATAGAACGCTTCCCAGCCGGCGTGCGCATTGATGCCAAGGATTTAGAGCGTGCAGAATACGCCATCCAATGGCTGAGACATGACGCGGCGCGAAATGACGAAAGCAGCTCAGAACGTGCGCGGCATGACATTGGGAAATCCGAGGAATTTATCGAGCACATGCAGTCTCATCTGCGATACGGCTTTTATGCGCTGGTTTCATGGATTGCCATTACCTATAGGGACAAGGGCTTGGACGATCTGCGCAAGCGACCGGCGTTGAGGCGTTTCCATCACTTCAAGGCATTGGTGGAGCAGCATTTTGTCGATTGGAGAAGCATCTCTACTTACGCCAGTGAAATGGGGTGCACCGAGAGAAGCCTCACCCGTGCGGCACAGGATGCCGAAGGCATTAGTGCCAAGGAGTATGTTTTAAGACGGCTTGGCCTGGAGGCGAAGCGTCTAATGGTACACACCGATTGGCCTGTCGGCGTCATTGCCGATCATCTTGGCTTCAAAGAGGCCACTCATTTTAGTAAATTCTTCCGGCGCATCAACGGATGCACGCCTCAGCAATTTCGATCCGCGAACGGGCATGGTGGAAGCGGGCGCTGTACCGTGCCCGAATAAGGCGACCTTATTGTTCTCGGTCTTCGGCAATGGTCCGAGTCGCAGCTTCCTGGTCGTGTTCAAAGTGAAATCCCCTTGGTGAGATCAGAGCAGCGTTAAGCATCGATGGCAGGCTCGAGCCGAAGTGTTTTCAAAGGTTCCTGCACTCAATGCACTCAATAATGGTAACTAAACCTGTCAATAAATCGTGTGGTTACAGAAGCATTTGGGTATTTTTACACAAATCGCGGTCGCTCCTCCATCAGGTCATTGTCCTTACGGATGATCTGATGGTCAACATGGAAGGCAAATTATAAATCCAGCAGCAAGATGGCAGTTTTGGCGCGTGAACAGCAAGGAGTAAACTGATTATTGGCAGCCTGCTCCGACTCGTCCAGATACAGGTCGCGGTGATCGGGCACGCCGTCCAGCACCCGTGTCAGGCAGGTACCACACACACCCTGCTCGCAAGATGCGGGAATGAACACGCCGGCATCGCTCAGCACCCGCAGCACCGTGCTATCGGGCGGAATGACATATACCTTGCCGCTCGAAGCCAGCCGCACTTCAAACGCCTGCTCACCTCCAGCCGCTGCAGTTGGAACCGCGACGGCACCGAAGTATTCCAGGTGCACCTGGTCTTGCGGCCAGTCGTGCGCTTTGACCGTGGCCTTTACATGATCGATGAAACCGGCTGGGCCGCACAGATAGATGTGGGTCTGACGGTCCAGTTGTGTCAGCAGCCTGGCCAGATCCAGTTTTTGCGCGGCATCCCCACCGTCGTAGTGAAAATACACTTGTGCCGCGAAGCGCGATGCTGCGATGCGCCGACGGAATGCAGTGCGCTCAGGTGAGCGTGTGCAATAGTGCATCTCGAACGAAGCCCCTTGTGCCGACAAGGCTTCCGCCATGGCAATAATCGGTGTGACGCCAATGCCACCCGCCAACAGCAGGCTGTGTTTGGCTACAGTCAGAGGGAAATGGTTCTTCGGTATGCTGATCTGCAAGGTGCCACCAGCTTGAATATGCTCATGCATGGCTTGCGATCCGCCACGTGATGCAGGGTCGCGTAACACGCCAATCAGGTAACGGTGACGTTCATGAGGCGGATTGCAGAGCGAGTATTGACGCACCAGGCCAGCGCCAATATGCACGTCAATATGTGAGCCAGCCGTAAACGCGGGTAGCAGTGTACCGTCCGTGCTGACCAATTCGTAACTGCAGATACCTTCTGCTTCGATGTGTTTGCGCTCTACCCGCACTTGCAGCAAGACGGCGCTCATATCGCCTGCTCCCGCTCCAGCCATTGATCCAGCACGCGACGTGACTGCACGCCGCCGGCATCGATATTCAACATCAGCAACTTGCGCTCGGGATGACGCAGGATATTGGCCTGCTGTCGCTCCAGCATCTCACGGTCTTCGCCGAAGATCTTGCCCTGGCCTTCACGGATGGTGGCGGTCAGTTCCTTGTCGTCCGGCCTGAAATTGCGCGCCATGCCCCAAAAGTACCAATGCGAGGTCTCGGTTTCTGGCGTAATGAAGTCCACCACTATGCTCGATGCCTTGTGTTGCAGATCGGCGTCGTAGCCGCCCTTGCCTGCGTGTGCGACGCCGACCTCGATCATCACATGACTGGGCGGCGTGAAGCGACAGATTTGCCAGCGGTCCACCGGCACGTCATCCGCCAAGCCATTGCCACGCAAGGCGGCGCGCCAGAACGGCGGTGCCATGATGTTTTCCATGAAACGGCTGGTGATGACTTCTTCGCCCTCGACGCGGGTATGGACAGGGGCTTCGTCAATCTCCTTTTGGCCAATGCTGGACGCATGCACATAGGTTTCGTGGGTCAGGTCCATCAGGTTATCGATCATCAGCCGGTATTCACAGTTGATGTGATACAGGCCGCCGCCGTAAGCCCATTCCGGACTGACCGCCCATTCCAGGTGGTGGATCTTGGCCGGATCGGCAAGTTCACGTTCGCCGGTCCATACCCAGATGAAACCATAGCGCTCCTCCACCGGATAACTGCGAATGCAGGGGAAACCGCGCACGCGCTGGCCCGGCATGCTGATCACCTTGCCGTCACAACCCATCTCCAGCCCATGGTAACCGCACACCAGTTGACCGTCGCGCACAAAACCCAGCGATAGCGGCGCACCGCGGTGCGGACAAAAATCCTCTACCGCCGCGACCTTGCCCTCCGGCCCGCGATAGAAGACGATAGGCTCACCGCAGATCTTGCGTCCTAATGGTTTATCTTCGATTTCATCCGGCGTGCAAGCCACATACCAGGTGTTTTTAGGGAACATCTCAGTCTCCTTTTCTAATTTTGAATTAATATTCAGTACACTGAATGTAGTAGAGTATAGACTGGAATTTGGCGATGTAAACGCCGCACATGAACTTTTTTACGTTGCAACGCACCAGTTGAGAAAGCGCTATGCAAAAAACAGAGAGCAAGCTGATTGACTTGTATGAACATCCGGGCCATTTGTTACGCCGCGCACAACAAATCTCGGTGTCGATTTTTTACGACGAAATGGGCACCGAACTGACACCAGTGCAGTACGCCATGCTGCGCAACCTTGAGAATCAAGAAGGTATAGACCAGGTATCGCTGTCTGCCATCAGTGGCATCGATACCTCGACTGGTGCCACCGTATGCGCACGACTGGAGGAAAAGGGGTTGCTGGAACGACGGGTCATCCCCACCAATCGCCGCCAGCGTGCACTGACCATTACCCGCGCTGGAGAACAACTGTTGAGCGACCTGATTCCCGGCGCGCAACGGTTGCGGCGTCGCTTACTGGCACCGCTCACGGATGGTGAGCAGCAACAATTCATGAAGCTGCTGAGCAAACTTGTGCAGGAAAACAACGAGCAAAGCCGCGCCCCACTCGCTGATAGCGCGGCGGTCGCGCGCGAGCTAAGCTGATGTAGTAAAGAATATCCGGTTCATCACGCAAGTGCACAGCGGTGCGGAGATATACAAGCCCAAATAAGCCGGCATTCGATTACCAATGCGTCAGGCTACTGCGACCAGACGGTCCAGCCTGTCACCATCGGCCAACAGGCTGGCACTGTCCGAATCGTGCACGATGCGCCCGCGATCAAGCACGATGGCGCGCTGAGTCAGTGACAGCGCCAGGCGCGCATGCTGCTCGACCACTATTACCGACATGCCTTCGTCCTGCACCAGCGTGCGGATCACCCGCAATAGTTCCTGCACGATGATGGGGGCCAGGCCTTCCATAGGCTCATCCAGCAGCAAGATGCGGGCGTTGGTCATCAGTGCACGGGCAATCGCCACCATCTGTTGCTCGCCACCGGACAACTGGTTACCCATGTTGGTACGGCGCTCGTACAGGCGCGGGAAAATCTGATATACCTTCTGCAGATTCCATGGACCGGGGCGGGCCACCACAGTCAGATGTTCTTCCACCGTCAATGAGGGAAACATATGCCGCTCTTGCGGTACCCAGCCAAGACCAGCACGCGCGCGCTGATGCGTGGGCATGCGCACGATGTCGCGCCCGGCCCAGCGTATGGTGCCGCTGTGCAGCCGCGTCAATCCCATCAGTGTCACCAACAGACTGGTTTTGCCGACACCGTTGCGACCGAGCAAGGCCAGGCTGTCGCCTTCGCGCAGTACGAAGGACACATCCTCCAGCACTACCGATTCACCATAGCCAGCGCAGACTTTATCAAGCGCCAACAATTCAGGCATATTCGGCATATTCGGCCTCCCCCAGATAGACTTCCCTGACACGCGGGTCTGCCGCGATTTCTGCCGGCGTGCCCTCAGTCAGCACCTTGCCAGAAACCAGGACCGTGATGCGGTCGGCGAAACGGAATACCAGTCCCATATCATGTTCAATAAACAGCAGTGTGACATCGCGCGGCAACTGGGACAGCACCTCGAACAGTTCCTTGCTTTCCGCCTGCGGGATGCCTGCTGCCGGTTCGTCCAATAGCAGGATGCGCGGCCTGGTGGCCAGCGCCAGTGCTATTTCCAGTAGTCGCTGTTTGCCATATGCCATGCTGCGTGTCATGCTGTTGGCCTGGTCGCTCAGCTTGAGTGTCGCCAACAGGGCCATCGCCTCATCAATGACATCGGCTTGCCTGGCTACTGTCTGGTACCAGACCGACTGCAGCCCGCGTCGCTCGCAAATCGCCAGTGCCACAGACTCCAATACCGTCATGCCCGCGAACAGGGTGTTGAGCTGGAAGGTACGTGTCATGCCACGTTGCACACGCCGGTGCTGTGGCAGATGGGTGATGTCTTCGCCGCCCAGATACACCTTACCGCTGCTGGGCATGAGACCGCCAGTCAGCAGATTGATGAAGGTGGTCTTGCCTGCACCATTGGGGCCGATCAGTGCATGGCGTGCGCCGGGGGCGAAGTTCAGGTTGATATCGCTATTGGCGACGAATGCGCCCCACTGCTTGCTCAAGCCTTTGGTGCGCAATGTGATGTCTGGGTTATTGTTATTGGCATGCTTCATGTTTGCTCCTTGCGCAGCCATGATTTGAAGCGATGGGCCAGTACTTCCAGGCCACCCAGAATGCCACCACGTGCAAACAGCACGATCACCACCAGCAGCAAGCCAATATAAAACTGCCAGTAAGCCGGATTGAGGCCGGACAGATAGTCCTGTGCCAGCATGAACACAGCTGCACCGATCAGCGCACCATACAGACGGCCAGTTCCGCCCAGCACCAGTATGATCAGCAGCTCGGCAGAGCGCGAAAAACCCAGCGAATCCAGCCCGACAAACTGTGTGGTTTGCGCCAACAGCGCTCCCGCCAAACCGGCCACTGTCGCGGCGACAGTGAATACAGCCACCAGGCGACGATTGACATTGACGCCCAGCGCAGGCATGCGGTGCACGCCCTCGCGGATGCCGATCAGGCTCAGACCGAACGGCGACTTCACCAGCCGGCGCAGCAACAAAAATACAAGAAATAGCACGGCCAGGCTGTAGCAGTACGCGACATTGCCGTTCAAATCGAACTCGAAGATGCCGAACAATTTACCGACCACCATGCCAGACAAGCCATCCACGCCACCAGTCAGGAAGGATGCCTTGTTGGCCGCTTCAAACAGCATCAGGCCGATACCCAGTGTGACCATCAGACGCGTCAAATCCTGGCCGCGCACCACCAGCCAGGCGGTAAGGAAACCAAACAGGCCAGCAATTGCAGCACCAGCCAGCAGGCCACTGAATGGTTCGCTCCAGCCGTGTACGGACAACAGGCCTGCGGCGTAGGCACCCAGACCGAAAAAGGCGGCGTGACCCAGCGAGACGATACCGGCATAGCCCAGCATCAGGTCCAGCGACAGCGCGAACAGGCCGGTGATCATGATCTGGCTGATCAGCACCAGGTAGCCTGGAAAAGCAAAATATGCTGCCACCGGCAGCAGCCAGAAAGCGACTTCCAGTGGCGTCCAGCGGTCATGGGGCAAACGGGGTACCGGCATGATCTGAGTTTGGGTGATGGTTATAGCTGACACGGCATCCCTAGCCTGGATGGCGGTTTCGGTGATGGCGTTCATGCTTTCCTCCGTATCAGGCCAGCCGGGAACAATATCAACAACAGCACCATCAGGCCGTAAATGACGAAGGCACCCACTTGCGGTACATAGTATTTTCCTGCCACGTCGAATACGCCCAGGATCAGCGCTGCCAACAGTGGTCCCTTGATCGTCCCGGCGCCACCTACCGCGACCACCAACAGGAAGTAAACCATATACTTGATCGGGAAGGTCGGGTCCAGCCCAAGCACGTCGATACCCAAGCCACCACCCAAACCGGCCAGGCCCGAACCCAGCGCGAAAGTCAGGCTAAACACCAGGCTGACATTGATGCCCAGGCCCGCAGCGGCCGTCTGGTTATCCACAGACGCACGGATCTGCGCGCCGAAACGGGTGCGTTCGATCAACAATCCCAGTGCCACTGTAACCAGCACCACCACACCAATCAGGAACAGGCGGTAGACGCCTATGTCCAATCCCAGCAGCGCTACCTGGCCGCGCAGCCAATCCGGCAGGGTGACCGGCTGCTGCGTCGGGCCGAACAACCAGGTGGCACCGGCCACCGACATGAAGGTAAGGCCGATGGAGAATAGCACCTGGTCCAGGTGGCTGGCCTGATAGAGACGACGATACAGCAGCCGTTCCAGCACCAGTCCCGTGATGGCGGATGCCAGGAAGGCCAGCGGCAGCGATGCCAGAAATGGCACGCCCAGGCGTGACAGCAATGTGACACTGACATACCCGCCCAGCATTGCAAAAGCACCGTGTGCCAGATTAATGAAGTTCATCATCCCCATCGTGACCGACAGGCCGACACTGATCAGAAACAAGAGGCTACCGTAGGCAATGCCGTCAAACAGTACACCGGCAAAATTGGCTAGCACGTCAGGCTCTCGTTTTGATTTTGTTTTTTCATTTATTGTCTCCGCTACTTCTCTACAAGTTACATGATTTGCATTCTTGCTTTACATTTTTTTTCACACTCTTTCAATGATCATTGCAATGCCCTGCCCCACGCCTATGCACATAGTACACAGCCCATAACGACCACCGCTGCGATGCAACTGGTAGCTTGCCGTGGTAACCAGGCGCGCGCCGCTCATTCCCAGCGGATGGCCCAGTGCGATGGCACCGCCGTTGGGATTGACGCGTGGGTCGTCGTCACGCAGGCCTAACTGGCGCAGCACGGCCAGGCCCTGCGCCGCAAAGGCTTCGTTCAGTTCTATCACGTCCATCTGCTCCAATGTCAGGCCGGTCTGGCGCAACAGCTTTTGCACCGCAGGTACCGGGCCGATACCCATCACACGCGGTGCCACACCGGCAGTCGCCATGCCGACGATGCGGGCCAAGGGCTTTAGTCCATACTGGAACGCCGCATCCGCATTGGCGATCAAGAGTGCGCAGGCACCGTCATTGATGCCAGACGCATTGCCAGCGGTAACACTGCCATCTGCTCTGACCACGCCTTTCAGCTTCGCCAATGCTTCCAGCGTGGTGGCACGCGGATGCTCGTCCTGGCGGAAGATGACAGGATCCCCTTTCTTTTGCGGCAGCGATACCGGAATAATTTCACGCGCAAAAACGTCTTCGGCGATGGCGATAGCAGCCTTGTTCTGGCTTGCCAGCGCAAACGCATCCTGGTCTGCGCGGCTGATGCCATAGTCGTGGGCGACGTTTTCTGCCGTTTCCGGCATGGTTTCGACGCCGTAAGCTTCCTTGAATGTCTTGTTGATGAAGCGCCAGCCCATGGTCGTATCTTGCAGTGACGCATTGCGCGCAAATGCCGAATCAGTTTTGCCCATGACGAATGGTGCACGCGTCATCGATTCGACACCGCCAGCGATCAACAGCCTGGCGTCACCAGCCTGGATGGCACGTGCCGCCGTACCGATGGCGTCCATTCCCGAACCACACAACCGGTTGATGGTGGCACCAGGCACTTCCTGTGGCAAGCCGGCCAGCAGTGCCGACATGCGTGCCACATTGCGGTTGTCTTCACCAGCCTGGTTGGCACAGCCATAGATGACGTCATCCACCACCGTCCAGTCGACGCCGGGATTGCGGCGCATCAGTTCACGCATCGGCAGTGCACCGAGGTCATCAGCGCGCACGTCCTTTAACGCGCCGCCGTAGCGACCGATGGGGGTTCGTACTGCATCACAGATATAGGCTTCGTTCATGTCATCCTCTCTTGTTTCAACGGTAACAGCGGTACGCCAGTGACGGCTTGCAGCGCTTCAAAGCTCAGACCAGGGGCCATCTCGCGTACTGCTAACCCTTGCGGCGTCACGTCCAGCACGGCCAGATCGGTATAGATGCGATTGACACAGGCCATGCCAGTCAAGGGATAACTGCACTGGCTGACAATCTTGCTCTCACCGGTCTTGGTCTGATGGTCCATCATTACAAACACTTGCTTGGCACCGATTGCCAGGTCCATGGCACCGCCGACGGCGGGTATGGCGTCGGCGGTGCCGGTATGCCAGTTGGCCAGGTCACCATTGGATGCTACCTGGAAAGCGCCCAGCACGCAGATATCCAAATGGCCACCGCGCATCATTGCGAACGAATCGCCATGGTGGAAGTAAGCACCGCCAGTCAGTAACGTGACAGGTTGTTTGCCGGCGTTGATCAGGTCTTCGTCTTCCTGACTTGCCGCCGGTGCAGGGCCCATGCCCAGCAGGCCGTTTTCGCTGTGCAGAAACACTTCACGCTCGGCGGGCAGATGGTCGGCCACCTTGGTCGGTAGGCCGATGCCCAGGTTGACATAGGCACCTTCAGGAATATCCTGCGCCACGCGGGCGGCCATCTGGTCGCGGGTATATTTGTGCGTCATGCTGCCTCCTTCACTACACGCTGGACAAAGATGCCTGGCGTGACGATCACTTCAGGATCGAGTTCACCTAGCGCGACCACCTGCCGCACTTGCGCAATAGTGGTCTTGGCCGCCATCGCCATGATGGGACCGAAATTACGGGCAGTCTTGCGATACACCAGGTTACCCCAGCGGTCGCCGTGCAATGCCTTGATCAGCGCGAAATCGGCATGGATCGGCGCTTCCAGCACATAGTGGCGACCATTGATGAGACGTGTCTCTTTGCCCTCTGCCAACTGCGTGCCGTAGCCGGTTGGCGAAAAAAAACCGCCAATACCGGCACCCGCAGCACGGATACGCTCAGCCAGGTTGCCTTGCGGGGTCAGTTCCAGTTCAATCTCGCCAGCGCGGTACAGGGCGTCGAAATGATGGGAGTCGGTCTGGCGCGGGAAGGAACAGATGATCTTGCGCACCCGTTTGCTCTTGAGCAGCGCGGCCAGCCCGGTTTCGCCATTGCCGGCGTTGTTGTTGACGATAGTGAGGTCGCGAGCACCCTGCGCAATCAGCGCATCGATCAGTGCGGACGGCATGCCAGCGTTGCCAAAGCCGCCGATCATGACCGTTGCACTATCGTGGATGTCAGCCACGGCGCGCTCCAGCGATTCAAAAGTCTTATCAATCATATGTTTGCCTTTGCAATTCATGTTGTGCGATAATCGAACAAATGATTGTTTATCGCACGAATAGTGTAACAACGTCGCGCCCCCAAGGTCAACAAATAAAACGATAGTACTTACCGACTGCATTAAAATCACGCCATGTCAAAGACCATCAAAGCCACCAAGATCAAGACCACTGCAGAAGCCGGGCAAGAACACGAACCAAGCATCTCGGAGCAAATCGACGCGATGACTGATCCCAGTTTCATGACCTCGCTGGCGCGCGGTCTGGCTGTAGTGCGCGCCTTCAGCGATTCACGCAAGCCGCAGACCATTGCCAACATCAGCCAGAAAACCGGGATTCCGCGTGCTGCCGTGCGGCGCTGCCTGCATACCTTGCGTGAACTGGGTTACGTGGATGCAGAGCTGAACAATTTTTCGCTGCGCCCCAAGGTGCTGACGCTGGGCTATTCCTACCTGTCGTCAACCCCGCTAACGGTGTCAGCTCAGCCTTACCTCAACAATATCAGCCGTAGCCTGAACGAATCGAGTTCACTGGCGGTGCTGGATGACGATGAAGTGCTATACGTCGCACGTGCCGCTACTTCGCGCGTGATGTCGGTGGCACTGAACACTGGCAGCCGCCTGCCCGCCTATTGCACTTCGCTGGGCCGTGTCATGCTGGCGCACCTGCCACCCGAGGATCTGGACCAATACCTGGCACGCACCAGGCTACGGGCAATGACGGAAAACACGGTGGTTAACCAGAAACGCCTGCGCGAAATACTGGCCAACGTGCGCCAGGCTGGCTACGCCATCAATGATGAGGAACTGGAACTGGGATTACGCTCCATCGCCGTACCGGTGCGCGGTGCATCCGGCACGGTGCTGGCGGCATTGAACGTCGGCGCACAAGCATCCCGCGTCAGCGTCAAGCAACTGGAACAAGAGTTCCTGCCAGTGCTGTTGCGCGGCGCACAAGAGCTTTCGATACTGCTGCCTTAGCACCTATTTACGATCTTGGCAGCAGTAGATGCGGTAACAAGTATTCAGGCTGCATTCTTCATTTTTGGATCATTTCTGGTCATATACGCGTCATTTTTAAAGTGTGCGATTATCGAACAATGGATTGTTAATCGCACATACATTGGATACTATGTATGCGGCAATGGCGATCAACAAAAGCCGCATCACAGTCATTGTAGGCATTACAGAATTAATGCCTGCCCTTGCCATTCTTCACAAAGAAAACAGAACACACAGAACGCATAGAACAATATAGGAGACCAGCATGACGATGAAAAAATTGGTATCGATGGCGACACTGACAGCTGTTGTATTGTTTGCGCTGCCACTGGCGTGGGCAGAGGACACTATCAAGATTGGCCTGATCGCCGCCTTCTCTGGCCCCTTCGCTGATTACGGTAAACAGATGGAAGGCGGCATCAAGACGTGGATGGCGCAAAACGGCAGCACCGTTGCAGGCAAAAAAATCGAGATCATCATCAAGGACACTACCGGGCCTTCGCCTGAAATCGCGAAGCGGGTGGCGCAGGAACTGGTGGTGCGCGACAAGGTCGACTTCCTGGCTGGCTTCAGCCTGACGCCGGAAGCGCTGGCTGTTGCCCCCATCGCCGAGCAAGCGAAGAAGCCGATGATCATCATGAATGCCGCCAGCTCGGCGATCACCACCAAGTCCAACTACATCGTCCGTTTTTCGATGACGCTAGCGCAGATTTCCGCACCCATGGCAACCTGGGCGGCGAAGAACAACATCAAGAAGGTAGTGACACTGGTGGCGGATTACGGCCCCGGCATTGATGCCGAAACGGCATTCAAGAATGAGTTTATCAAAGGTGGTGGCACGATCACTGAAGCAATCCGTGTTCCGCTGCGCAATCCGGAATTTGCACCCTACATTCAGCGCGTCAAGGACGCCAAGCCTGATGCCGTGTTCATTTTCGTGCCCGCCGGCGAACAAGGCGTCGCCTTCATGAAAGGCTACCGTGAACGTGGCCTGGCTGCGGCAGGCATCAAGGTGATCGCCACTGGCGACCTGACCGACGACCACGCATTGCCTGCCATGGGCGATACCACACTGGGCGTGATCACCACCTTCCACTATTCAGCAGCGCACAAATCACCAGAGAACCTGGCTTTCCTGAAGAATTTTGCTGCTGCCAATCCAGGCGCGGGTCGCCCCAGTTTCATGGCGGTGGCGGCATATGACGGCATGGCAGCGATCTATGAAGTGGTACGCAAATTGAACGGCAAGATTGATGGTGATCAGGCCATGGCTATCCTGAAGAATATCCAGCTCAACAGCCCGCGTGGCCCGATTGCCATCGATCCACAAACCCGCGATATCGTGCAGACAGTCTATGTGCGCAAGGTTGAAAAGGTCGGTGACGAATTCTACAACGTCGAATTTGACCAGTTCCTGAACCAAAAGGATCCTGGCAAATAAGGCGCAGTGAATATTTCCCGGAAGATCGTCTCCGCCCGCGTTCAACTGGCGGAGACAGGATGTATCATGTCAGGCCAGAATTCAGCCCTGCTGCAGTTTTTTCATCCTGTATGACAACTGTGGACGTGTCAGGCCCAGCATGCGTGCTGCTGCTGACAGATTGCCGTCAGCTCGTTCCACCGCCGCCAGTATCAAGGTACTTTCCAGATGATCCAGCGACCAGCCCTGGTTTTGTTCGGACGCTTGTTGCAGCATGGCAGGCAGCACGTCGAGCAGCGCACCGCTAGGCGGCGCTTCCGCTGCGGCGGCACCGTGACCCGTCAGGCGGCCTGTCTGTGCCAGCGAGAAATATGAGGTTTGCGATTCTTCGCCGCTGGTGAACAGATGAGGCAGATCGATAGGGCCATCTTCGTTGGCAAAGATGACGCCGCGCTCGACCAGGTTTTGCAGCTCGCGGATATTGCCAGGGAAGTGATAGTTGAGCAAGGCATCAACCGCACGTGCAGTAAAGCCGATCACACGGCGCTGATGCTTTTGACCATAATGGCGCATGAAGTAACCCATCAACAGCGGGATGTCGTCGCGCCGGTCCCGCAGTGGTGGCAAGTGGATGGGGAACACGTTCAGGCGGAAGAACAAGTCTTCGCGAAAGCGCCCCTGTTGTATCTCTTCGCGCAGATTGACGTTGGTTGCTGCCACCAGCCGCACATCCACCTTCACGCTGCGCACACCCCCTACCCGTTCAATCTCGCCCTCTTGCAATGCCCGTAACAGCTTGCCCTGCGCGACCAGGCTGAGTGTTCCTATCTCGTCAAGAAACAAGGTGCCGCCCGAGGCGCGCTCGAAGCGGCCTGGTCGTGACTGGCTGGCACCAGTGTAGGCACCACGTTCCACACCAAACAATTCAGATTCAATGAGTGTCTCGGGGATCGCTGCGCAATTGACCGCCACAAACGGCTGTGCCTTACGGGCGCTGATCTGGTGCAGCATGTGGGCGAACAACTCTTTACCGACGCCGGATTCGCCGGTGAACAGCACCGTGGCAACCGTCGGCGCGACGCGTTTAAGCATATGACAAGCCGCGTTGAAGGCCGACGATACGCCTACCATCTCCTTCTCTCCGTAAGACCGTTCGTCATCGCCCGGCAGCACTGCGGCCTGCTGATGTTGCCCGGATCTGCCGTAAGCAGTGGTGCTGACAAAGGATTCCGCGTTCAGAAAACGCAAGTCTTCTTCGACGTTTTCCCATTCATCAGCGGGCTTGCCAATCAGGCGGCAATGTTTGTGACCCATGGATGTGCACTCGACCTCGCGGTAGATGATCAAGCGTCCTATCATCGCGCTGGTGTAGCCCATGGCGTAGCCAGTCTGCATCCAGCACGCTGGCTCGGTACCAATACCGAAATCGGCTGTGTGTACCTCGTCTTCACTGGAGTGATGCCATAGGAATTCGCCGTGATAGGTGCCACGCTCGACATCGAATTCAAAATGCAGCGGCTCGACCTTGACGGCTCCTTCCAATGAGTGCATGCGTGGTCCGGCGGCAAACAGCGTGCTGGCATCGGCATCCGGCCAGCGCTCGCGCAGCAACTGGGCGTCACGCGCACCGGCAGAATAACCGACCCGCGTCAGCAAACCACGCGTGCGTTCCGATCCTATGCTCTCCAGCAGTTCGCGTCGCAACGCGCCAAGGGAAGTGGTATGCAACAACTGCATACGCTGGCCGTTGAGCCAGATGCGCCCGTCGCCTGGCGAAAAGTGCAGACTTTGCGTGAGATCTTCCAGCGTTGGCGCTGCGCCTGCATCAAGTTGCACGTTATCGCCATGGTTCAGCATCTTGCCGGTGGCGCGCGATACGTCAGACAGCGATACGCGATGGGGTTTGCTCATGTCTCCACTTTCATCGTCTTTTATCAAATCATACATCGGTAAATCTCCAGTTTGATCATTTCATCAATCGCCAGCGCGATATCTTTTTTGCTGCGGCGCGCCACATCAGCTCCATCAGCATCGCAGTAACACAGTGCAGCAAGCACTTGGTGCGTCGCAATAATGTCGCCACACAGGGAGCTGGCACATAACTTGTAATAGCTAAGACAAAAGCGGCAAGCAGACTTTCATGCAACAAACATGCAAGCAGACTGACTTTCCCACCATCCCTTAATCAACAGGAGACAACATGACTGACGCTAATGCATTTTTGCGCCCCGCGATCTGGCAAGACCGCATCTTCAATGGTGACTGGATCACTGCCAAGGGCGGCAAGCACACCTTTACCGAACCCGCTACTGGCGAACAACTTGGCCGCATCGGTCTGGCGAATGCCGACGATGTAGCACTGGCCGCCGCACAAGCACGCGCAGCGCAAACCGCGTGGGCCAGCAGCGACTACAAGGAACGTGCAGCCATCTTCCGCAAGGCGGCGGCGCTGATCACCGAACATCACGACGAGCTGGCCGTATGGATAGTGCGTGAGACCGGCGCAATTCGTCCCAAAGCCGACCTGGAGCTGCGTGAAGCAGGTGCACATCTGCAGGAAGCCGCAGCAATGCTGACCCAGCCCAAAGGGCAACTACTGGCATCGGGCAGCGGCCAGATGAGTATCGCGCGCCGTGTACCGCATGGCGTGGTCGGTGTGATCTCGCCTTTCAACTTCCCCCTTATCTTGTCGATCCGCTCGATCGCACCAGCGCTTGCGACCGGCAATGCGGTAGTGCACAAGCCAGACCTGCAAACGCCGGTCAGTGGTGGTGTGTTGATCGCCCGTATCTTCGAAGCAGCCGGTTTGCCGAAAGGCGTGCTGCATGTGCTGCCTGGTGCCGCCGAAGCTGGCCAGGCCATGTGCAGCCATCCCGATATTGCCATGATCGCCTTTACCGGTTCGACCGCTGTGGGTCGCAGCATAGGCGAAGTAGCTGGCCGCAACCTGAAAAAGATGTCACTGGAACTGGGTGGTAAAAACTCGCTGATTATCCTCGACGATGCCGACCCCGACATTGCCGCCGCCAACGTGGCCTGGGGTGCTTACTTGCATCAGGGGCAGATCTGCATGGCCTCTGGCCGCATCCTGCTCCAGCGCGGCATCGCCGACGCCGTCATAGAAAGGGTGGTTGCCAAGGCACGTCATTTGCCGGTGGGCGATCCGATGAAGGGCCAGGTTGCACTGGGACCGTTGATCAATGCACGCCAGGTGCAGCGCCTGCATGGCATTGTCGAAGACAGCGTAGCCGCCGGTGCCACCCTGCTGGCTGGCGGCAGTTACGACCGGCAGTTCTACCAACCTACAGTACTGACCGGTGTCCGGCCCGGCATGCGTTGTTTCGAAGAAGAGCTGTTCGGCCCCGTCGCATCGATCACCGTGTTCGACACCGACCAGGAAGCGATAGCCCTGGCTTCGGCCACCAGTGGCTGTCTGGCACTGGGCGTGATTACACCGACTCTGGCACGCGGCATGTACATCGTGGATCGCGTGCCAGCTGGCCACGTCCACATCAATGACCAGACTGTGCTGGCCGAAGCGCACGCGCCATTCGGTGGCGGTGGCAGTTCTGGTAACGGTGGCCGCCACGGCGGGACTGTTGACTGGGACGAATTCACCCAATGGCAGTGGCTGACTATGAAAACCGAAGCGCCACGCTATCCATTCTGACTCTTCGACCCAACATCAACAACACAACATCACCCAGGAGACAACATGAAATTACGTAACAAGACCATCGTCGTCACCGGTGCCGCCTCCGGCATCGGTGCCGAGGTAGCACGTTTGGCGCGTTTTGAAGGTGCCACCGTGATCGGCATGGACCGCAATGAACCGGGGCTGACACTGGACGGTTTCGTCGCCGTCGACATGGGGCAGACAGCCAGCATCGATGCGGCTATCGCCAAACTGCCGCAACGTGTGGACGCGCTGTGCAACATCGCTGGCGTGCCAGGCACTGCTGACCCGGCGTTGCTGGCGCGTGTCAATTACCTGGGCCTGCGTCACTTGACCGAAGGTGTATTGCCACGCATGCCGGCTGGCGGCTCGATTGTCAACGTCGCCTCCATCCTGGGGGCGGAATGGCCAGCGCGCACTGCCCTGCACAAGGAACTGGCAGCCACAAATAGCTTCGCCGCTGGCCTAGCCTGGCTGGAAGCCCACCCGGTTCCGGCTGACACCTGCTACCAGTACTTCAAGGAAGCCTTGATCGTCTGGACCTATGCGCAATCGCAGCCTTGGTTCCTGGAGCATTCTGTGCGCATGAATTGCGTGGCACCCGGCCCGGTCTTCACACCTATCCTGGGCGACTTCATATCCATGCTGGGTGAAGAACGCGTGCAGCGTGATGCCCACCGCATGAAGCGCCCGGCCTACGCAGACGAAGTGGCCGCTGCCATCAGCTTCCTGTGCAGTGACGACGCGCGCTGGATCAGCGGTGTCAACCTGCCTGTCGACGGAGGACTGGTCTCAACTTTTATCTGATGCATCCCATCCGTCCGGCTGCACGTTAGCGGCCACACAACTATAATGAGGAGACTGTACATGCAAGCGAATAAACGCCTGAGTCTGGAATATCCAACCCTGTTGGCACTGGCTGTGGCAGCCATACTACCGACCACCCACGCCTATGCCTACGAGTTCGAGACCGACAACCCTGATCTCAAGATCAGCTGGAACAATACCTTTAAATACAGCACCGCTTATCGCCTGAAAGATGCTGATACGCGTCTGCTGGCCGGCGGCTATCCATCAGCCGGCCCTGGCGATTTCACCGGCTATAACCTCGACGACGGTAACCAGAACTTCCGTAACAAGGGTATCGTCTCAAACCGCATCGACTGGCTGTCCGAGTTCGATGCCGGTACCCGCAACCTGGGCATGCGTATTAGCGCTGCAGCGTGGTACGACACCGTCTACAACCGTAGCAACGACAATGCTTCCTATGGAAGCAACGCCGCAACCTTGCTCGGTAACGCCGGCAACAGCTTTACTGACGGCACCCGTACGCTGCATGGCCGCAATGCAGAACTGCTGGATGCCTTCGTCTTCGCCAAGGGCACACTGGGTGAATTGCCGGGTACCGTGCGCGTTGGCCGCCACACGCTGCAATATGGCGAGAGCCTGTTCTTCGGTGCCAACGGTATCGCCAATGCACAAGGACCGGTGGATCTGGTCAAACTGCTCAGTGTACCGGGCGCGCAGTTCAAGGAAATCCTGCGTCCGGTCAACCAGATCTCCGGCCAACTGCAGGTGCTGCCCAATGTGTCGATTGGTGGCTACTACCAGTTGGAATGGCGTTCAACGCAGATTCCTGGTGTCGGCAGCTATCTCAGTTCCTACGATGCGGCAGGTGCTGGTAGCAGTGCTTTCCTGGTGGCCCCAACCAATAGTGGCGCGCCAGCTTTCTATACCGTTGCAGATATGAAGGCGAAAAATTCTGGTCAGGGTGGCCTGCAGGTCAAGTTCACACCTGCCGGTTCGGACGTCGAGTATGGTCTGTACGCCGCGCGCTACCATGACAAGACGCCCTACTTCTACCTCCGGTTTTCACCCAGCTTCCCACCTGGCGCACCATCCGCCGTGCAAGCTGTGTACGCGGAAGGCATCCGTACTTTCGGTGCCAGCGCCAGTACAGTGCTGCTGGGCGCAAACGTGGCAGCCGAAATCTCGGTACGCCGCAACACGCCATTGGTCAGTGATCCTACACCCAACTTTTTATCCAAAGCCGGCACCGGCGTCTTTGCTGACAATAGCGGCAACCCGGCCTATGCGGTCGGTAACACGGCCCACGTCAACCTGTCGGCGATTTACGTAATGCCAACCACCGCGTTGTTCCAGGGGGCGTCACTGCTCGGCGAATTGGCATGGAACCGCGCTACCAGTGTTACCTGGCAGGGCTCGCTCGATCCCAACACCACACGCGACGCCACTTCGGCGCGCATGATCTTCGAACCGTCGTATTACCAGGTGATCGATGGACTCGATCTGTCGGTCCCGATCGGGCTTGGCTACAACATCGATGGTCGCTCGCGTGCCATATTTAACTTCAACGGCGGCAGTTCTCACGGCGGTGATTTTAATATCGGCATCAACGCCACCTACCGCCAGGACTGGAAGATCGGCATCAACTACGTGCGCTTCCTCGGCGCGGCAGGCACCTTCCTGAAGAATAATCCGGCCACCAAAACACCGATACTGAGCTACGCCCAGTCGCTGGCAGACCGCGACTACCTCTCCTTCACTATCAAACGTGCATTCTAAGGACAAAACCAAAATGAAGACGACTATCAAATTCGCTGCCGCCGCCCTGACCCTGGCTTTCACCCTGCCAGATGCCGGCGCAGCCGTCACCGCCGATGAAGCGGCCAAACTGCATACCACCCTGACACCGCTGGGTGCAGAAAAAGCAGGTAACAAGGAAGGCAGCATCCCGGCCTGGGAAGGTGTCTACACCAAGGTGCAACCCGGCTTCAAGCCCGGTGACTTTCGCGTTGATCCCTTTGCCAGCGAGAAGCCGGCGCTTGCCATTACCGGCAAGAATGTCGACCAGTACGCGGCCAAGCTGTCGGCTGCTACTGTGGCGCTGCTCAAAAAATATCCGACCTACCGGCTCGACGTTTTCCCTACCCACCGCACCGGTGGTGCGCCATCCTGGGTGTACGACAACACGTTCAAGAACGCTACCCGCGCCAAGTCGATTGACGGCGGTTTCGGCGTGGAAGGCGCGTACGGCGGTATTCCCTTCCCGATTCCGAAAACCGGCTACGAAGCAATCATGAACCACCGTTTGGCCTGGACCGGCGAAACGATACAGTTGCCGATCCGTACCATCATCGTCACGCCGGATGGCAAACGTGCCATGGCCACCGAAGCCGAACAGACACTGATGCGCCCTTACTACTTCAAGGAAGGCAGTCTGGAAAAGTTCGATGGCATCACTCAGTACGGACGCCTGATCACCCGTGCGCCAGCGTCCAAGGCGGGCGAAGGCATCCTGGCCTATGATGGTATCGACGAAGCCCACCCTCGCGCCATCTGGCAATACCTGGTCGGCCAGCGCCGCGTACGCCGTGCGCCATCGGTGTCTTACGATACGCCAGACTCGGTGACGTCGGGTATTGGCCTGTTCGATGAAGCGTTCATGCTGTTTGGACCTATCGATCATCACGAGCTGAAACTGATCGGTAAAAAGGAGATGTACATCCCCTACAACAATAACCGGGCTGGTGCCGCCAAGATCGCCGATCTGGTCGGCCCACAGTTCCTCAATCCAGACCTGGTGCGCTGGGAATTGCACCGTGTATGGGAAGTGGAAGCAAATCTGATTCCCGGCAAACGTCACGTAGTGGCCAAGCGCCGCTACTACCTGGATGAGGATACCTGGCAGATCGTCATGATCGACGGCTATGATGCCCAAGGCCAAATCTGGCGCGGCAACTACACCTTGACGTTGTTGGCACCAGACCTGCCAGCCGTGCTGGGTAACATCATGTGGGGTACCTACAATGTGCAGACCGGTGCTTATCTGCTGAACGAAGCTTCGAACGATATGTCGTCCCAGGTTAAAGCCATCCCTCGTCTTCCGAGCAGCTATTTCGGACCGGAAGAGCTGGCCAACCAAGGCTCGCGCTAAGTGAAGGAGCGAACGATGGCCAGATTGAATCCCGGCGCACTGTCTGTGATGTTCGGCGCTTGTGCCACCCTGGTACTGGCGACGACCGCTGTGGCGGAGGGCGTCACTGCCGCCGCAGTACCGGTCGCGCTGAGTCAGCCTGCCCTGCTCACCCCCAAGGCCCTGGGGGCAGCCATGCTGGCTGTGGCCAGCGCGGGCAAGCGACTGGTGGCTGCTGGTGAACGCGGCACCATCTTGTACTCGGACGATGCTGGCCGGAACTGGTTGCAAGCCAGGGTGCCGGTCAGTGTCAGCCTGACGGCGTTGAAGTTTGTCGACGACAAACAGGGCTGGGCAGTCGGTCATCAGGGCGTGGTGCTGCACAGTGCTGACGGCGGTGTCACCTGGAGCAAACAGTTGGATGGTATCCACGTGGCGGCGCTGGCGGTGCGCGCCGCCGCTGCGATGACGGGTCCGGAACAGCAGCGGGCACAAGCCGATGCCCAGCATCTGGTGGACGATGGCCCGGACAAGCCCTTTCTCGATCTGTACTTCGACAGCGCCAGCAGTGGCTACGTGTTGGGTGCGTATAACCTGATGCTCAGGACTACGGATGGCGGCGCGACGTGGCAGCCTTGGCAAAGCCGTGTCGCCAATCCCAAGGGCTTGCACCTGTATGGCATGCAAGGTACCGGTGGCGCACTGTATCTGGCTGGCGAGCAGGGACTGTTACTACGGTCTACCGACCAGGGTGCCAGCTTCGTCACGCTTGCCACACCTTACAAGGGTAGCTATTTCGGCCTGCTCGCTACTCGCAGCGGTGCGCTACTGGCCTATGGCTTGCGCGGCAATGCCTGGTGGTCTGGCGACCAGGGCATCAGTTGGAACAAGGTCGATACCGGTATCCAGGCCTCGCTGGCCGGTGGTGCCGAATTGGCCGACGGCACGCTGGTACTGGTCAGCCAGGGCGGCGATGTGCTGCTCAGCCGTGACCAGGGTCGCAGCTTCGTTGCACAAACCGGTGGCAGCTTGCCTCCGGCTTTGCCGCTGGCGGCAGTAGCACAAGCCAATGATGGTGCACTGGTGGTGGCTGGCCTGCGCGGCCTGCGCCGCGTAGCGATGGCGACATCATCGGTACGGCAGCAATAGCCGCGCCCCTTTTCTCATATGAATACCGTTGGAGCATCATGAATACAGACCAAGATTTGGAACAACAGCCTGTGGTACGGCGACTGCAGGATTTCGATACCAGCTCCGGCAATCTGGGCGAGCGTGCGCTGTTCAACTACCGGCCGCTGGTGATATTGCTATGCTTGCTGGCGACTATCGTGCTGGGTTACCAGGCGACGCGCATCAAGCTCAATGCCAGTTTTGAAAAGATGATTCCCAGCGCCCATCCCTATGTGCTTAACTACCTGGCCAACAAGTCCGACCTGAATGGCCTGGGCAATTCGGTGCGGATTGCAGTCGAAGCGAAGGATGGAACGATCTATGACCGCGCCTATCTCGATACCCTGCAACGCCTGAACGATGAACTGTTCCTGTTGCCGGGCGTGGACCGTCCGTTCATGAAATCCTTGTGGACGCCTGGCACGCGCTGGGCTTCGGTCACCGAGGATGGCCTGGACGGCGGCACCGTGATCCCGGATGGTTACGATGGTACGCCCGCCAGTCTGGCGCAGTTGCGTGCCAATGTCGCACGCTCCGGCGAGATCGGCCAGTTGGTGGCGGCCGATTTCAAGTCCAGCATCGTCTTCGTACCGCTGATGGAACTGAATCCGCAGACCGGTCAGTCGCTCGATTATGGCGCGCTGTCTGAACGTCTGGAGCAGATCCGCACCAAGTACGAGAAGGAAGGCGTACGCATTCATATCACTGGTTTCGCCAAGATTGTAGGCGATCTGATCGAGGGCCTGCAGCAGGTGCTGCTGTTCTTCGTGCTGGCCATCGCCATCGCCGGTGGTGTGTTGTTCTGGTACACCCGCTGCTGGCGCAGCACCACACTGGTGGTGGTGTGCTCGCTGGTGGCCGTGTTGTGGCAGTGCGGTTTGCTGGCCACACTGCATTACGAACTTGACCCCTACTCCATCCTGGTGCCTTTCCTGGTATTCGCCATTGGCATGAGCCACGGTGCGCAGAAGATGAACGGTATCATGCAGGACGTTGGCCGTGGCACGCACCGCGTGGTGGCTGCGCGTTACACCTTCCGTCGCCTGTTCGCCGCAGGCCTGACGGCGCTGCTGTGCGATGCCGTCGGCTTCGCCGTGTTGGTCAGTATCCGCATCAAGGTGATTCAGGACCTGGCCATTATTGCCAGTATCGGCGTGGCAGTGCTGATCTTCACCAACCTGGTGCTGCTGCCAGTATTGCTATCCTATACAGGTGTCAGTGCCAGGGCAGCCGTGCGCAGCCTGCAGGCCGACAACACCACTCAACCACGGTTGTGGACTTTCCTTGACCGTTTCACCCAGCGCCGCTGGGCTACAGTCACGGTCGTTGCCAGTCTGTTGCTGGGTGGCCTGGGCTATCTCTACAGCCTGAACCTGAAGGTAGGTGACCTTGATCCTGGCGCGCCCGAACTGCGTGCCGACTCGCGCTACAATCGTGACAACGGCTTCATGGTCACCAATTATGCGGCCAGTTCAGACATCCTGGTGGTCATGATCAAGACGCCGCCCGACCAGTGCACGCAATACGGCACGCTGGCCAGTGTGGACGCGCTGGCCTGGCAACTGGAACAACTTCCAGGTGTTGACTCAAGCAACTCGATGGCAGCACTCAGCAAGCTGGCCACCATCGGCTACAACGAAGGTAATTTCAAATGGTACGACCTGATACCGAATGCCGGTGCACTAGGTGCAGTACAGACGCGCGCACCACGTGAGCTGTTTAACCAGAGTTGCTCTTTGTTGTCACTGTATGTCTACCTGAAGGATCACAAGGCCGCCACACTGACACGTGTAGTGGATGCAGTTGAGGCCTTTGCCGCAGCGCATAACACGCCAGAGGTGCAGTTCCAGCTGGCCGCTGGCAGCGCTGGCATCGAAGCTGCTACCAACATCGTCGTCAAGCAGGCCATGCATGACATGCTGTTCTGGGTGTATGGCGCAGTGATCCTGCTGTGCTATGCCACTTTCCGCAACTGGCGTGCGGTGGTGGTGGCGATCTTGCCGCTGGTGCTGACCTCGATCCTGTGTGAAGTATTGATGGTGATACTGGGCATGGGTGTGAAAGTCGCGACCCTGCCGGTCATCGCACTCGGGGTGGGCATTGGCGTCGATTATGCGCTGTATGTGTTGAGCGTGATGTTAAGCCGTATGCGTGCTGGTGCCAACTTGTCCGAAGCTTACATGCATGCGTTGCAATTTACCGGACGAGTAGTGATACTGACCGGCGTGACGCTGGCGGTGGCGGTGGCTACGTGGCTGTTTTCGTCAATCAAATTCCAGGCTGACATGGGCATATTGCTGGCTTTCATGTTCTTGTGGAATATGGTGGGGGCGCTGGTATTGGTGCCGGCACTGGCGCATTTTCTGATGCCACAGACGGCGCAACAAGCACAACAGGCGCAGCAAAAACAGCAAGACCGGCTGCCAGCACCTGAGGCTACGCCAGACCATGTCCGCTTGCGCGAGAACGTGCTGTGAACGTGCTGAAACGGCTCTTCGCATTTGGGCTATTGGTTAGCCTTGTGAACCTTGCCAGCGGCGCCCATGCTGAAACTGTTGCCAATGATGGCACCGTGAATCTCGGCATGTCGCTGCCGCTGAGTGGGCCGCAAGCCAGCAATGGTCTGGCGCTCAAGGGTGGCGTGGAATCCTATCTTCAATACGTCAACCAGAACGGTGGAATCTTTGGTCGCAGGATACAGTTGGTGACACTCGATGATGGGGATGATGTGGCACGTACCGTAGCAAACACCAAAAAACTCCTGGATGAATCCAGAGTACTGGCCCTGCTCGGCTACCATGGTACGGCAGCGGCTGAAGCAGTACTGCCGCTGCTGGCAGTTGCTGGCGCGCCCCTGATCGGTCCCACCAGTGGTGCTGAATCCCTGCATGAACCGTTCAACCGCCATGTGTTTAACCTGTTTGCGAGTTATAAGGAAGAAACGGAAGCCATCCTCAATCAACTCGATTTCCAAACCTTGATCGAGGTCGCCGTGCTGCACCAAAATGACCGCTTCGGCCAAACCGGCTTGAAGGATGCTGAAGCGGTGATGCTGAAGCTCTCGCTCAGAAAGAATTCGGTTGGGGTGGTAGCGACTAATTCGCGCGACGTGGCACAGGCAGTCAAGACCATCGCTGAAGGAAAGCCGCAAGCAGTACTCATGATTTGCTCACCCCTATCGGCGGCGGAATTCATCAGGCAGATGCACAAGGCCGGTCTGTTTCCACAATTTATTGCAGCATCGTATATGGATGTCGGCGCACTGTTCAAGGAGTTGGGTCCGGAGGCGCGTGGAATCGCCATTTCCCAGGTTGTTCCGTTTCCGTGGGGCAGCGATCTGCCACTGCTCAGACAGTACCAGATGCTGGCGAAGCAGCACTCTGCCCAGCCAATTTCAGTGTACGGCTTGCAGGGTTTCATGGCAGCCAAACTGGCGGTAGAGGCGATGCAAAAAGCCGGTAGAAACTTCACACGGGAAAAGTTGCTCAGTGCATTGGAAGCTGATTATGACCTGGGCGGCTACCGGCTTCGTTTCAGACGCGATAATCACAGTGGTTCGAAGTATACCGAAATGACCGTGATTACACGCGACGGCAAGCTAAGCCGCTGAACTGCCAGGAACAATACCCGGATAGTCACGCATTACAATATTTATAATAAAACAAGGAGGCAACATGTTCTACATCTTGACTGTCATCGCCGTTACCGCCGTCACTGCGATCCTGTTTTCAAGGCGCAGCCGCAACACGCCGCTACCAGCACAGAAAACCACCGACCCTGCGTCATTACGCCATACCGCGCTCGGCACCGTTGTCGGATCTACCGACAAACACAACACACACGCCTGGCTTGGCCTTCCGTATGCACAACCACCAACCGGTGCCTTGCGCTGGAAAGCGCCACGCCCACCGCAGCCGTGGCATGGCGTGCGTGCAGCGCTGGCCAGCGGTCAGCCATCCGTTCAACTGGGTGGCATTACGCTGGAACTACCGCCCGAGCAATGGGGCAAGCTGGCAGGCTCAGAAGACTGCCTGACACTGAATATCTACGCACCCCAGATGCCGCCAGAAGACGTGCAGGCGAGCAGTTTGCCGGTGATGTTCTGGATACACGGCGGTGCCAACACTGCAGGTACGTCCGCCACCTACACTACTTTGCGCAACCTGGCGGGACAGGATAGCGTGATCATGGTTTCGGCCAATTATCGTCTCGGCATTCTTGGCTGGTTCGGCCTGGAAGAGTTGGAGCAAGATGATGATACTGCAGCCGACCGTTCCGGCAATTTCGGCACACTGGACCTGATCGCTGCGCTGCAGTGGGTGCGGCAACACATCGCCAGTTTTGGCGGTGATCCGGAAAATGTCACCGTGTTTGGCGAATCAGCGGGTGGCCTGAATACCTATACGCTGCTGGCCAGCCCGCTGGCCAAGGGCCTGTTTCATCGTGCCATCCTGCAGTCGCCGCTGATGGCTAGCTATACCATGGCGCAGGCACGCAACTACGCGGACAACCCACAGCCTGGTCATGCTGTTAGCTCGCGCGAACTGCTATGCCACTGGTTGCAGCGCGATGGCCGCGCCGCCGACCGCTCCGCAGCGCAGGCATTGATCGCATCCATGCCACCCGCCGACATAGCCAGCTTTGTACGCGGCCTGACACCCGAGGCGCTGCTGGCACCTATCACGCCGGGCGCACTGAGTTTCTATGATGCGCCCTGCGTGTTACAGGATGGCCATGTGCTGCCAGCGATGCCGCTGCTACAGGTATTTGCAGACCGCAGTCTTTACAATGCAGTACCGGTCATCATCGGCACCAACCGCGATGAATACAGGCTGTTCATGTCCAATAATCCTGCCTACGTGCGCATGTTGTTCGGCAGCATTCCGCTGATGCGCGACCGTAGCCGCTACTTGCGCCACGCAGCCTACATGTCTTCATTGTGGCAGGTCTCAAGTGCACTGGAGCCAGCCAGCGCGATGGTGGCTTCCGGTCATCACGACGTCTGGGTCTACCGCTTCGATTGGGATGAACAGCCGGCTGTGCCGTTAATCCAGCCACGGCTGTTGCTGGGTGCCGCCCATGTACTGGATGTGGCCTTCGTGTTCCGCGACCTGGATGGTGAATTTGATCCATTTCGCTCATTCACGGTGGCCAATTTGCCGGGGCGCAAAGAAGTATCAGGTGCCATGGCGGGTTACTGGACCCATTTCGCCCGTCACGGTCAGCCGGGCTGCGGCCCAGCCCTGTCCTTGCCGGAATGGATGCGCTGGAGCACTGAAGTCAGTCAAGCGCGCCTGATGGTGTTTGACACCAGTGCCGATGGCGGCACCCGCATGGTGACGCACGATGCCAGCATGGCCAAACTCAAGACAACGCTGGCGCAAGACCCGGCACTGCAGCACGATCCGCGCGAACGCGCCGAACTGTATGGCCGCATGTTCCTGTGGTCAATTTTCGGCGGACAAGAAGCACCGCATGCGCTGACCGCCTTTGCCCAGACGCACGGTTACGCTGGCAGTATCGACGATTTGCGTCCCAGCTATTGGCCATGATGATGTGCAGCAACCAAGCTGTCATGTGCGATGGACGGTGTCTTTTTTAGAGTAATTCAGAAGTCCAAAAAATAGCGCAAAAAAAGCTTGCATTACAGCCCAGGCAGAATATATTATAAGCTACATATCAGGTAACCTGATATTAACCTAACATCAACCGAGCATAAAGTGAGAACAAGATGAGCCAATATGACAACCGTTGGAGTACAGTAAAAGTTGAAGTTACCGGCGGCATCGCCTGGGTGACGTTGAACCGGCCAGAAAAGCGTAATGCCATGAGCCCGACGCTGAATCGTGAAATGATTGACGTGCTTGAAACCCTGGAGCTGGATGCTGAAGCGCAGGTATTGGTGTTGACCGGTGCTGGCGACAGCTGGACCGCAGGCATGGACTTGAAAGAGTACTTCCGCGAAACTGATGGCCAGCCCGAAATCATGCAGGAGCGCATGCGCCGTGATTGCTCGCAATGGCAATGGAAACTGTTGCGCATGTACAGTAAGCCAACTATCGCCATGGTCAACGGCTGGTGCTTTGGCGGCGCGTTTTCGCCATTGGTGGCCTGTGATCTGGCTATTGCTGCCGATGAAGCGGTGTTCGGCTTGTCCGAAATCAACTGGGGTATCCCGCCCGGCAATCTGGTCAGCAAGGCCGTGGCAGACACCATGGGCCACCGCGCTGCACTACACTACATCATGACTGGCGATACTTTCACCGGCCAGCAGGCGGCTGAAATGGGTTTGGTGAACAAGAGCGTGCCACGTGCCGAATTGCGCACCGCCGTGCTGGAGCTGGCCGACAAGCTGTTGGCCAAGGCACCAGTGGTATTGCGCATCGCCAAGAACGGCTTCAAACGTTGCCGTGAGTTGAATTGGGACCAGAACGAAGATTACCTGTACGCCAAGGTTGACCAATCGAATTACCGCGACCCGGAAAAAGGTCGTGCCCAGGGTCTCAAACAGTTCCTGGACGACAAGACCATCAAGCCCGGTCTGCAAACTTACAAGCGCGCATAAGACGCGTCCCACCGCCCAATAACACAGGAGATACGTCATGTCTGAAACCCGCGTTGAAACTCGCATTGAAACTCGTTTGTTGATTGGCGGCCTGGACCAGGCCGCATCCACAGGTGCCACTTTCCAGCGCCTCAACCCCGCCACTGGCGACACTGCTTCGGTCGCAGCTGCTGCCACGCTGGCCGATGCCGATGCGGCTGTAGCAGCGGCACAGGCTGCTTTCCCCGCCTGGTCCGCCACGGCACCGGGCGAACGCCGCCGTCTGCTGCTGAAAGCTGCCGACTGTCTGGAAGCACGTGCACCTGAATTCATCGCCGCTGGTGTGGCCGAAGCAGGTGGCGTACCGGGATGGTACGGTTTCAACGTGATGCTGGCAGCCGGCATGCTGCGTGAAGCGGCTTCCATGACTACCCAGATCGCTGGTGAAATCATTCCATCAGACGTACCTGGCCTGATGGCAATGGGTGTGCGTCAGGCCTGTGGCGTGGTGTTGGGTATTGCACCGTGGAATGCACCGGTGATTCTTGGCACCCGCGCCATTGCCACCCCGCTGGCTTGCGGCAACACAGTGGTGCTCAAATCATCTGAAATATGCCCTGCCCTGCACCGCCTGATCGGCAAAGTGTTCGAGGATGCTGGCTTTCCGGCTGGGGTAGTCAACGTCATCAGCAATGCGCCGCAGGATGCCGCCAATATCGTGGCACACCTGATCGCCAATCCGGCCGTCAAGCGCGTCAACTTCACCGGTTCAACCAAGGTGGGGCGCATTATTGCAAAGCAAGCAGCGCACTATTTGAAACCAGTGGTACTGGAACTGGGTGGCAAGAATCCGCTACTGGTGCTGGACGATGCCGACCTGGATGAGGCGGTACAGGCGGCAGCGTTTGGTGCTTTCTTCAACCAGGGCCAGATTTGCATGTCGACGGACCGCATCATCGTCGACAGCAAAGTGGCGGACCAGTTCGTCGAAAAACTGAAGGCAAAAACTGCAGGCCTGCGCGCCGGCAAACCGGGCCAGCAAGGCGCAGTATTGGGTGGCATGGTCGATAGCTCTGCCGCCAGCCGCGTAGCCGCCATGATCGATGACGCCCGCGCCAAGGGCGCCACGCTGGTCTGCGGTAGCACCGAAACCGACGGCAATGTGCTGCAACCGGCCATCATCGACCATATCACACCTACCATGGCGGTCTATCAGGAAGAATCCTTCGGCCCCATCGTCGCCATCATCCGCGTCGATGGCGACGAGGCAGCGCTGGCTGAAGCCAACGCCGGCGAGTATGGCTTGTCGGCAGCGGTCTTCAGTCGCGACATCTCGCGTGCACTGGCGCTGGCACGCCGCATCGAATCAGGCATTTGCCATATCAATAGCTCCACCGTGGCGGACGAAGCACAAATGCCCTTCGGTGGTGTCAAGGCCAGTGGTTACGGGCGCTTCGGTGGCAAGGCCGGCGTCGCCGAATTCACTGACCTGCGCTGGATCACCATCCAGAGTGGTCATCGCCACTACCCGGTGTGATGGAGTTGACGCTATGACGCAACTCCCCTCCACTGCCGTTGGCACGCTGGATTTGTCGCGCTACCGCCCGGTGCGTGTTGGTAGCGCGCCGATGCAGATAGATGCTGATGCCCAGGGGCGCTGGCACCTGGCCTCGCTAGAAACACTGGGTGCCTATCCGGACCGCATCACCGATTGTCTGGTACGCGGTGCTGAACAGCATCCGGGTCGCACACTGGTCGCGCAGCGCGGCCCTGATGGCGCATGGCTGCACATCAGCTACCGGGAAATGCTGGAGCAGGCGCGCGCCATCGGCCAGGCACTGCTGGATCGTGGCCTGTCTGCCGAGCGGCCACTGATGATTTTGTCCGGTAACGATCTGCAGCATTTGCAAATGGCAATGGGGGCGCTGTATGCTGGCATACCCTACTGTCCGGTGTCGCCTGCCGCCTCCATCATTACCACTGACTATACCAAACTGTCACACTTCGTGCGCCACCTGACGCCGGGCATGATCTACGCTACTGACGGCAGTACCTGTGCGGCTGCACTGGCAGCGGCCGTGTCAGATGAATTGAAAAATGAGGTGGAGATCGTGATCGACCGTGGTGATGCCGGGCGCGCCAGTACGCAACTGGCAGATTTGCTGGCTACAGTGCCAGACACCGTAGATGCGGCCAACGCTGCCAGCGGCCCTGACACTATCGCCAAATTTCTGTTCACGTCTGGCTCCACCAAGCTACCCAAGGCCGTGATCACCACTCAGCGTATGCTATGTGCCAACCAGCAAATGCTGTTGCAAAGCCTACCAAGTTTCGGTGAAAAGCCGCCAGTGCTGCTGGACTGGCTGCCGTGGAGTCACACTTTCGGCGGTAGTCATAATGTCGGCATCGCGCTATATAACGGTGGCAGCTATTACATTGACGATGGCAAACCAACTGCGCGTGATTTCGCTGTCACAGTGAGCAACCTGAAAGAGATCGCACCGACGGTATTCTTCAACGTACCCAAGGGCTGGGAGCTACTTACCGCCGCACTGCAGGACGACCCGGCATTGTGCCAGCAATTCTTTTCGCAAATGGAACTGTTCTTCTTCGCCGGTGCCGGCCTGTCGCAAGCTGCGTGGGATGCGCTTGAACAGGTCAGCGAAAACCAGTGTGGTCAACGGATACGCATCATGGCTGGTCTGGGCATGACGGAAACAGCGCCGTCGTGCACCTTCACCACCGGCCCGGTGATGATGGCAGGCTATGTCGGTTTGCCGGCACCAGCCTGCGAGGTCAAGCTAGTACAGGTAGACGGCAAGTACGAGGCACGTTTCCGGGGCCCACACGTTATGCCGGGTTATTGGCGTGCGCCGGAAGCCACCGCCTCTGCCTTCGACGAAGAAGGTTATTACTGCAGCGGCGACGCGGTACGTTTCGTCGATCCGGCACGACCTGAACTGGGATTGATGTTCGATGGCCGTATCGCCGAGGATTTCAAGCTCAGTAGCGGCACCTTCGTCAGTGTAGGTCCATTGCGGGCACGGGTGATCAGTACCGGCGCACCTTACATCCAGGACGTGGTGGTGGCCGGTCTCAATCGTGACAGCATAGGCTTGCTGGTATTCCCTCGCCTGGATCAATGCCAGCTATTGTCCGGGCTGGGAGCAGATGCAGACGCCACCAAGATTCTGTCCAGCCTGCCTGTACGCCGCCATTTCCAGCAGTTGTTGGCGCAATTGAACAGCAAGGCGACCGGATCGGCATCCCGCATCGAACGCATGCTGTTACTGGAGGAAGCACCATCCGTGGTAGCTGGTGAGCAAACCGACAAAGGCTCAATCAATCAGCGCGTGGTACTGACACGGCGCGCAGAGCTGGTCGAGGCGATGTATGCCGGCGTAGCGGGAACTGACGGGCTGCTGATTCTGGAGTAAAGCAACAAAGCAGCGTCCATAGCACTGCAAGAGCAAGGCTTGAGCGCAAAAACATCAGGTCACGGTGTTTTTGCGCTCAAATGTTGTGCTGTGACGCTGATTCCTCCTCGTACGCTCGCCTCTTCGTCGATCAGTTGAAAGCCAATTTGAAAAAATGCGATCTGGCCCAACTACGCTGGAAAAATTCTTCGCGTAGTGGAGCCAGGATAAAACTTTCTATGGTCAATAATAAAGACAGGCTGATCAAATACCAGCCTGCCTGCATATTTTTTACCGTCAAAAAGACTTTAGAAGCGGTGACGTATACCTAGCATGGCTGTTTTTCCATTTTCAAGACCCGTATATTGATCAAGCATGAAGACCGCGTAGACATCTGTACGGCGAGAGACAAAATGGTCATACACAATTGATGTTGTATTGCGGGTAGGATTAATCCCTGACGTTGCTGTTCCCACCGGGATTGTTGCGACTGCAGTGGGTGAATACGCAGAAACGCCAGTCGCTGGCAGTGTGATCGATGTATGTCCCCGCGATAGCAGTAATTTTCCAGTGGCGCTCAGTGGGATTGAGGCACCTAGCTGACTGGTATTGAACTTGCGATCAGAATTGACAGTGGTAAATTCCTGCTTGGTTTGGGAAAATTGCGCATAGAGTTTGGCAATGCCAACATCGTAAAAAGCACCCAGCATCAAGGATGTCTGTTTATCTTCGGTAGTGAATGCAAGTGGTGATTTTGTTTGCTCAAACGCGACACTCAAGCCCAACGGACCTTGAATATAATTTATATTGGCGCTCATCCGGTTTTTTCCGGTATTGCCTGCCACTTCTCCAAAGCTGTATTGAAAAGCGCCTTTTAATCCAGATAAATCCGGCGTGGTGTATTGCACTGCATTTGAAGCGCCACTGTCAGGTGTATTGAGTGGTGGAGTCAACAAGGGATTTTGCCCGCCTGTATAGGTATGCAAAAATATGGGCGAAAAGGCAGAAGAATCTCCCAGGGGATTAAATATAATCATCGACATAAAGTACGGTGTACTATTGCGACCTATACGTATTTCACCAAATTCACCATTCAAGGTCACGACGGCACGGCGCGAAAAAAGTGCATCGTCTGCGACGTTGGGTATGCCTGAAAATCGTCCACTCTGCCCTGTATCATTGCGGATAAAAGCCGACAAGTCAAAACCTGCCTTTAATCCATTACCCAAGTCTTCAGTGCCTGCAAAGCTCAAGTATGAGGTGCTCATGCCGCCGCTGTTCGAGACTGTGTTACTTTTCTGGCCTGCGTATTGCATGACACCCGCATTGACATCCAGCAGACCACTTACTGTAACACTTGATTGTGCAAATACAGACCCTGAAATCAGTCCTGCAAGCATTACACTGAGCGTCGTTTTTTTCATATTTGTCTCCGTTTTGTTATGGTAGGTAAATCGGTAAAATCACTGCGCAATTGCACATTTCTTCATTACTGCTTAGGTAAAACAATATTTTTTGGCGTAGAAGCCCCTGGCTTCATTTAATGAAGCCAAGCTGTTTCTTTTTTATGTTTAGGAAATACCGGTGTTTTTACCCGCTTGATGCCAAGTTTGAGGCCGGGATGGATGGCAGAAAATTGCTGTCAAAAATGGCGACCGCGCGGGTCCAGCCGGCAGATGCGCCGCGAATCTTTACCGGGAAACAGGACACCATGAATCCGCTGGCCGGAAGCGCGGCCAGATTCCCCAACTTTTCCAGATGGCAGTATCCAATGAGCCGCCCTGCCTTATGCCCTTCCCAGATCAGACTGGCATCACCGGTCTCTGCAAATTTTTTGGCTGTATGGGCAAACGGCGCGTCCCAACTCCATGCATCCGTGCCAGTCAGGCGCACGCCACGCTCCAACAAATACATGGTCGCTTCAAAACCCATTCCACATCCGGAACGCACGTAATCAGGCTGGCCGTAACGGGCTCCCGCTCCGGTATTGACCAGGACAATGTCCAGAGGCTGTAAACTGTGTCCTATGCGTTTCAATTCATCTTCAACATCCTGCGCCGTCACTACGTAACCATCTTCAAAGTGACGAAAATCCAGTTTGATGCCCGGTTGAAAACACCAGTTGAGATCAACTTCATCAATGGATAAGGAAGGTTCTCCCTCATTCATGGTTGAATGAAAATGATATGGCGCATCCAGATGGGTACCATTATGGGTATTGAGCTGCACGTCCTCTACCGCCCAGGCTTCACCGTCTGGCAAATCTTCTTTCTTGAGACCAGGAAAAAATGGCGAAATCTGTTCAAAACTCATCTGATGATTGGTGTAATTGATCTTTGGCCCCAGGCCTGGCGGATCGGAAATGACATCATTTTCCAGGTGAATTGAAATATCCACAAAGTGACGGGTTGCTGCTGTAGTGCTATTCAAGATGTTCTCCCTAAAACTATCATTCGTAAAAATAATTCTGCTGTTTTTCCACAGTTTTTCCACCACATCATCCGTGTTTCGCGTTCTATTTTTTCCAGACCAGCAAACGTTGTTCAAGCAAATGCAATAGAAGATTGCTTCCCAGCCCAATGCCGCCGAGCAGTAGCACGCCGGCAAACAAATCTGCGGCACGGAATGAGCGGGCTGCCAGCAAAATGGCGGTACCCAGACCGTCTTGCGATGTCAACATTTCGCCCACGACTGCCAGGATTAATGAAATCGTCAGCGACACCCGCATGCCTGCCAGTGCGTCTACCAGCGCATTCGGCAAACCAATTTTGACAATGAACGCGAAGCGTGACAGTCCAAGTACTTTTGCCACCTCGACCAGTCTTGGTTCTATATTGGCGAAGCCATGTATGGTTCCCAATAAGACCGGCCATATCGCGCCAAAGGTAATGACGAACAAAACCATCAATGGTGACAAGCCAAACAATGCAATTGCCACCGGCACCATGGCAGAGGCAGGTAATGGCCGGATGAATTCCAATGAAGGCTGCAACCATGCACGCATGCCTGCAGAAACGCCTATCAGGGTACCAAGCGCAATACCAAACAGAGATGCCAGTAACCACCCGTAAAACATCCTTGTCACGGTGCCACGTGTCAATGCAGGTAAATCACCGTTAGACCAGGCATCCTGCAATGCAGAAAATGTGGCTGCAGGTCCAGGTAGAAATACGGACGATATCCACTGCTGGTCGGTGATCAATGCCCAAAGGCCAAGCAAGATAATGGCGACAAAAATGCTGCCGACATGGCACACCAGCCGTAACGATGGTGCTGATAAGGTTTTCATCTGCCCTCCCGTATCAGGAATGGCCTGAAAAATTGCGCTTGCAAGCGGATAAGAACAAGATTCAAAGCCCAACCAATCACACCTATCCATATCAGCAAAGCCAACATCAATTCAGGCCTGAGATTCTGTTGCGCCGACATCATTGCGTAACCAAGACCATAGGGATTGGCTGCAATTTCAACCGTGACTGCCACCACCAGTGCTATTCCGCTTGATAAACGAAAAGCGATAAAAATGCGTGGTAATGCAGCAGGTAAGATAATTTTCTTCACCTGTTCACGAATAGATAAACCCAGCACCTTTGCGACATCCAGTAGTTGCCGTTCAACATGAGCGACGGCATTTTTTGTCAGCATCAACATAGGAAAGCAGCAAGTGAATGCAATGACAGTGATTTCCATGCGGTAGCCAAAACCAAATATCATCATGGTGATTGGTATAAGCGCCACGGATGGTATGGGCATCAGCAATTGCACAGTCAAAGCACCCAGACGCGAAGAAATTGGCGACAATCCGAACCAGCATCCGATTGCAAGGCCTATACCACCGCCCAATGCCAAACCAGCCAGGGCAGCACCGAGTGTCTGTGCGGTTGCGTTCCAAAAGTCTCTTTCACCCCACGCGCTCTTTAAAGCGAAAATGATGTCACTTGGTTTTGCCAGGGCATCGCTCTGTATGCCGGACTGCCGCATCGCCATTTCGGCGATACTCAATACGCAGAGAGGAACCACCCACCCGCGCAGGAGAGCCCACCCGTGCTGAAGTTGGAAGTTCATTCGTGATGCTCCTGAATAAAATCAAACAAGTGACGACGCAACTTCAAGAATTCACTATCTTCTCGTGTTGTCAGTTGATTTCTGGGACGTGGAATCGGCACCAATATCGATTTCGCCAGACTGCTCAGACTATGACCCGGATTGGCTCGCAAGGCGATAACACGATCTCCCAGATAAATCGCCTCTTCCAGGTCATGTGTGATGAACAACACGGTCGTACCGGTTTCTGCGACGATATCGGACAATTCATCCTGCAGATTTTGACGGGTCATGGCGTCCAGCGCACCAAAGGGTTCATCCATTAAAAGGATGGCCGGCTCCTGGGCAAGGCAACGAGCAATTTGTACGCGTTGCTGCATGCCGCCTGACAATTCTGCAGGATATTTCTCTGCGTGTCTGGATAAGCCCACCTTTGTCAGTAGCTGCATGATCCTGTCGGAATGCTCGGGCTTTGGGATACCCATCGCCTCCAGAGCCAGTGCAACGTTTCCTGTGACGGTGCGCCAGGGCAGCAAGGCTTTGCCATAATCCTGAAATACTATGGCAACATCTCTGGATGGCCCTGTAATTGGTCTGGCACTTGGTCTAGTCGTTGGTCCAGTACTCGGCCCAGCAATTACGCCGTCACTGCGCAGTATCTGCCCTGAACTTGGTGCAATTAATCCACTCAACAGGCGCAGCAAGGTCGTTTTGCCACAACCAGAAGGGCCAACAACGCAAACGAATTGTCCCTTGGCGATCGAAAAATCGAGCTGGTTGATAATCCTCCGTCCGCCCATATCCAGGCTAACCTGGTTGAAACGGATGATGTCCTGATTAGCATTATTTTCCATATTGAAGGATGCGGGATAATTTGCCGTCATATTGGTTCGTAACGCGAGAACTGATGCACTCATGCTGAAGTCTCCAATTCGACGGATATTTAGCGGACAATAATGGACGCGATATCAGGTGTATTTTTGTATGCTTCTTTGTTCGGTGCTTTGAACATTTCTTGTTGACGCATGGCGGTCACCCAAAATTTCAGGTGTTCGGGAGAAATGTTATTAGCCAGCTTGGGGATGGGAAGTGTCTCCAGAACTTGTGGTGGTACCTTCACGTATTTTCCTATGATGCTGCGGGTCGCCTGAGGATTGGCCAGGGCAAACTCCACTGCTTCTACCAAGGCTTCATTGATAGCTTTCAGGGCGACAGGATTTTTCTTCACCCATTGGCGTGTGGATGCATAGACGACGACCGAAAAACCATCCGGCAAGTCCTTTGAGAGATTGGCGTAAATCACACCAACACCGCTTTGCTCAATACGACTCATGAAAGGATCAGCGACCACCACTGCATCGACATTTCCACCTTTTAATACATCATTCATTTGCGGAAATGGGATTTCAACGAAATTGATTTTTTTGGTGTCCACACCTTTGTAGAAAAACCATTTTCGTATCAACACATGCAAGGCACCACCCAGCCCGGGAACGCCAATTTTTTTACCAATGAAGTCTGCTGGCGTATTCATGTCGGTACCTGCCCTGACCAGCAATCCGGGATTTTTGGCACTGCTGTCACTGAGCGATGCGCTTGCGAATGTAACCAGGTCCAGTCCGCCCGATGCTGCCTGCAGTAAGGTGCTTGGCGCTATTCCGCCAACCTGTATCGAATCTGACTGCAATGCTGGGGGTATGTTGGACGTCAGGGTGATCAGTTGAAGTTCAACATCCAAACCCCTTTTTTTGAAGAAGCCCTTGTCTTTAGCAACAAATGCCGCAGCAAAATCAGAAATGCCGGTGTAGCCAAACACGACTGGCGTTTGCGCCATGGTGGCTGTGCTATACAACTGCATTGCGAATACGGCTATCAGCAACACAAGGTGTTTTACTGTTTTCATACTTGTCTCCGTTTTAAATTAATTTATGCGGTGAAGGCATCTTTGCGCCTTATCTGCTCACCGAAAATCCTTATTACACTTGCTTTGTCTTATACGCCGGCAACAATTTTGTTGCGCAATATTCCGATGTGCTCGACTTCCAGTTCAATGACATCTCCAGCCTTCAAAAAACGCCCATGCTCGAGACCACATCCCATTCCTTGTCGTCCTGAACATGTACCTGAACCAAAAAATTCTCCGGGATATAAGGTTTCGCTTTTCGACACGTAAGCAAGCACCTCTTCAAAAGTAAAATACATATCCTTGCTATTGCCGAGCGATACTTCTTCGCCATTGATGCGGGCCCGCATGCTGAGTGCATAAGGATCAGGAATCTCATCCGGGGTCACCAACACCGGCCCCATGCAATTGCCGGTATCAAAATCCTTACCTTTTGCCGGCCCCAGACGCCCACCCATTTCGCGGCCTTGAATATCACGCGCCGAAAAATCATTGAAAATCGTGTAGCCACCTATATAGCTTCGGGCCGTTTCGACATCAATGTCGCGTCCGCGTTTGCATAAATAAATGCCGAATTCAAGCTCGTAATCAAACACTTTGGTGTACGAAGGAATCACAATGTCGGCATCATTGCCAACCACGGAAAAACGATTTCCCTTGTAATACACTGGTCGCTCATACCAGGGCTGATTGCTGGTGTAAGCCAGAGTGCGTTGACGACCAAATGTGGTCTCTATCCAGAGATCCAGTTTCGCGCGCCATGGCTTCATGCCATATTTCCGCGTCGCATTGATGACGTGCTGTTCAAAATTCATGAATTCGCGTATGGATTCCGGTGTCGGTACTGGCGCAAGAATTTTCACGGTACTGAGATCCAGCACCAAGTCAGGCCCGGAATTTTTCATTCCATACTCCATTGCCGAAAGCGCGACTTCATGTGCCACCGTGTTCCCAGCCAGGAAGCTGAGCATCGTGACCAAATGCGGACTGGACATGCCATGCTGCTCCACGTAGGCCGCTTGTAGTCGCACAAGGCCTGTATCTCCGGAAAGCAAAGCGCCGATTTCCATGCGCTCTTCATAGGCGTAGGTGATTAATCTCATTCGTCTCTCTCTGTCATTTTTATGGACGTGTTCGGCACAATCTTTATTTTTGTGTCGACTTTGTCTCTTGAATGCACTGTAAAGGAGAGCGAAGTTTCTGTGAAATCGTTTGTTTCGAACTATACTTTCGGTATAACCGAATGCTGACAACAAAAAGGGACGGACATGCACTTCAAGGGACTGGATCTGAATTTACTGGTGGCCCTGGATGTACTGCTTAAAGAGAAAAGCATCACCCGCGCCAGCCAGCTATTGCATTTAAGTCCATCTAGTGTCAGCGGTGCGCTTGCCAGGCTGCGTGAGTATTTTGATGATGAAATACTGGTATTGGTTGGCAGGAAAATGGTCCCTACCCCTTTGGGCAACATGATTGCCAGTTCGGTCGGAGATATTTTGTTGCAGGTGCAGTCGACCATAGACATACGGCCACACTTTGATCCCGCCACCGCAAAACGTAACTTTACTTTGATGATGTCCGATTACACGTCGACGGTATTAATGAGTGGCGCACTGCAGAAAATGCAACAAATAGCACCAGGAATCACGTTTGACATGGTGCCGCCTACTGATACACATAGTGAGGCATTGGACCGGGGTGAAATTGATTTGCTGATCATGCCCAAGAGCCTCATTTCATCCAACCATCCGGCAGAAATTTTATTTGTAGACAGTTATGTGTGTCTTGCAGCAAACGATAATTCCGAAGTTGGAAATAATCTCTCAATCGAGCAATACTGCAGCATGGGGCATGTTGTTGTGAAAGCAGGAACGCCGCGCGGCCTGACGCACGGTGACGTGTTTTTGAGTCAAAAGAAAATCGACAGGCGGATTGAAATATTTACCCTCAACTTTAATTGCCTGCCGCGCTACCTGATCGGCACCAAGCGTATTGCCACCCTGCAAAAAAGGCTGGCTGACGAATATATTCAATATTTGCCACTCAAATCAGTACCATTGCCATTCAAGATTCCCGACCTGGTGGAAATGATACAGTGGCATCGTTACAAGGAGAAAGATCCGGCACTGACCTGGCTCAGGCACTATTTGAAACAAGCTGATGAACGAGGATGAGCAAGCTTGATCAGGCAAGCGGCGCGATACTATAATCAAGGAATTTCTTGACTTGGAAAATGAAAATGCACGACCTGCGCCTGTTTAGAGTGGCCAGTGTAGTCAAACAAGTCTTGCCTGAGATTTATTTTCCTTCCATGTGCGCGGGGTCTACCATCATGGACCCTAGCGAACGCAATAACTTCCGCAATTGGCCATGTAGTGCATTGCATTCATCAACACCGAGTTCTGCAAGCATTGCCACTTCCAGCTTTGCTACAGCGATATCACAGTTTCTTAATAAACTTTGCCCGGATTCTGTCAGGCTGATCTGAATGATACGACCATGGCTGGCATCTGGTTGGCGTTCTATCCATCCCCGGCTTTCCATCGTCTTCACCATTTCATTGGCCGATTGAGGTGACACCATTGATCGTTCCGCCAACTGCGCATTGGATAATTGACTTTGTGCATTCAATACCGACAAGGCTGTGTATTGCGGCGCCGTCAGGCCCAACACGGCGAGGCTATCGCGCAGGCGCCGGTTCAGCACGTGGTCAATTCTTCCTATGAGATAGGCGATACCAACGGGCCTGGGATCAGATGATGGCGTAGTTGTCATTGATTTTTTCATAGTAAAAAAAATTTCAAATATTTCTTGTTATTTGTTTTGGAATGGCTATATTATAAGTCAAATATCAGGGTTCCTGATATAAGCCTTCATGAGTACTAAAGAGCAAACATGCAAATTATGACACGCGCCGGAGTACAGTAAAAGTTGATGTGGCAGATGATATCGTCTGGGTTGCATTACACAGTCCAGATAAGTGCAATGCAAAGCGCCACACGCTCAATCCCGGAATAATTGATGGCAATGAAAAGCAATTTTTAAAACTAGCTGATAAGCATTCTCAAAATACAAAGCGCAAAAAGCGCTGACCAATGGAGACAAAATGATAGCCAACCCGAATTCCAGGCATGCAAGTGTCAGAACGATCGCTTTATGCTTTGTAGTTGCTTTACTAGAAGGCCTCGATTTGCAGGTGACCGGCCTTGCCGCACCTGGAATCGGTGCCGAATTCAAGTTAAGTCCGGCACAAATGGGCTGGATGTTCAGTGCTGGCTTACTTGGTCTTTTACCGGGTGGTTTTGTAGGGGGCAGATTGGCTGACAAAATTGGCCGTAAAATGATCTTGGTCATTTCCGTCATACTTTTCGGCGTATTTTCACTTGCCTCTGTCTATGCCTGGGATTATTCAAGTTTCCTGGTTGCCCGCCTGATGACAGGACTGGGTTTAGGGGCCGCACTGCCGGTACTGATCTTGCTGTCTTCTGAAGCATTCGAAGAAAAACATCGCAGTACTGCTGTCAGCATGACTTATTGTGGCGTGCCGCTGGGAGGTGCTTTCGCATCCCTGTTTGGTATGTTGAATCTGGGTTATGGCTGGCGCAGCCTATTCTATATTGGCGGTTTGTTACCGATTGCAGTCGCGGTGTTATTGATCCTTTGGTTACCGGAATCCCGTGCATTTCAAAAAGATGCCCTTCACCGTAGACAGGTGGGCAGCATCGGGCAAACCGCATTTAGTGACTTGTTCCGGTCTGAAATGTGGCGTTCAACGGTCATGCTATGGCTGGGATTCTTTTTTACCATCACTACCTTATACCTGTTATTGAACTGGCTGCCGTCTCTACTGATGCGCCAGGGCGTTGATCGTTCACACGCAAGTATTGTACAAATATTCTTCAATCTGGGTGGTGCAGCGGGTGCCTTGTTGACTGGCCGCCTGCTGGATCGTATACGTCCCGGCATCGTGGTCGTGTTGACGTATGCGGGAATGTTACTGTCACTTGCGGCCTTGGGCCTGTCTGACAGTTTTACTGTGATGACCGTGGCTGGCGGCCTGGCTGGATATTGTGCACTGGGTGCGCAACTGGTTCAGTATTCCCTGGCACCGAAACTATACTCCACCTATATCCGTGCAACTGGCGTAGGCACTGCCCTGACCATTGGACGCATGGGTGCAGTAGGTGGACCATTGATTGCAGGTGCAATTCTTGCCGCAGGGGCAGGTGTTGGTGGTGTGATGCTCGCTGCGTCACCAGGTCTGGTGATAGCCGCTGCAACTGCATTGATTTTGTATGAAAAAAAGACCGCAGAAAGTGAAGGCGCTATTCCTCGTTAATTTATTATTAGGACTTACGCAAAACCGCCCCAAAGCGTTGCAGCTCCTGGTCGTACTAAAGTACTGTCTTCGTCGCTACTGTGCAGTTGGGGTTTCAGGCAACATGTTGCCTGCCGACGTAACGAACTTCCCCTGCAAGAGAGGTTTCCGAAAAGCGATTTGCGTAAGTCCTAAGTAATTTATCCTATGTTGATGACATAGAATAGGCATGTAAATCACAAGGTTTTGGCTAAGCGTTTGCCATCAACCAGCATGGCAAGGAATTTTTTCGCCGGCACAGGAGGACTAAAATAATAGCCCTGAAGTTCATCACAATGGTGATCTAACAAAAATTGTAGCTGCTCCATGGTTTCAACTCCTTCTGCTACAACACGAAGCCCTAAACTGTGCGCCATTGCGATGATGGCTTTGGCAATGGCTGCATCTTCCGCAGAATTACAGACATCAGTAATAAAGGCCCTGTCAATTTTAATAAAATCAAATGGAAATCGTTTTAAATACGCCAATGACGAATATCCAGTACCAAAATCATCTAGCGATAATTTGGAACCCAAATCCTTCAATTCTTGCAAATTACTAATCGCATCAATGGGTTCGTCCATCACCACCGATTCTGTTAATTCAAATTCGATATATTCTTGAGACAAATCATATTTCGCAATTATGTCGCGTACCGTCTGTAATATTTTTCCTTTTTTAAACTGAACTGCCGATAAATTGATTGCTACCGGAACTATTTCAATTTTATCTTGCTGCCACCGTGCTTGCTGAGCACATACTGAATCGATAACCCACTCACCGATAGGGACAATTTGCCCGGTATCTTCTGCTAGAGGAATAAACTCTATAGGGGAAATTTGGCCACGCACAGGGTGATGCCATCGAATTAAAGCTTCAGCACTAACTATGCGACCAGTATGTAAATCAACACGAGGCTGGTAATATATTTCAAATTGTTCATTTTCCAATGCTTCCTTCAGCGCATCTTCCAGGGCGATGCGTTCAGCAATTGCCTCATTCATCTTTCTGGAATAGTACAGATATTGTTCAGCCGATGCCTTTGCTTTTTTCAGGGCTACTTCAGCATGTTTATACAGTGTTTCTGCGTCGTCTCCATCCGCAGGATAAAGAGCAATACCCGCTCGAATGGAAAGCCGGATTTCGTGTTGTGATAATTTGAAAGTCTGGCCAAGTGGTTCCAGTATTTGCTGGGTTAATTGTGCGATGACATCGGCATCTCGTTTCACTGCACCAAAAGCGATAGCAAATATATCTCCTCCCACGCGTGCAAGACTGTACGGTTCTTTTAACCCCTCACTTAAATGGTTGGCAACCAATTTAAGTATGGCATCACCTGAATGTCGTCCGTGAACTTCATTAAATTGAGCAAAGTGATCGAGGTTGATCATAATCACTGCGACCAGGTCATCCGAATTGAACGACGCGTGCAACAATTGCGTTAACCGATCATGAAACAGCATGCTATTGGGTAGCCCGGTCAACGCATCGTAATAGGCAAGATAATTGAGCCGTTCTTCCTTTTCTATAAATTGAAGGCCAAATGACAAATCGCCAGCCAATTCATCAAATAGTTTTCTCGTGTCTTTTTGGGAAAAACACGCAATAGAATCTGCTACGACAACAATGACCCCCATGACCTGGTTATCAAGGGTCAAGGGTAATGCGACCAAGGATTTAAAACCGTTTTCAAGGAATTTTTTCTTCAACACAGACGGTGTCAATTCTGCTTGGATATCGTCGTAAATGATCGGCCTATTTTCCCTGAAAGCAGTGTTAGCTGGGCCATTATTCATGGTTGACTCTATCGCTTTCAAGAATTGATTTTTCTTGGACTCGCTCATGTCAACTACCGACCATGCACTCATATTGATGCCCTTTGTATCCGCATCAATGACGCCAGCCCAGGCAACACCAAACTCACCTTGATTGACCAACACCCTGCAAGCCTCATGCAGTAATTCGTTTCTATTGCGAATGCGGACGATGGCAGAATTGATCCCGCTCAAAACTGCGTAAATGCGATTTAAGCGCGCAATGTTTTCTTGCTGTATTTTTTGTTCAGTCACGTTCTGAATGGTATTAAACCAGCGCAGCGACTTATCCAAATAGCTTTTTGCGGGTAAAGGTTCCATGACTTGCCGCACATGAATTAACTCACCGTCGCCACGCCTGATACGATATTCGATATCCTGACGTTGTTTATCTTTAGCGGCTGTAACACAAGTGGCACGAAAGCGTTCACGATCAACTGGTTCAACAATGCTTAACCAATCGCGGGTATTCGTTGGTAAATCCATGCTCGTTGTCCCAACGAGCTGGGGTAAAGTAACTGACCAGCTTTCAAATGAGCCATCTGCCTGACTGATAACATGAGATAGTTTCGCAATTAACTGTGCTCTTTGTAGCCCAGCCTCACGTTCCAGCAATGAGGTTTGCAAGTTTTCCTGTTCTGTAATGTCTTCCGCAACACCCGCAATTCTATATATGTTCCCGGCCTCATTGCGAATCGGAAAACCACGCACATGTATCCACCTCACAACCCCATCCGTGCGGATTATTCTGTATCGATGATCGAAATTATGATCAGGTGTTTCAGGTCCAAGCAATTTCCAATTTTTCCATGCCAACTGGATGGCCGGTATATCGTCGGGATAGATGGATTCCCGCCAAGACTGCGGCTTGGCGTATAAACTCAGGCAACTGCGTCCCCAGATTTTTTCATACGCCGGACTAATATATAGAACAATAATATTTACCGGATCGACCAGAAAAAAAGCTTCATCGATGTTCTCGGCCAATTGGCGAAAGCGCGTCTCGCTTTCATATAGTTGGTCAGCGATCCGTTTGCGTTCGGCAAGGTCAATTTCCAGACGGTTTGCATGCTCTTGAACTACTTCAAATAAATCTAAATTTTCATACGCAATCGCCAATTGGGTGGCGACCGTCATCACCGTTTGTTCGTCAATTTCATTGAATTCGTTGGCGTCAAATTTATCAACGAGATAAATCCAGCCGTAGCAACGCTTTGAACTGGTAATCGGCACACCAAGAAATGAATGGACTGGTGGATGATTTGCCGGCAATCCCAATTTTTCAGGATTGCCACCTGGATTTTCAAAACGCACCGGGTCTCTCTGTTTCAGTAACTTTCCAATTACTCCCGTAGCAATGGGAAGTGAAAAGAAATAGTCATTGAACCTGGGCTCCAGCCCCCTTACACAAGAATGTAATATCGTTTCATAGCTCGAATTGACGATGCCTGCAACAGCATATTTTGCCACACTGACATGGCGCGCTACACGACAGCCAGCTTCCAACAAGCGAATCGGATCCCTTTCGGAATTCAATTCAATACCCATATCGATCAGTGCCGTCAGCCTCAGGCTTACCGCCTGCAAATCAGCAAGTGATTGCGACAATCTTTTATTGGTCTCTTTTACTTCATCGCTTTGGGGAAACTGTGAATTCGTATCTTCTGCGATTTTGGAAATAAACTGACTGCTGCTTTCCAATTCGCGTAAATATCCAGTCAACTGATTATCGATAGACTCGAATCGGTTTCCTGCCTGGCTTACATTGACCGGTATTGCTGCCGTCTTGACAGACGTCGTTGTTCCCAGTGCATCACGCACGGTTTTCAAAATCAAGTCCGGCGGCGAAGGTTTTTGCAGCACCCATTTGACACCGCAAGAACGCGCCATAACGTCCGCTTCACGCGTGCTATAAGTTGACGTATAGAAAATGACCGGTATGCCAGCGATAGACGGCTCAGTACGAATGCGCAACACAAATTCGTAGCCGTTCATATGGGGCATCAGGATATCTGAAATAATCAAATCAGGATGTTCTTGCAAAGCTACTTTCAAGCCTTCCAATCCATCTGATGCCAATAACAATTTGTGATGCTGGAAATTGAGCAATGCAGCCAAAAATTGTCGATTTAACGCATGATCATCTACGATCAAGATAGTAGCCATTCATGTTCCTTTCATGAACTACTAGCAAACGTCGAAGCAATCGATGATTGCAAGCAAATTAATTTAATAATACCTCCAATATTAATTGAGTACATCAAGACTTCCTGTCATCAACATTTACTATGCGCACCTGTTACAATATTTTTCTTAACGCTTCTCGCAACTCAGATAATTTAGGTGGCTTACTGAGTACACAATTTACATGTGTCGGCTCGTCACCGTCGTCAACCAGCCGTTGCCCCCAGCCGGTTAACATAATAATGGGCGTCATGGGCGACATTTTCTTGATCGAGCTGGCGACTTTGCGGCCATCAACATAAGGCATTCCCAAATCAGTAATGACGACAGCGAACGATTCGCCTCTTTCTTGCGCCTCACGAAATGTATCAATCCCAAGCTGGCCACCGTTAGCAGCCACAACACTGTGACCATCTATTTCCAAAATATCCCTTACAGATTTAAGGACCATGGGGTCGTCATCCACCACAAGCATACGCTTGTGGGTGGGAATAGCACGTGACGTTACAGCTTGCGACACTTCTTTAATTACGGTAGGTACCAGGAAACTCAAGCGCATCGTTGTTCCCTTATTGAGTTCAGTGTCAATCTCAATATCAGCACTATGCCTTTCTATCATTCCATACACCATTGCCAGCCCTAAACCGGTACCACGTTCACCTTTGGTTGTAAAGAAAGGTTCCAGGCAGCGACGTCTGGTATCCTCACCCATGCCTACCCCGCTGTCGCTAACCTCTATCAAGACCCGCATTACTTTCGCATCTTCGGTTGATAAGTGCGTGTGTTCTACCAGCCGTGTTCTCAGCGTTAACACACCACCATTCGGCATGGCATCTACCGCATTGAATATGATATTCGTCAGCGCTTCCCTGATTTCACCATTCACGCCCATGATGTCTGGTAAGTCATTGGCCAATTCTGTTCGTAATTCAATCACGATGCCGCGTTGCTGTGGCATATCACTCCATCTGGCACGCGTCAGATCAATGACTTGTTGCACTAATTTATTCACCTCTACTGGCATTAAATTCAGTTGAGGTGGGCGCTGCCGGTAAAATTCCCTCATCCTGGCGACCGTGGCCGCGACGTCATCGATCGCTCTGGAGATAATTTCCAGGTAACCCCGCCCTTTTTCGCTAAGATTTTTTTCCGTTTCAAGTAAAGATTCGGTATACAGTGTCACGGGGGAAATCGCATTATTGATATCATGTGCAATGCCACTCGCCATTTGCCCCAATGCACGTAATCGTTCCTGTTGCATGACGGACTGCTGTGTTTGCCGCAGATCATCGTAAGCCTGTTGTAAAGATCCATATAATTGCGCTTGATTCGCGGCCAGGGCGACGTGTTCACTCAACTGTTGCAAAAATTCGCATTCACCACTGTTAAAACTGAATGCCTGATTTTTTGCAACAACGAGTACGCCGAATACCACACTTTCCGCTCGTAGCGGGGCCATCACTAATGCGCACAAGCCCCCTTTTGCCAGACGCTGAGGGAAAGGAAACGCAACATTGCTGATGTCCGCTTCGTAGACCAAATTCCCGTGTACGCAACGAGACAAACCATTTTCGTCTATAGATATCTCACTGTTGACGGTCATGGCCAGTTCTTGCGCCAACATTTCACTGTGCAGGCCAACGCTGGCAACCTGGAGAATATTTTTTTGTTGGTCGTAGAGACAGATGCAACTGAAGTCGACGGGTAAATGGTCTTCAAGACTACGAATAACCACTTGAAAGATACTACGTAAATCCTGACGTTCACCGATAGATCGTGTAATTTGATGTAAGAGATTTAAACGATTGAGTTGCGCCTGCGCTTTTTTTTCTACCTGTTGCCGCTCAATGATTTCAGTCTGCAATGAATCATTCATGTCTGCGAGTTTATTGCGAGAAACTGTTGTCAGTTTCAATTTTTCTGTCATGCCATCGAAGGCACGCGCCAGATCACCGATTTCATCCTGAGTTTGGATATTGAGTGAAAACTCCAAATCCCCTTCCCCAACAATGGCGGTACCTTGACGCAATTTTTCGAGTGGTTTGGTGACACTTCTCAGCGTCAGGTAGATAGTGAAGGTGACGACAAGTATCACCATACCGCCAAACAGGATTACTCTGTTAAAGGATTTTTGTTGCGCATCCAAAGCACCTGCCCTGCTTTGTTCGGACAGGTTTAAAGCATCAGATATCATACCCTGAGCTTTATTGGAAATTTGTCCCAGCAAGCGGGATTCGAGCTCTTTCAGCATTTCGCTCTTATTGCTGTCATGCTCCAGCTCTGAACGATTGGCAATTAATAAGGCAAATAATTTTTCAAGGTTTTCGTTGGTACGTATCAATCCGTTTATAACACTCTTTCCCTCTGGCTCAGTAAACTCCTCTATCGATAAAAGACGTTTATTCAATGAGGTGTTCCTCATTTTCCACTGTGCGATGGTGCGTTCTTCGTGCAGTAAGGCATATTCCAGCGTCAAATATCTGAGCGAAGTAACTGCCTGCAAAAGCTCACCCGCAACTTCATTCTTCGCTATTTCACGACGCATCTGCAGGCTTGTCGACAACAAAACGACGACAATTGCGGCAACGACCGCAAGAGAAAATAGTTCAGCTAATTTCAGTCGAGTTGAAATTTTCACTTTTTTCTCAATGAATGATGGTGACTGCTGAGGGCTTCACTGCCTCCAGACCATCAAGATAAATGTAATCAAGATAATTGGGAGTTGCTGTTTTATTCGTTAGCTTATTTTTGATAGCCCATCTTGCTTCATCTTCGAGCGCGAGAAGTAAGCCCTGGTCAAGAGCAAGGTCAAATCGATAGGACGGCCATGCGTCTTCCAGGTTCTTCATGTCAGTTTTTATCATGCCATCCACCAGTTTTCGTGCGGCTTCGGGCATATCATTGCAGAAACGTCCACCCAGGGCCAAGGCCCGCAATGTTTTTTTAATTGTTTCTGGATGTTTGATTACATATTCCCTTGTACCCACGACAGCGTACAGGCTTTCATACACATCTTGCCCGTAAAAAGCCACACCGTTGCTACCTAGTTGGGTAAGAATATTGCCTAGAAAGGGCTCCCAGCCCGCTACTGCATCAACCTCCCCTTTTTCCAGTGCTTTACCCAGCTCTTCAGGTTTGTAGTTGTGCTTGGTTACGTCGTCAGGATTCAATTTCTGCCTGTTAAGAAAAGCATCCAGTGTAAAATGCCCTGAAGTGCTTTGTGTCACGCCGATCTGCTTCCCTTTAAGACTAACCGGTGTTGTTACCCCTCTATCCTTCCTGCCGACGATACCGTGATCTTTCTCTGCCTTAAAGATGGTGGCAATCACTAATATGGGCCGGTTATCAAGCCCGGCAAACATAATAGGAATGTCGGCAACCGTTCCCAAATGGGCTTGTCCTTGCAGAACAGCTTCCATTGCGGCCTTGCCACTTGAATGCGACTGTATCCTGACCTGTAAGCCCTCATTGAGAAAATAACCATTCTCTAAAGCAGCAATAATGGAACAGGTTCCTACATATTCCGTATTGGTCGCCATCGTTATCTGTTCAAAAACTTTGGGACGATCATTTGCTGGCGCGCGTAACATCAACATATAGGCCGCAAGTAAGATAATGATCACCAGGATACTGGCGGCAATATAGATATAAGTTTTTGGGATTTTTTTTGTACTCGTCGCATATCTCATTGCTATTCCTCTTCCACATTATCTAGACTCATGTAACAAACAAAAGAGTGCAGCAAATACAACAAAGGGCAGATTTACAAGAAATACCAAGCTTTAATTGCCGCAAGGAAAAATTGAAAAAGCGTGAAAACTTAGTCCTCAATCGCTTCTAATTGCTACCAAGACAAAGAAACTTGCATTTTATTCTAGTTCCTTTAGTAAACTAAGGCAAGCAATTGCAGTTTTATCATCCTTATCCATTTCCTCGTGCCAGGCAGAGACTGAAATGGCAACGAGCTTTCTGTTACGTAAACCCCGGAAGAGTTGTGCAATGTCTGCGTATCCAGGTCCGTGTTTCACATGATATTTAAGTGCGGGCATTTCCCCTTCGGCATCAATTACATCGGTATCAAAATGCAGATAAATACTTTCATCAGGCGGCAGATGGTTAAAAATGTCTTCCAGCTTGCAGATCGTGATGCCTGAATTTTGAATGGCTTCACGTTCTCCAACATCCAAATCGCGGGCATCAGATAAAACAATTCTTTTTTCCGGATAAGATCGCACGCCGACGCTATTAGTAAATGCCGTAACGGAATCCCGGTCTTTTTTTCGTCGGTCACGCCTGCCTACCAGGAAAGCCAGTGGCATTCCACCAAGATATTTCGTTTGGGTCGTCTCCCAGGTGTGGAAATCTCCATGCGCATCCAACCAAAGAATACGATCCGGCTCTTTTCCCGCATGTTGTAGCCCGCTCAGTACCCCCAGAGTAGAAATACAATCCCCCGCAACACAAACAGGCCGTAAACCGTGATTAAGGATATTTTCTACGGATTCGGACAGGCGTCGATAAATCGTCCCCATTCTGCGCAGTTTTTCATTGGCATCGCGAATATCCGTTTCAGAAAAATCAGGCACATCCACTATGTCCCACGCATTGCCATCTATGTCGCGAATACGGCACAGGCCGTCGCGACGTTGCCCTGTTAAAAATGGGATGATGAGACGGTGATTCATATCCACGTTTCCGGATCCATAGAATAATCAAGGGCTGCCATCATTGCGATGACTTTTGGATCTGTTCCCATATTTTCCAGCAAGATTTTTCGTTTTTCCCATCGCTTTAATTTTGGGGTTTCCGTGGCCATCATGGTTCGGAATTCGGGTAAAGATTGCATTTCGCTGAGACCAAGATAGTCAGTGATTTTTTTTATTACTTGGCCTGGTCGCAATAGAAATTCTTCAAAAGTTACGCGCTGCGTTTTTACTCCACTGGCAAGAACTGCCTGGTGTGCCGACAGCCATTGATTGAGGCAAACGTCTTCTAAACGGGCTCTGGTAAATTCTTTCCAGTTTGGGGGCAAGTCAAATTTCCACCATTTTTCGCCGAATTCGACCACGTTTGAATAAGCTTCGATAGCCAGTTGTATACCAATTTGGCTACAGTCCAGTGAGAAAAACCCTATCGGTGACAACCAGCCATCCATCAGGCCATTCACAGACTGGGCATACCCCCTTGTCAAATGAATGTAATTTATTTCCGCATTCGGGAAAAGCTGCTCATACATGCCAACACGATAGACATCCGGAGGAGATTTGAAGAGCAAGGTTTTTTCCCGCGCATCCTGTTCGGTAAACTGTCGCCGATACAGTCCTGGCAGTACAAATGGCGGCTCTTCCAATTTGGTCTTTTCATTAAAACAAACAGCACCCACTGTATTCTTTCGACCATCGTAATAGGCCATTCTCCATGGCATGTGTCGAAATACTTTAGTCAGTATGATTTCTTGCAGGGCCAGTTCTTCGCTGACGCCGCCGGTCTTGATTTCATTCAGTGCCTCATCCAGAGAGGCCATTAAATCAAGATGCGCGACAGGTTCTGAAAATACACCTGGAAATTGCAATAACAGGCGTTTTTCCCATTTCTTTTTTAAAAATCCAGGATCGGGCATCTCCTTTGCAGCTACAGTCAAGTCATCAAGAATATTGTCAGCCAATTTATCTACATTTGAAAAACTGTTTATGGCATCACTATCTGAATTACAACCAAAGCCGTTATTAGTAAGCGTCAAGAACGGTGTAATTTCACCGTCAAGAGTAGCAATCTCAGGATGGGATGCGAGCACACTTTTCAACAACGTAGAACCAGACCTGGGCGACGTTAAAATAACCGCGACCTTATCGACCTGCAAATTAAGCCTAGAGTGCGCTATGTTACGCATCTCGTTGACTGCGCAAATAGTCTTTATCATGTAGATTTACTGGTAGCAATCCTTCTCATGACAAAAGCAAAAAATTTTTTCGTTTCTTCCTTATCTGCCACGGTACTGCCTATTGCACGAACAGAAAAACCAGCTGCTTTTGCCAACGCTTTCATTTCTTTGATCGCGCCAAAATTGGATTGAGAAAAATAAATTCGCCCATTGGGTTTCAGGTAGTTACCAACCTCTTCAAAAAAACGGGCGTTCGTTTTGAAATCGGTGTCCCACTGAGATTGCGCTACGACATCATGTGCAAATTTGTTTCTGAAAGGAAGATTCGCTGTAATAACATCAAATTGAACTCCTTCTATCTTTTGGAAAAGATTTGAGCTCTTGACTTTCATTATCTTGTCAAAACCATGCAATTTCGCATTATGCTTCGCACTCTTGATAGCTGACGGATTGATGTCTACTGCCAGCACCTTGGCGGCGCCCTGATAACACGCGAAAATTGCAATGACGCCTGATCCTGTGCCGATATCGAGCACACTTTCTCCGGGTTTGATCCGGAAATTCTGGACCAGCGGTTGACTATCGATAAATGGCCAAAATGTACCCGGGTAGACTAGAAATTCCTTACCAAGATATTTAAACATTTTTCCTGCAGGAGGAATTGCCTTGAATGCTTTTTGCCGCCCTTTTTGCCAACGGTCTATACGCGCAACACTGTCAATATTTACGTCAGAAAAATGCTCCATATTTTTCCCTCTTTCATAAAAATGACTGCAAGACCAGGTAGCAAATTTTCGTGGCACCTGAAATCAAACCTCAAATACATACCATCTGGATGGATTCGCGAAAAAATGTCACTTCACTTCACTTCAGTTTCATGGCGGCGTCTATTGCTTCAGTAAATTTAGTAATATCAATGGGTTTGGTGATATAACGAAAGAAACCGGAAGCTATCCCCTTTTCTATATCGGAGGCCATCGCATTTGCCGTAAGCGCGATAACAGGAATATGTGCCGTTCTTAAATCTTCACTGAGAATTTGCCTGGCTTCAATTCCGTCTATGCCAGGCAAATTAATATCCATCAAAATAATTTGAGGTGAATGCAAGCGAGCCATTTCTATTCCTGAAAATCCATCGGATGCAGACAGGAAACTGAAATCGGGGCGAAAGCGCATGAGCTCTTTGACCAGTCTGAGGTTCGTCGGATTATCTTCTATATAAAGTAAAGTTTTTTGTCCTTTTTCCAGGGAGTCATTCGATGATTCACGCACCGCTCCTTCGACGGCACTACTCATCAAGGCTGGCGTCATAGGATCACTCATAGGCAGTTCTATCCAAAAGGTACTGCCGACCCCTATTTCACTAGAAATACCAATTTTTCCACGCATTGCGTCGGCCAGATGCTTTACTAATGCCAGGCCGATTCCAGTACCTTCTTCGTCAAAAACTTCACGCCCCAGACGATTGAATGGTTGAAAAATAGTGTCGAGTTGAGCTGCGGTGAGACCAATACCGGTATCCTGAACATAAATACGCAATTGTTTTCCATCAGTCTTTTCGCAACTTACTGTAACCACGCCATCTGGCCGGTTATATTTAATTGCATTTGACAACAGATTGATCAATATCTGTTTCAAGCGTATTCTGTCAGCAAAAACATGCAAGCCATGAACGGGCTTGAATTCAACACCAATTGATCGCTTTTTTGACAAAGGTTCGATCATCGTACTGCATTCAGAAAATACATCTTCAAGCGCAACGGGCTCAAGTGATAAGCTCATTGCACCTGATTCAACTTTCGCCAAATCGAGTATTTCGTTAATCAAAGTAAGCAAGTGAATTCCTGCTTCTTCTATATGCTGTGCAAATTCTCTTTTTTCATCCAGTGTTGTTGATAGCGTTTCGGACGTTAGTATTTGTGCGAAGCCAAGGATGGCGTTAAGTGGCGTGCGCAACTCATGGCTCATGTTGGACAAGAAGGTAGATTTTGCCCGGTTCGCAATATCTGCTTGCGTTTTGGCCAATTCAAGGTCTTTGTTCAAGACGGCAAGTTCATCGACGTGGGCGTGTAACAGGAGTTCAAGATTGGCGTTTTCCATTCGCAATGTCCGTGCTTCCAGCGCCCTTGTAAGCACAGGAAGGAGTGCAGAAATTTTGAATGGTTTAATGATGTAATCAAATGCGCCAACTTTCATGGCTTCCACAGCAGATGCTATCGTGCCCTCCCCGGTCATGATAATGCATGCCAGGTCGGGGTCAATAAGGCGAGCCGCTTTCACCATTTCGATGCCGTCGAACTCTGGCATCATCAAATCAGTAAGCAGGAGGTCAAATGTTGTTTCCCGCATTTTAATCAATGCTTCCGAACCAGAAACAAAGCCGGTAGTGTCGCAATCGTGATCGCGTAATAAATCACACAGCGCACTCATATGCAGTACTTCGTCATCGACGATTAATATTCGCGGATACGTATTAGGCGTTCTCATCCAAACTCCTGACGATACCTCATCACATTTTCTTGTGAATGAATGCATATATAGAATTATATGCTTTCAATATAGCTGGACTTTTTTTAAAAACAACAAATATCAAAACAGAAATTTTCTTTTTCTATTTTAGATATCTATGTACCAATAATACCTGCATATCCGGAAAAATTATTGCCGTAAAATTAATAAATTCCTGATTAAATCTGGTTTTTCAAAGTCACTCCGGTATTTTTGCGGATTACGACGAGGCTGCGTGCTGATCAGTTGTTTCTTAAGTTAATAGCGAAGTGCCAAGACATTCTTATAATAATTTAATAAATTGAATCACCTTTCTTGATTCATAGTATTATTAAATTGCCACCAAATGAACACCATGCATGGAAACCTGTGCAAAGGAAGATCGATGTCTTTCAGTTCTTTGAGATTTGCCCTTTTATTAATGTCAGGGGTTTCAAATTCTGCTCTGCCGGCCTCGCTGGATGAGCCAATTAAACCCATCCCTTTTTCGCTGAATCAAAATCCAGCCAGAGCAGAAATTGGCCGGCAACTATTTCGTGACCCTCTTCTTTCTGGAAACAATAAAATATCCTGCGCAAGTTGCCACAATCTTGAAAAAGGTGGCGCAGATGGACTGTCACGCTCTATTGGCCTGAATGGACAACAGACCGAAGTCAACACACCTACCGTTTTCAACACGGCATTCAATTTCAAGCAATTTTGGAATGGGCGCGCAGATTCTTTAGAAGCGCAGATCAGTCACGTGATTCAAAACCCTGCCGAAATGGGGTCGAAATGGGAAGAGATCGTACTTAAAGTATCTAAAGATACAAAGTATCAACGAGCTTTCATTGCATCTTATAAAGATGGGGTTACAAAAGCCAACATACAGGATGCAATTGCCACTTTTGAACGCACCTTGATCACACCCAATTCGCGTTTCGATAAATACCTTCGTGGCGATAATTCAGCCATTTCTGATGCTGAAAAAATTGGTTACACCAAATTTAAACAGTATGGCTGTATAGCCTGCCATCAAGGTGTCAATGTTGGCGGGAACATGTTTCAAAAATTTGGCGTCATGGGTGACTACTTTAAACAGCGAGGAAAACCAACAGAAGCAGATCTTGGACGTTATCTTGTCACAAAAGAAGAAGGAGACAAGTACGTGTTCAAAGTACCTAGTCTACGCAATGTTGCGCTGACCGCGCCCTACTTTCACGACGCATCTGCAAAAACACTCGAAGATGCGGTTGACGTTATGTTTAAGTATCAACTTGGACGTGTGGCTTCAAAAGAGGATAAAGAATCCATCGTCAAGTTTCTCAATACATTAACTGGTGAACTCCCCAATAAGCCATGAGAACCAAGCATAATCCATTCACCTGGCTCCCAATGACCGTTCTGGGCGCGTTGCTTTCCTCGGCACTCTTTTTCTTATATATAAAAACAAAAAATTTCGACCCTGCTCTCTATTTCGAAAACATTGCCCTATTACGTCAAATTAAACAGCTAGACGCACATTGGGAATTGGATGTGATGAAGTCCAAAGTCGGAATCAATAAAACTTACGATCCCTTAGTTGATCCACTTTCAGATTTAGATAAATTGCAGCAACAATTGGATTTGATTGCGGAAAACAACAATCACAATACGAACCTGAAGTTGGAAAATGAAATTAAAATTTTTGAGAAAACCTTACAGAAAAAATCAATTCTGATTGAACGCTTCAAATCTCACAACGCCATCCTTAGAAACTCCTTAGCGTTTCTTCCAACTGCAGCTGAAGATATTCAAAGCCTGCGCGCTCATGCAAAAGATGCTGCCAATTTTGAAAAAATTGCTGGCAGTGTAAAAAAAATACTACTGACCTGTCTGGTCTATGACCAGGCAGCGTCGGAGGAAAAGGCAATCGAAATCGAATCTGAGTTAGTGCAATTAATAAGCCTGGCAAAAAATCTCCCCTTGAATTTCACCGAAAGAGTGGACATATTTTCCGCTCACGTGCGAACCCTCTTGCGAGAACACGGGATTGTCAATGAACTTTTAAAAGACATCTCCAACCAGCCAACTGCTGCGAGTATAGATGCGATCAATAACTCTCTTAATATTGAACAACAACTAAACACGGAATTAATTCAGAAATATCGATATTATCTATTGTTATTTGCCGCTGCACTGACGGGCTTATTTTTATATGCTGCCATTCGTTTAATTCGCAACAATGCGCTTATACAGCGTATCAATGGTGAGTTGCAGTATGCAAACAACAATTTGGAACAACGAGTCCAAGAACGCACGCATGAATTAAAAACTTTGCAAGCTGAATTGATCACAACTGCCCGCCAGGCAGGAATGGCGGAAATTGCCACAAACGTACTTCATAACGTAGGTAATGTTTTAAACAGCGTAAATGTTTCAGCCGAATTAGTCAGTAATCGAATTCGTGCATCTAAAATAGCCGGGCTAGGAAAAGCTGTTCAACTTATAGATGAACATGCCGAAGATTTGGGAGATTTTTTCACCAAAAACCCAAAGGGTAAATTATTACCTGATTATCTTGGTAAATTATCTACCGCAATGCTTGACGAGCAACAAGCAATTATCAACGAACTTTCCCAGCTTGTTAGCAGTATTGATCACATCAGAGATATCGTTACTACACAGCAGTCATATGCTGGCACATCAAGTGTGCTCGAATATTGTCAACTTGACGAACTTATTGAAGACGCATTGCGTATAAGTGTAAGTTCATTAGTACGCCACAACGTGAAGATCGTCAAAGAGCTTGGCGTGGTCCCGTCTATGTTACTGGACCGGCATAAAGTGCTGCAGATATTGATTAACCTTATTAGTAACGCAAAAAATGCAATGGCCGGTAAACAAAGTGACCATCATCAGATCACTTTGCGCATGCATCAAGCGCAAGAAAAAACCATACAAGTACAGGTCATCGATAACGGCGAAGGCATTCCCCCAGAAAATATCACCCGTATCTTTGCACATGGATTCACCACCCGGAAAAATGGTCATGGCTTTGGGCTGCATAGTTGTGTTTTAGCAGCGAAATCGATGGGTGGAAGTTTAGCGGCAAGCAGCGACGGCGTGGGAAAAGGCGCAGTTTTCACATTCGAATTTCCGATAAAATCAGGAAAAGAGAGCATATGAATTCACTGAAAAACAGACGCATTTTGCTCATAGACGACATGCCTCCAATTCATGAAGATTTCCGAAAAATTCTCGTTGGAGATTCAACAGAATCAGAACTTGATGATGTAGAAGCGATGTTGTTTGGAACAAAAGCGGACACTTCTTTTGTCGGGTTTGAGTTGGATTCTGCGTATCAAGGGCAAGACGGCATGGAGATGGTGCAAAAATCACTGGATGCCAACTTACCCTATGCGATGGCGTTCATAGACATGCGCATGCCTCCGGGTTGGGACGGTGTCGAAACGACAGAGCGCCTGTGGCAACTGGACCCAAGACTGCAGATTGTCATTTGTACCGCATACTCTGATTATTCCTGGGAAGAAGTATTAACTCGCCTGGATACACGCGATCGCTTATTAATTTTAAAAAAACCTTTTGACCTGATTGAAGTCCGCCAGTTGGCCAACACTCTCACCGCCAAATGGGTCAGCGGCCAACAAGCCGCCTTGAAAATGGAGTACCTGGAACAAATTGTTCAAGAACGGACGAAAGAACTTACCAATGAAATGCAGGTACGAAAAGAAGCACAAGCAAGCCTTGAGATCGCAAATCATAATCTGCAAGAGAGTGAAGAACAATACCGCTTACTCGTTGAATTGTCTCCAGATGCCATCTTGATTGAGCGTTCAGAGAGAGTTGTTTTTGCAAATAGAACCGCTTGTGACATGTTTCGCGTACACCAAATTGATGACTTGTTAAATCGCTCTATAGCATCACTGTTCGTGTCGCCCCCACCCTCTGCCACGGTGCATCTCAGCACTTTGGAAAAAAATATTGATACTCAGCTTTTAGCCGAAGAATTAGTACTGCGCCTTGATGGTGACGAAATCCATGTCTTGGTAACTCGTCTTGCTTACACTTATCAAGGAAAATCAGCGACGCAGTTGGTAATCCGGGACGCGACCGAACACAAACGGGTACAAAAACAATTGCAATATCAGGCTAACTACGACGCATTAACTGGTTTACCAAATCGTCATTTGTTAATGGACCGGCTCCATCAGGCAATATCACATGCACAAAGAAACGAAGGGCGCTTAGCGATATGTTTTCTCGATTTGGATCGTTTTAAATGGATCAACGACAATTTGGGACATGCTGCCGGCGATGAATTATTGAAGGTAGTTGCTCTGCGTATCGGCGCCTGTTTGCGCGAAACGGACACGATTGCTCGTTTAGGTGGAGATGAGTTTGTTTTGCTGCTCTATAACCAAAATGGACAGGCGCACGATGTCGAACTTGCCATTGGTCGTGTTGTGAAAAGCGTTGCCCAACCTTTGATACTCGCTGGCCGGGAAGTCAACATAAGTTGCAGCATTGGGTGTAGTAATTTCCCGGAAGACGGTATGGATGGAAATGAATTGCTTAAGTTCGCTGACGCCGCCATGTACCGGGCAAAAAAAATGGGGCGCAACAACCTGCAAATTTACAACGAGAATTTGCATCGTCACCTGGATGAGCGAAAAAAACTAGCCATCGACTTGCAACGCGCAATTGATGAACGTCAGTTATCGCTGGCGTATCAGCCTCAAATTGATTTGCGCAATGGCAAAATAATTGGTGCTGAGGCGCTACTTCGATGGCAACATCCTGAATTAGGAAATATCCCCCCTTCGCTATTTTTGCCACTGGCCGAAGAAACGGGTTTAATAGAGTCACTAGGTGCATGGACGATAAGGACAGTCTGCGAACAATGCAAGGCATGGCGGGAAGCGGATCTTCCTACCCTATGCATAAGCATCAATCTATCGGCAAAACAAGTAGAATGGCCTGATCTAAAACAATGCATTGCGGATTGTTTAGCCACGAATAATATAGAACCTTGCCATATTGAGTTGGAGTTAGCTGAAAGTACGATCGTTCAAAATATTGAAAAAATTATTTTGATCATGACCGATCTTAAAAGCCTGGGAGTGCAATTGGCGATTGACGACTTTGGTACAGGTTACTCGAACTTACGATCATTGGCAGCACTGCCAATTGACAAGATCAAGTTAGATGGATCTTTTATCAATGATGTTGTCAGTAGCCCAGACAATCTGGCAATTGCCAATACCATTATTGTGATGGCACATCAACTTGGATTGAAAACAGTTGCCGAAATGGTGGAAACGGCTGGTCAGGTTGCCCTGCTGACTTTAGGTGGTTGCGATCAGGCACAAGGGTATTTTTTTAGTCCGGCCTTGCAAGCTCCAGAATTGATGTCCTTTCTGCAGGCTGGTCCGCTTCTCGTTCCAGAACCCAGATCAAAAGATTGCTTCACCCGGACCCTGCTTGTACTGGATGACGATCCTGGTATGACGCGCGCAGTAGTGCGGGGATTAAGATTTGATGGCTACCGCGTACTATTGGCCAATCGTGCAGAGGAAGCTTTTGAATTACTTGCCTGTAATAATATTGGTGTAGTTTTATGCGATCAACAACTACAGGAAACCACTGGAGTGGAGATGTTGACAAAAATTAGGCGTTTGTACCCTGGTACGGTTAGATTACTTTTTAGTGGTTATAAGGAATTTGACGCTATGACTGCAGCAATTAACCAGGGTGCCATCTATAAATTTTTAGGCAAACCTTTCAGTAATCATGAACTTCGAAAAATTTTGGCTGAGGCATTTGAGGTATATGATCGTAACGTGTCTGAGACCCGTCGACAATCAGAAGCATCCATTGCGAAAAGCAGGTTGAATTAAAAAAATCCGAAAAACTCTGAAAAAATTCAATACATGAAAGTGCATAGTTAAATTTATGGACTATTTTTCAAATAGACGTATTTTGCTCATAGACGACATGCCTCAGATCCATGAGGACTTCCGGAAGATTCTCGTTGGGAATTCAGCAGAATCAGAACTTGATGATGTAGAAGCGATGTTATTCGGAACAAAAGCGGATACTTCTTTTGTCGGGTTTGAGTTAGATTCTGCGTATCAAGGGCAAGACGGCATGGAGATGGTGCAAAAATCACTGGATGCCAACTTACCCTATGCGATGGCGTTCATAGACATGCGCATGCCTCCGGGTTGGGACGGTGTCGAAACGACAGAGCGCCTGTGGCAACTGGACCCAAGGTTACAGATTGTCATTTGTACCGCCTATACCGATTATTCCTGGGAAGAAGTATTAACTCGCCTGGATACACGCGACCGCTTATTAATTTTAAAAAAACCTTTTGATCTGATTGAAGTCCGCCAGTTGGCCAACACTCTCACTGCCAAATGGGTCAGCGGCCAACAAGCCGCCTTGAAAATGGAGCACCTGGAGCAAATTGTTCAAGAACGAAACAGTGAAGTATTGCAGGCAAATAGATTGCTGGAAAATGAAATCAATGAACGGAAATTATTGGAAAGCCAACTGATACAATCAGAAAAACTGGCATCTATTGGTCAACTCGCTGCCGGGGTTGCGCATGAAATCAATAATCCTATCGGCTTCATATTTTCAAATTTCAGTACTCTGGAAACGTATCTTGAACGGCTATTCGAAATGCTGACTGCCTATGAAAATGCCGAGGGCCACATAGCTTCGCCATCACTTGTTACAGAAATAAAAAATTTACGTGAACGCATTGAATTACAGTATTTAAAAGACGATATTCCCTATCTTATCAACGAATCCAAGGATGGAATAACACGTGTCAGTAAAATTATTCAAGACCTGAAGGATTTTTCTCGAACAGATACAGCCCAGCAATGGGAATGGGCTGACCTCCATCGAGGTATAGAATCCACGCTAAATATAATAGCTAGTGAAATCAAATACTCTGCAGATGTAATTAAAGAGTATGGTGCTATCCCTGAAGTGGAATGCATGCCATCTCAAATCAATCAAGTAATCATGAATCTTGTGGTCAATGCGGTGCACGCATCTGTATCGAGCCGTGGGCAAATTACTATCCGGACAGGAACCGGGAATGAGCAGGTCTGGATAGAAATCGAAGACAAAGGCAGCGGCATCCCAGAAGATGTCTTGCCTCGAATTTTTGACCCCTTCTTTACCACTAAACCGATCGGTAAAGGTACAGGATTGGGCCTGTCTTTGTCTTATGGAATCATACAGAAACACAATGGCCACATTGACGTAAGTACGGCAATAGGTCGAGGAACAAAATTTCGTATAATTTTACCGATCAAACATATTGACAATGATTGCCATGGCGCTTGAAGGTTTTGGCAGGGCTAGCTTTATGAGGGGCCTTGATCCAGAATAATCACCGCGCATGTGTTCAGGCTGGCAGCACCGGTGATCGGCTCCCCCCCCTCTTTCACCCCCTCGTAAACGCTCAATGAAATGGTTGGTTGCGACTGCATGATCTGATACAAGGTTTCAACGCGACTCTTCACTCTCCCTTCTTCTGACCCTGACCAGGTAACAACACCAGAAATTCTTCCTCACCATAGCGCTCCACGGTAACGAATGTAAAACCAGGTAAATCAAATTTTCATTTGCCAATGAAGCGATTAGATTACTCAATGGGTTGAAATTCAAATGCGTTCAATAAATGAATAGATAATTTTCTATTACATTTATTATCGACACATTCAGTGAAACTGATTGCGTGCAAAAAAATAAATTGACAATAATATGCCCTCTTTTACTTACTTAAAAAGACGCTTGCTTAGCTACGCTTTCGCTTGTTTTTCTCTCAGTGCATGCGGTGGTGGTACAACATCGGACAACGCAGCCACAGTGAGTACATCGGTCATTAATACAACGACTGCGACCACCACAACAACAGCAAATACCACAACAGGAACCACCTCTTCGGGTTCGTCGTCGAGCGCGACAAGTGCTGTTACCTGCAGCTATAGTCAGTTATCAATACTTACTGTCGGTGCCAATCCGCGTGCTATCGCCAGCGGTGACTTTAACAAGGATGGCGTTCTGGATCTGGTTACGGCCAATCTGGATGCTGGTACGATCAGCGTATTGATCGGTAAGGGAAGCGGTAATTTCGGTGATGCCGTCACTTACCATGTAGGCAGCAATCCATATCAAGTGGTAGTCGCTGATTTTAATGGTGACGGTTATCCCGATATCGCTACTGCCAATTTTGGTGGCAGTGAAATCAGCGTTTTACTGAATATAGGTGACGGTACTTTTGCTACTGCCATCAGCTATTCCACTGGAAGCAAGCCGCGCGCCCTGGTTGTAGCCGATCTGAATGGCGACAAGATCGCAGATATTGCAGTAGCAAATTCCACCGCCAGTTCTGTCAGTGCTTTGCTGGGAAATGGAAATGGCACATTTAAAACTCAAATCAGTGCTTCAGCCGGTTCGGTGCCGCATGGCATAGTCGCTGCCGATTTTAATGGTGATGGGCGTATGGACCTGGCCGTTGTCAACAACGCCAGCACTGGTAAGGTAACACTGCTGCTTGGCACAGGCAATGGCAGCTTTAGCAGTGGTAGCACGCTGAGTGTTGGCACAAGCCCTTTTGGTCTTGCAACGGGTGATTTTAATGGCGATGGACTGGCAGACCTGGTTGTCGCGAATCAGGGTGACAACAGCATCAGCGTGTTTATGGGTAAAGGCGACGGCAACTTTGCTACGGTACAAACCTATGCAAGTTCAGGCCCGGCCGTAGCGGTCACTGTTGCGAAGCTGCGCGGCAGCATTACAGACATTCTTGTACCCACATTTACTGGCAATACCGTGGATATCTTTACTGGTACCGGTACGGGCACATTTATCCGTAGTATCAGCCTCAACAGCAGCGGCGCGTATGCAGTTACAACCGGGGATATCAACAATGATGGTGCACTCGATATTATCGTCGCAGGTAGTGCTGGAGTGAGCTTATTTAAAGCTACTTGTTTTTAATGTGCCACTGACTCGCAAGTTTCACCAAGTTGCGTCCGCTGCCCAACAATTCTATAGCTTGGCCTTTTGATTTCTGGGCAGATTGCTCGACTCAACTCAACGTCAAATCCTTATCGCAACACAATCCATAGTTTTCATGTTAGCTATTTTAACGTTGCCATCTTATTGCGACAGAACCCCATGGCCTGCGCCTTTTTATGGTTGCCTATGTGAAACGTCAACAGACCCTAGTATTTTTATCAAAAAATATTTACTTTTATTTAATTTAACTTAGTATAATATTCATATTATCTAATTTGCCATTTTCTGGTTTGCACGGAATAGGTAAAACAAGCGGTGTGATTTGGGTTTTCCATTCATCAAATTTAGTGGGGGGTTTCTTCCATGAACTATCGCCTTCGTTCTTCTGCCAAATCTGTGCTGTCCCTCATAACGTGTGTCATGGCGATGGTACTGAGTCACAGCTCCAGTGCTAACAATCTGGCATCGAATGCGGCCAGTGCCAAAACGATTTTCGTGGATGTCGTCGCGCTTGATCAGCCTTGGTGGTTCAACCGCCTCGGCGCGTCGCAACCCAACGGCAAAATGTTCGCACTCAAACGCGATGTGGTATCCACTGATACGCACGGCAATTGCGCAGCACCGGCACTGTGCCCCGGGCACGTTGCATTGCGCGCCGATAAGCGTCCGCGCCCAATTGTTTTGCGGGTGGCGGTTGGCCAAACGCTAGAAATCAAGTTTACCAATCTTCTCACCTCATCGGGGGGCGTTAGCACAACGTCGGCTGGTGTGCATATCGCGGGCCTTGAATTGGATGCGAATGGCGTTGCAACTGCATTTGCACGTGGCAATCCCCCACAGTCTGGGCCGGGCATCAATAATGACGCCACTTGGGTTGGCAAAAATGCCAATGCCTACGCTGCCCCCAAGCAGCAGATGAACTACCGCTATATCGCAAAGGAAGAAGGTACCTACATGCTTTACAGCGCTGCGGGTGACTGGAACGGCCAGTTGGCAGCGGGTTTGTTCGGCGCGGTGGTGGTTGAGCCGCCTAATTCCGAGTGGTATCGCAGTCAAGTGACCAACGCCGATATGCTGCTGGCTTCAACCCAGACTTTGCCTGACGGACGCCCACTGATTAACTACAACGCCACCTTTCCACACGGTAACCCGCGTGCCGGGCAACCCATTTTGAAGATGACGAAGCCCATTGGCGATGGTCGCGACGAGCTGATCTACACCGACCTCGGTGCGATTGTCACTGGCCCTGGCGGGGGTGAATTCCCGTTTACCGAAAAGGGGCCAGACTTTTACGCAAATCCTACCTACCCCGAACGGCGTCAACCGTTTCGCGAATTTGCCGTGATGTATCACGAAGTTTTTAGTACCGCACAGCAGGCGTTTCCACAGTTTACTAAGAATCATCCGCTCAGCAGTGTTCTCGGTGCAGGCAGTGATTCTTTCGCCATCAACTATGGCGCAGCGGGTATTGGTGCCGAGGTGCTGGCTAGTCGGTTGGGGGTCGGCCCTATGGGCGGCAAACAGTCGGTTGATTTGAAGTTTGAAGAGTTTTTCCTGAGTTCTTGGTCTAATGGTGATCCTGCGATGGTGGTCAATGTGCCTGCCAACGCTGTCATGCCCTTTACCGCTGGTGGCGCTGCAGTGCCACCCCCCACCGATACACCAATAAGTTCACCTGTTTCGCCAGTTCCCGCAAGCCTGCGTGCCACCAAGGCCTACTATCCTGATGATCCCTCCAACGTCTATCACAGCTATATGCGCGATCATGTGACCATGCGTCTGCTGCATACCGGGCAGGGTATTACCCATGTCCACCACTTGCATGCACACCAGTGGTTACGTTCGCCCAACAGCGATGATTCGCATTACCTCGATAGTCAATTGATTGCGCCTGGCTCGACCTATTCACTTGAAATGGCTTTTAATGGTAGTGGCAACCTGAACGAAACGGTTGGTGATTCGATTTTCCATTGCCATTTCTACCCCCATTTCGCCGGTGGTATGTGGGCGTTGTGGCGGGTACATGACGTTTTTGAAGCGGGTACCAGGCTTGATGCCAATGGCATACCAACCCCCGGCTGGAACCGCGCTTTGCCTGACGCTGAAATCACCGCTGGCACACCGATACCAGCCATCGTCCCACTGCCGACGCTGGCCATGGCCCCTGCGCCTGCCTTGGTGCAGTTGATCGACAAGGGCACACGGGTCGAAGTTAGCGCGAAAGGCCAGACCGCTAGCGGCGAGCCGATTTATGACAATCCGGGATATCCATACTTTGTCCCTGGTGTGTCAGGCCACCGTGCGCCCCATCCACCGATCGACTTCGCATGGGAAGAGCTCAACGGCAAGCCCAAACTTGATGCCTCAGGCAATAAAATTTACCTTGACGGCGGCCTGCCGCGTCATCAGGTGATGGACGGCACCATCGTGCACGAGTTGCATACGCGCTGGGATTTCAGCAAGGATTTCATCGCCTACGACAAAATGGGCGCGCCCATCGCTGGCGGCTTGGTTGCTTTCGCACTGCCAGAAGAAGGCACGGCGGTCGAAAAAGCGGCGATGGCAGCGCATTCGACGCGCACCCGTGCGTCGGTGCTGCCCAACGGCGCGCCCGGTAATTTCATCCTCAACGGCTTGCCACCCGTGCCCGGTGCACCATTTGCTAATCCCGGTGTCAATAGCAATGGCAATGGCCTGAGTTTGGGCAATACCCGGCGCTATCAGGCAGCGGCTATCCAGACCGACGCAGTACTGACAAAACAAGGCTGGCATTATCCGCAACAGCGCATGCTTACCTTATGGCAGGATGTTGCCCCGACCTTGAAAGGTGAGCGCGCGCCTCAACCGCTGTTTTTCCGTGCCAACAGCAACGAGACAGTCGAATTTTGGCACACCAATTTAGTGCCTGACTACTATGATCTCGATGATTTTCAAGTGCGTACGCCGACTGACATCATCGGCCAGCATATTCACCTCGTGAAGTTTGATGTGCTCGCCTCCGACGGTGCAGGTAATGGCTGGAACTACGAAGACGGTACCTTCAGCCCCGATGAAGTGCGTGGCCGCATCGATGCGATGAACTTGCAGGGTGGTATTTTTAACTTCGATGCCAAAACCCAGTTCAAGGGAACCATACAGACTAAGCTCACCGCGAAATCCGCGCCCGCGGTTTTCGGTCAGGCACCGCTTGGTCAAAATTGGGTGGGCGCACAGACCACGATACAACGCTGGCAGGCCGATCCCATCGAAAACAACCAAGGTGACGACCGCACCCTGCGCACCGTGTTCACACATGATCATTTTGGCCCATCGACCCACCAACAGGTCGGCCTGTACGGTGGCCTGTTGGTCGAACCGCAAGGCTCCAGATGGTTTGATCCAATTTCGGGCGGTTTGCTCTATGACAAAGCGCAACGTAGCGATGGAGGGCCGACCAGTTGGCAGGCCAACATTGTGACTGCCAATTCGGCCGACAGCTATCGCGAATTTGCCCTGGAGTTTGCCGACTTCCAGCTCGCCTACACGGCAGGCAGCCCGTCCGTGCGTAGTGTGCCCACGACACCACTGTTTACCACGGTGTTCAGTCCAGTACCTGTGGTCGGCCCGGTCACGCCTGCGATCAGCACCTATTTTGCAAATAACGGTGTGACCCTCGCAGCCAATGCGAAAATTATTGCCAAGGGTTCTGATCTCCTCATCGAGAGCGAGAAAGTCATCGGCGTGCCTGACAACTACTTGCTAAAACCCGCGCCAGCGCCCGCAGTTGCTGGCACCTATCAGGCAGTGCCACAAAATAGCCCGGTCGGCTGGTCGTCACCTCAGTTCGCCATCAACCCGACTGGTGCCGATCCAGTCAACCAATCTAGTGGCGCGCCGTTTCCGACGCTCATCAGTACCCCTGGAGCGCCGGGCGCGTTTTCGCTGAACTACCGTGCCGAACCGATTCCAGCACGGGTGTGGAATCCAGCTACTGGCCAGGTCGCTTCAACTAATCACGAAGGTGACCTGTCGTTTGCGTATGCATCAATCATCCGTGCCGATAAATCACTCAACGTGCAGCCACTCCCAGGAACACCAATTGATATAAATAATCCTGCTGGCTTCAAGTTCCCCGCCAATATTGCGCCAACCATGAATGGCAGCGGTGCACCGGCAGACTATGCGAAAGTGCAGCCCACCGACCCCTTTACACCGATACTTCGCGCCTATGCGGGCGACAAGGTGCAGGTACGGACACTGGTGGGCGCGCATCATAACCCGCATTTCTTTTCCATCGATGGGGTAAAGTGGCTCTACGAACCCGGCTCTGCCAACACGGGGTTCCGCAACAACCAACCCATGGGTATCTCTGAGCACTACGAGATGTTGTTCCAGTTGCCCTTGGCGACCGCAGCGACCAAGATGCCTTTTGCAGATCACCTGTATAACGCTAGCGCAGGCACTGACGGCATCACCAATGGCTTGTGGGGATTCATGCGCTCCTATAAGCAAAAAGTGGATCACTTGGTGCCGTTGCCCAACAACCTCCCGCCCGCCACACCCATGGTTGCCACTATCGAGCCACCACCAGGTGCCAAGGTGCGTAGTTTTACAGTCGTCGCGACTACTGCAAAGCAGGCACTTGTAGGCGGCACGCTGGTGTACAACAACCGTGGTCAAGTTATAGAGAATCGCATAAAGCCAGTCCCTGGATCAGCGAATAACATTCAAAATCCGAATGCGTTGATCTACTTCCGTGCGGAAGACCTTACCTCGCCCGACGCCAAGGGGAAACTCAAACCCGGTGTGCCGATCGAACCGCTGATCCTGCGTGCCGCTGCGGGCGAATGGATTAAGCTAACCCTCATCAATGCGTTCAAGCCCAGCGAATTGCCTGCTGTTTTTAAATCTAACACGGAGGCATTGGCACCTTACGATAATATGCCTAACGGGAATGTCACCATGAATACTTCGCAACATGTGGGCCTCAACCCACAAGTTGTTGGCTATGACATCACGCGTGGTAATGGCTTGAATGTCGGCTTTAATTCAACTGTCACCGTTGCGCCAGGCCAGACTGCGGCCCCCGTCTATTGGTATGCCGGAACACTGGAATTTGAAAACGGCAAGCTCAAGGAGACGCCCGTTGAACTTGGCGCCATCAACCTCAACCCGTCTGATCCGCTGTTGCAGCATACTCAAGGCATGGTTGGTGCATTGATCATTGAACCAGAAGGTGCAACTTGGAAGGAAGACAGCAATATGCGCGCTGCGGCAACGGTGACCTATGGTAAAAAAACGTTCCGTGATTTTGTGATGATTGCTCAAGATGATTTGAATCTGCAGACGGGTACTCCAGGGGTTGAGGCTACGCACGCCATCAACTATGGTACTGAGCCAATGGCGTATCGTTTTCCGACTAGCTCAAGTCTACCACCCGATTTCAAAGCCGCCACCTCGAACTGGCAAGTTGGCAATCTCGATCCACAAACGCCGATTTACACCGCCCCACCTGGCAGTGAAGTACGCTTTCGCATGCTCCATCCAGCCAGTGGCTCCGGTGCGGATGGTGAAACGCTGACCATCGACGGTCACGTTTTCCAGGAAGAACCGTACTCCAACGACAGCCGCACAATAGCGTACAACCCGCTCTCGCAATGGTTTGGCGCACGCGGCGGGCACGGTGCCAGGAATCGCTTTGAAGCCGTGATCGCTAGTGCAGGAGGCGAAAAGAAGGTGAAGGGGGATTACCTCTATCGGTCATTGATTACCTTCGGTGGTGGGGATTTTGTCGCAGGCCAATGGGGTATCTTCCGTGTCCAAGACGGCAAGGGATCGCAAGCGACGATCTTGCCTGTCCAGGCTGACGGCAGCAACCTGCTCAAGAGCGCCACTGATGTCGAAGAACAGGCTGCAAGCAAACAAGTCGTTGTTGAAGAATCGGCCATCGTGAAGCGTTTTAAAAATCGTAATAAAACACATAAACAGCGCTTGGCAGACTTGCCTGAGGCAGTGAAATAGTGATGCCTAGCTCACGCATTGCGGTTTTTTGTTGCGGCTCTTTGCTGGCAATCGCATTGCTTGCCAGTCAGCCCCAGGCAGCGGACAGTGCGACGGCCCTCAATACCACGGTGCGGGACGGTGTGGCAGTCGCTTTTTCCCTGCTGCCGGTGAATCCGGCGACGGGGGCGGTTGGCACAGCAACGGCCAGGGAGGCAGCGCGGGTGCGCTTCACCATCACCGACACCACCAGCGGGAAACCACTGACACGGCTACACCCGGCGGCATGGTTGAGCCGACGCGGAATTGAAAACCAAACCCAAACTGGTGATTTTCGCCCACACTCGCTAACGGAAAAGGTTCAAGAATTATTAGGTGGCTCGATTTTTTCCAAGGCCGACGCCGACTTCAACTCGTTTCAAGTTCTCACACTCAACGATGATGCCAGCATCAACGTGGTTGACCCGCTGTTTGGCTTTGGCGGCACGAAACTGCTAGCCCTGATTCCGCTACCAGGCATCGGTACTGACTGGGTGTTCAATGCCAGTAGCACATTGCTTTACGTCACCACGGCTGCCACAGATAAGCTTGCCGTCATCGATACCGCTAGCTGGACAGTATCGACCACCCTCACCCCTTGCGCTAAACCGAGCCGACTGGTACTGCAGCCAGACGCTCATTATGTGTGGGTTGACTGTGCGGCGGCAGATGACGCGCAAGCCGGTGTCGCCGTCATGGCAGCTGACCGGCCTGAAGTCGTCACGCGTATCGTCACCGGGAACGGTCAGCACCACATCGCGTTTTCTGCCGATAGCCGTTGGGCCTTTGTTGCCAATGAGCAGAACCAAACACTCTCGGTAATTGACGTACACAGCCTGAAAAAAGTGCGCGACCTCAAACTTGCCGACCGTCCCACCGGCATTGTCTATTCTGCGCTGAGCGATTCGGTGTATGTGTGGAGTCAAACCAGGGATAGCATCACGGTGGTCGATGCCAGCACACAGAAAGTCGTAGCACACGTGCCGGCCGTGGCAGGAATGGCGCAAATTCGCTTTGCGCCGGGCGACCGTTATGGCCTGATCACTGCCCCCAACCAGAATCTATTGTTGATTCTTGACGCGGTAAGCAACCGCATTATTCAGCGCGCCAGTATCGATCAAGCGCCAGAGCAAGTCGCCTTTTCCAGCGATATGGTGTTCGTGCGACGGCGCGGCAGCGCCAGCGTGGGCATGATTCCGCTCAAAGAAATCGGTCGCGAGGGCTTGCCCTTACCGCTTGCCGAGTTCGTCGGTGGCGAACACGCTTTCGGCCCCCGCTCCAATCTGGCTGACAGCATTGTTCCAGCCCCCGGCGAGACCGCTGTTGTCGTCACTAATCCCAAAGATAAATCGCTCTACTATTACATGGAAGGCATGGCTGCACCGATGGGCACCTTCGATAACTATGGCCGCGAGCCGCGCGCCGTTCTGGTGCTTGACCGCAGCCTGCGTGAAGTGCTTCCTGGCGTATACGAAACCACCGCTGCGCTTCCCGCTGCGGGGGTGTATGACACCATTTTTTTCCTGTCCACTCCAAGGATCATCCACGCTTTCGGTACTAACATTGTCGAGAGTCCGGTACCAAATAAGGTACTGACTGGCCCGACAACGACATTGGTGGCATTGCCGAACCAGACCATTGTTCCGGGGCAAATCGCACGGTTGACTTTTCGCTTCGGTTCAAGCTCAAGTCCAAGTCCAAGCTCACCCAATGCAGCCCTGCCCGTCGTGCCGCCTGATCTTACTTTGCGTGCAGTGCTGGCCCCCGGAACCTGGCACCAGCGCCATAACATGACTCTCTTGCCCGACGGCTCGGTGACGTTCGAGTTTACCCCGCCCAGCCCAGGCTTGTATTACTTTTACGCCGAATCGGCGGCGCTGGGGAAAGCACTCAATAGCGCGCCCTGCCTGGTGCTCCAATCGGTCGAAAAAAACCTCGAAAAGCCACCATTATGACCCGTTTTCGATCTTTGCCAGTAATGCTTTTTTTGATGACTTTAATCGCCTTTGGTACGGGATTGGTCTGGGCTCCGACGGTCGCGGCTGCGACTGCGACATCAGACCCGCTTCCCGACATTGAAGTGCAGGATCAATCCGGGCGAACGTTGCATTTCTACCGCGATCTTGTGAAGGGAAATGTGGTTGCCGTGAATTTTATTTTCACCGGCTGCAGTGCGGTTTGTCCGCTACTTGGGGCTAGTTCGGCGGCACTCAGTCGTGAATTGGAAAAAAATCGCGACCCGCATCAGCGTGTAATCTCGATCAGCATCGACCCCGGCAACGACACACCCAAACACCTACGTGAATGGAAGAGCCATTTCGGCGCTGCCCCCGATTGGACACTGGTCACTGGGAAAGAACGCGACATCAACACCTTGTTGCGGGCGCTGCAGGTCTATTCAGCCGATAAAAATCTCCACAGCGGCAATTTTCTGCTGGGAAATCCTGATACGAATACGTGGCGGCGCGTCGGAGGCAGCACCGCACCAGGCGTTTTGGCTCAAACCATGCGCGAACTCGCTAGTGCGAAAGCGGCAAACATCTCAGCAACGCCACCAAGCGCCGCCGCCAGCTATTTCCCCGACTTACCGCTGCTTGACCAAAATGGCAATGCACATCGTTTCTACAGCGATTTGGTCAAAGGCCGTGTCGTCGTGATTAGCACTTTTTTTTCGGAATGCAACGCGACCTGCCCGATGACCTTCGCACAACTCGCTCGCATTCAAACACAATTGGGTGATCGGCTAGGCCAAGACGTTTTTTTCTTGTCCATTACCGTTGATCCGCTGACTGACACGCCGAAAAAACTAAAGGATTACGCCAGACAGCTGGGTGCCAAGCCCGGTTGGCTGTTTCTGAGCGGTGATCAGGCCAACGTTAATCTAGTACTCGAAAAGCTAGGTCAATTTGTCAAATCACGTGATGCACATTCCAATCTTCTCCTCATCGGCAATGAAAAAACCGGGCTGTGGAAGAAGGCCAACGGCTTGGCTTCGGCTAACGAACTACTGCCCATCGTCGCCAGTGTCATAAACGATGGACACTAAGCTGGTGGCCAGCCACAACCCGGCAGCACGATTTCGATGGCAAAGCGGTATTTCGTCCATTTTTTTCACTTGCCTGATCGCATTCATGTCAATCGACGCAGTATGTGCGCAAGCATCGGAAGCACAACTGTCGAGCGAGTTGGCGCGCGGCCAGAGCATCTATCATCAAGGGCGGCATCAGGATGGGCGGCCCCTCACAGCGCTTAGTGGCGACACCAGTGCCCCGCTACCAAATGCGTTTGTGGCCTGCGTCAACTGCCACGGCTATCAAGCGCGGGGCAAAACTGAAGGCGGCATCACATCGGGCGACATCCGTTGGGGTGTACTTTCTAAACCCTACGACCTTGTTCGGCCCGACGGTCGCCATCGCGCCCCTTATGACGCGACAAGTTTCTTCATTGCGCTTACCACAGGCAAGGACCCGAGCGGCCAGGCGCTCAATTCAAGCATGCCGCGTTTCGATTTGTCCGCAATGGAAACAACGGATTTGCTGGCTTATCTAAAAAACCTAACTCCTGCGGATGAAGGTGTGGGCGACGATATCATCCGTATTGGAATCGCGTTGCCAACCGATCCCAAACTCGCCAGGCGGGCGCAATCAGATCAGAAATTGTTGAATGCCTGGGTCGAGAACGTCAACCGCAAAGGGGGCGTTTTTCGACGCCGCCTCGTTTTAGTCATGAATGTCGCCACGCCCCGACCAGGTACGCCACCAGTACTGGCGGTTCTGGCGAGTGATACCAATACTGCATCGACTCCCCCGACAATGCCAGTAGTGGCTGTGCTTGCTGATTCATTAGCCCCATATAGTCGCTACCACTTTTCCCTCTATCCAGGCAGCCTGGAGAGGATTAGGACGTTGGCCAGCTATGCCACACCGCTCAAGCGTTCGGCGGCGTCGCCGCTTGCCATTGTCTATCCTGAGGGAGCAACATCTAGCGCGTTGCTGGATGGCGCAATCACCGCTCTACAGCCGCTCACTAAAGTCAGGCCAACGCCGATCTTAGCAACAGGGGTTGATGAAGTGGTAGCAAATTTGCGCGCCGAGGGTATCGAAAGCGTACTACTTCTGGGTAACGAGATGTATTTTCAAGATTTTATCGCCAGTGCAAGTCGCCAACAATGGCAGCCATTACTACTTTGGGAAGAGATGCCAGAACATCTGCCGAGAAATGCTAACCAAATGCGTGCCATCACGACCGCACCGGCATTGGCGACCGATATCAGCACCGAGGCACGCGCAGTGTATGCCCGCTGTGTCGGTCACGCTGGCAGCAACGCGCATGAGCAAGTGCGGCAGCTTGGTTTGCTGGCGGCCGCCCAGCTTTTGCTTGTCGCGCTGGAAAATACTGGACGCACCTTAGACCGAGAGCGCTTGGTGGATACGCTGGAAGAAATGCACGAATTTCGTAGCGGGTTCGCACCACGCGGCGGTTTTAGTGTAAAACGTCACCGCGCGGCTTCTGGTCTGTATGTGATACCGCTGCCGGGGTCGCGATTTCAAGCAGCACCAACTTGGATGGGGCTTGATTGAACCTGTGATCGTTCGGGCTAAATATCTTCTTGGAATCGGGGTGTAGGTTACAGGGTTCTGTTGCGGTAAGGCGAAAGTCGGAGTGCTAGAATGGCATTCATGAAATCACTGTCGATCCAATTGGAAGAATCGGTTCTTCGTAGAGTACTCAAGCGCTTGCATTATCCACTTGATGTGATGTTGTTGTGTGTACGTTGGTATGCGGCGTATGCGCTGAGTCTGCGCAATCTAGAGGAGATGATGGCCGAGTGTGGTGTGGAAGTTGATCACACCACGATGCATCGGTAGGCGTTGAGGATCTTGCCGGTCTTGGCCAAGGTGCTTCGCCATCGCAAGCGGCCGGTTGGCCGCAGTTGGCGAATGGATGAGACTTACATCCAAGTCGGCAAGCAGTGGAAATATCTGTATCGAGCAGTAGACAGACTTGGCCACACCGTGGACTTTCTGCTTAGATTGCTCGACTCAACTCAACGTCAAATCCTTATTGCAACACAACCGTTTTTTCTCGCTGGCGGTTTAGGATTGACATTGGACGGCTTGAGCCAGTTCTGGAAATTGATCACCAGGCAGTCGCCCACATTCGCCCGCAAGACCATGGGGCGCGGGCGTTTTCCGGGCCGCAACTGGGCATTGCCTGGCTCTGGCCTGGTGCCGCTAACAGCGACCACATCACCTTGTAGCGCATAAACCATGCCGCCCGGTTGCGAAGTCCCCAGGCGATTAATCATCATCGCCTGGTCAATTGCCACCACGTTGGCAGCGATTGTGCGTTCGCAACGCCCGCTATTCGCTGCCTGGGCCTGAGTGGCAAGCAGCAATGTCAGGGTACAGCCAATCAAAGGGAAGATTTTCATACCTGTTCCATATCAAGAAAGTGAGATGTCTCAAGCCCAGGTTGGGCTGGTCAAGCCTGCTTGTGGTCTATTTGATGGCGTTGCGTTTTTGATACATTCCAAATAATGCATGGCTGACTTTTATTCCTGATACGGCAAAGCCCAAGCTTCATTTGACGTGGATATCAAGCTGACCGTTGCTTTAAAACAGGCGGAACTTCATCACGCTTTTGATGACAAACATAAGGACATATTGGCATTGAAATGAATCCATGTATTTCTGCCTGCCGTTCGCCCTTGCCATACACCAAGATATCTCACCAGGTCAGGATAAAACTCATGCGTCAACAATTCTGGGGCGCGCTTGTTCTTGTCGTCATATCGATGACAGCATCCGCGCAAACATTGGATCTGGCTACGAGCCAGGCTGATCAGGTGGATGCCTACCTGCGCGATAAAATGACGAAGACACGCATACCCGGGATGCAGGTCGCGGTAGTAAAGGATGGACACATTGTCTTGTCCCGTCACTATGGAACCGCCAGTATAGAATTTGGTGTGCCCGTTGAAGACGACACTGTTTTTGCAATCAATTCGATTACCAAGGCCTTTACCGGGGTGGCGGCGATACGTCTGGCCGAAGAAGGAAAACTGGATATCAGCAAGCCGGTCGGTAGTTATGTGGCCGATCTTCCTGAAGCCTGGCGTGGTGTGACGATACGTCAATTGCTTAGTCATATGTCTGGCCTGCCCGATGTGATGGGTGCGCCAACGGTTGAAACAGACGCAAAAGCGGCGTGGACATGGGTGCAGACACGCCCGGTCCGCTTTGCGCCAGGAGAGCGTTTCGACTATTGCCAGACCAATTACACGCTGGTTCAGCAAGTAGTGAACCTGATCGAAGGACGTCCATTGGATGCACCACTGGCCGCTGCGCAGATCAAGATCGCCGACATGGCACACACTGCTTACGGAGATACGTATGATGTTATTCCCAAACGGGCACCGACCTATCGCTGGACGTCGTCCAGTCTGTCCAATTCCTGGACCGAGGCTGCCACCTTATTGCGTGCAACTTCAGAGCGTTTCTTGCCATTCCGGCGTGCTTCTTCCGGGCTGAACAGTACAGCGAGTGATATGGCGCGCTGGATCATTTCTCTTCAGAGCGGAGAAGTCTTGAACAAGGAAAGTCTTGCAAGCTTATGGACACCCGTGGCTTTCAACAATGGCGAGAATGGGCAATGGGGTATGGGGTGGCAGATACTGGATCGTGGAACACATCGCGCTGCTGGCATGACAGGAGGCGGACGCGCGGCCTTTTTTATCTACCCCGATGACGATGTCGCAGTCGTCATCCTCACCAATCTCACCGGCAGCTTTCCAGAAGATTTTATCGACAAAGTTGCGGCTATTTATGCACCTGATTTACCGCTATCCGGCGTCGCCGCGCTGCGTATTGCCCTGGATCAGCGTGGCTATCATCAGGCGGCTAAAGTCGCTGCTGAACTCGCTGCAAAAGACCCCGGCATCAAATGGCCGGAACTGGAATTGAACGACTGGGGATATCGCCTGATGGCGACCAATCGCCGTATCGAGGCACTCGCCATTTTTCAACTTAACGTCTCAAAGAATCCCAACAGCAGCAATGCTGAAGATAGTCTGGCGCAAGCTTATCTGGCCAACGAAGATACTGCTGCTGCCATTACCCATTACCGCCGTGCGCTGGTGCTTGATCCAAACAATACATCTGCCAAAAAGAATCTGGCAAAGCTTTTGCCGGAAGCGACGACGCCACATTCATGAGTATTGAATGAATAAGTTTAAGGCAAAACCCCAACAACAAACTGTGTCCCGTCAAAATGGATGGTTTGTTGCGGATTGTTCCTCATGTCAATTTCCAGCGCGGCTGTTTCATTGGTGACGACGACGCTGTCGTTTTGTGTCGTCTGAAACATAAAAACCGATACGATGTCAGTCGCTTCAAGTTGCAGGGTCATATTGGTTTCGACGGCGATAACACTTGTGGGTTGCGCATTGTAGGTGCTGCCATTTGCCGTGACAGATTGCAACATGCCGAAAGTAATCCGGCGGCCATCTGCATTTTGTATACTGTAGCTATTTGCCGGGCCGGATGATTCTGCTGTGCCGAAAGTATTATATTGAAATGGATAGACCATGCCCGGAGTGGCCGGGAATTCTGAAGAATATGCTGTGATCGCTGCGTTGATACTTACGGGGTCAGGTGAGCCAAACAGTCCGCAGGTCGAATTCCATGTAACAAAATTCTGTTCAAATGGCGCAAATGTAACCCATAGGCGTGCTTGATTCACATTGGCAGCCACCCCCTTGATTATTGCCACCAGATAGCCCCGCTGATTCAAACTTGCAGTGTCTGCTTTGGAGAATTGAAGCTTGAGTGCAAAGTCGGTCATGGCATGTCCCTGTCGTTGAATGGTCTCTGTATCGCTGCCCGCTTAAGCCAGCCTGGTTAAGCAGGCGTTTGCCAGCATTGAATTGGCTAAAAACCTGAGTGTCGTCAAGTTAGTTTACAGGCAGACGATACGAGATATTTTGCCTATTTGTCAATCATTGTAATGTTGCGACAATTTCATATCCTCCTCCATCCTCAGAAATAAATAGTATATTGACCATATTTGTCTTTTATGAAACACTGGAGCGGTAGTCAGAATGTGGAGCAATCCCTGCTCTCAACTCAGTCCCTGTCCATGCCAAAGCCGCCTTCTATCGTCGTAGCGCAACAGCCTTTACGCACAACCTGCGCATCCAGCATCATCTTGCGCGGATTAAATAATCCACGCGGCATCAAGGTGAAACCGGATGGTAATTTATTGTTGGTAGAGGCTGGCACTGGTGATGCAGAGCAGGTTTTTTCTGGCCGCCTATTGCAGTTCAAACGAGATGCTGCAGGTGGGTATGGGCAAGCGGAAATCGTGGCTGCCGGTTTTCGATCCATGAATATGCAGGCACGCATGTGTCGGGATGAAATTTTTGGCTTGGCTGATGTAGCCTATGGTGACGGCCGCTGGTTGTTGAGTCAGACGGACTATGTATCCGGTTCACGCATCATGGATTTATCAACTTTACCGCCCCAAACCCTATTCCACAGTCGTGGCAATTTGAATGCCTTGTGCTATCACCCGCAAAGACAAAGCTGGCTGACGGTGAAGCCGGATACCAACCAGGCCATAGAATTTATCGAGGGCAAAGCAGAAACGGTAGTCGGCGTGTTGCCAGATTTGTCTGGCGGTCAGCATGCGGTGCCGGTGACGGTGATCCTGGATCAAAGCTGGCAACAAAGCAGCGGCAGTCAAGCTGTCCTGATCTCCCTGTTCTCTGGCGAGTTGCAGGGTGATGTCGAGAAGACCGGCATATATTTTGAAAAAGGCGTCAGCAAGATAGTCAGACTGGATCTGGACAATGGCGAAGTCAGCACTGTGATAGCGGGCTTGACACTGGCAACGGGCATGGCTTTTACCGATCAGGGGCAATTACTGGTGCTGGAATTATGCGAAGATTTTTTGCAGCCCATGCCCGTTGCTGAAGTACCGCAAAAACCATGGCATGGTGGTTTCAAACGTTATTCAGGGCGCTTGCTGTGTGTTGATCTGGCCCGGCAAACCGTGCATTGCCTGGCAGAGCATCTGGATACGCCATCGAATTTATGTGTAGTGGGCAATAGCGTATTCATCAGCGAAGGCATGGGGCTGCCCGGTCGCCCCATTGCCAATCCACATCGGGAAACCGTGGCACTGGAAGGCTACGTGCGCAAATTAATATTGCCCTAGAAATGCCAATCAGGCCGCTTGCAGGCGTGCTGTCAGTTCAGCCAACTTGTCCGGGAATGGTGCCTGTGCTACCCACTCTGCCGGATCCCCTTCTTTTTGCCAGGCAAAACCTACCACAGCCATAACATCGCCCGCCTTGCTAAGCAAGGGAATGGCAATCGCAGCCTGCGCGCCAACCGCCTTGGCGCCTGGGCGTATGTTGCCACTTTTATCGTCCTGCAGATTGCAGGTTTGTACCGGTGTCTTACTTAGCTGCGCAGCACCAGCCATGCCCTTGCCATGGCTGACGTGGGCAACGATGGCGAGTACCGGTTCCGGTATGCGCAGGGCTGCGCTCAGGTACAGGTCTTCGCCACGCTGTATATGGATGGTGCCTGCAGCGGCATCCAGCTTGGCGATACTGTCTTCCAGCCATTGCTGGTGTTCGACGTTTTTTTCGTACATGGTGTTCTCCTGTTGATCAATGATTTGTCTCGTCCAGCAATTGTTGCCAACTGATATGTGCTGCGCGTGTTATCAGTTGCTGTTGTTCGCAGATGACGCGCAGGCTGTTGTCATGCTCTGGCAAGCTCTTGGCGATTGCCAGTCGTTCGATATCCCTGCCCCGCTCCAGCACGCGCAGTACGTCGGATTTGCCTGCAATATTTGCATAAGCTGCATAAGCTGCATACGGCGTCACACAACGCCATAACTCGGGGCTGATGGGTCGGCCTGCCGCCCAGCGTTCATGTACCAGATCCAGCAGGATGACAGCCAGTGCCGGATTATTTCTTTGTTCCAGCCCCTGTAGCGGCCATAAGGGACTATCAAGAAAAAAGCATTTGACCACCATTTGGTTCCAGGCGGCTTCATCAAAGGCTTCCATGGGATAGGGGTTGCGATGCGCCATGGCTTCAAAAATGGGACGCATACTCGAACGTATGGCTTCACGTGCGCGATGCTCTACCGCCATGGCCGCCGGATACAGGGGAAAGCCGCAATACAGGGCAATCAGTTCGTTGATTTCAGCACTGTCGGCAATGCGGTCCAGTTGGTTGGCAAATTGCGCTTCATCGCCAGCATAGCTGACAAGCAGGAAAGCTACCCTGGTGGCGATATCCAGGCTCCAGCCAGACGGATCAAAGCCGGGGCGCAACTGGTTTGCCGCCGCCAGTTCATCGCTGTCCAAGTTCAAGTCAGCCTTGCCCATTTTACGCGCTGCCATACCCATGGCACGGTAGACATCACGCTCCTGTTTTGCTGTGCTGATTTGCTGGCACTGCTGTCTGAACCAAAGCAAGCTTTCCGGCGTACTACGCGATGCTATCCAGGCGTCAAGCTGTGCCAGAGCCGCAGCTGTTTGTGGCAGGGCCTGTATTTCTTCTGTGGAAGGATGTTTCATGTTTGCGGGCTTCAGGTTCCGGGTATCACGCGTTGCAAAACCCTGGTCATGACAAAGGCGCCCAGGCAAAAAGCCACGGCAGCAACGCCACCACCGGCTATTGCGATCACCAGGGCATCCAGCAAGGATGTTGCGGCGATCAATTGCGCTACCGCCCTGGGTACGGCACCGGCGATATGGCGAGTGATCAACAAGCGCACGGCAATGATGTCGGCAACAATCAGCGCCAGCAACATCAGCAAGGGCAAGCCACCCTCACCCCAACTGGTGACCGAACGGCTGCCATACAACAACACAGGCAAGGCCAGAATCAGCAAGGGCCACAGGCTGCCAAGGCGATTCAGGCTTTCCTGCTTTGCAGCATAAGTCAGGCCAACCACGTGTGCCCAGATGGCCAGTGCTGCCAGCACAACTGTGGTATTCACCAGCACGGTATTGGTCAAAGGCGGGATGCTGCCGGTTTGGAACAGGTTTTCATCCGCCATATCGCCGGTGATGACCATGGCGCTGGCAGCCGCAGCAAAATAAACAAGTGCGCGGCACAAGCCCATAATCAGCGGGCTAAGGGGATTCCCCTTGTGCCAGACGTTATACAGCAAGATGGTGGCGGCCAGCGCGCAGCCACAGACGATGGCCCAGGTGCCGTAATAACTGAGTATGGCGATGCCGGCAAGCTGCAATATAAAGCCGATGGCAAATACCGCACGGGCACTGATTTGGCCCGAAGGTATGGGCCGTCCCGGTCTTTCACGGGCATCGATTTCCCTGTCAAAGGCATCGTTCAGATACATACCGGCGCAATAAAAAGCCGAGATCGCCAGCATCACCAACACCGTATGCAGGGTGGACAAAGAGCGACCGGTAATGCTGCTGGCGACAATCGCCCCGGCCAGCACATTGGTCCATACCGTAGGCAGGTTGGATACCCTGCCCAGGCGCAAATAAATGCCCATGCGACTGTTGTTCATCACTATCGTATTCATGTCAGCAGTTCTTTCATGATAAAGCCCAGTTCACGCGCAATGGCATGGGCCTTGGATTCATTTTTCAAATGGGCGGGCAAGACATCCCAGGTATAGGTTTCCACTTCCAGGTGATTTGAAAAACCTTGTTTGCGCAAGGCTTGTAAGGTCGCCAGCAATTCTGCACGGGTTGAACCCAGTTGGCCATTGCCATCCCAGAATATCGGTACATGGCAATGAATACGCCATTCAGCATCTGCCTGGCCCGCCTGATAAGCCGCAAAGGCAGCAGGCAGGTCGGTATAGCGCTGCAAGCCATGCTGATTTCGGACGACAACCTGATGCAGATACACGCCGTCATCAAAACGCTGCAATTCAGCCAGCATATCGGCCTGCATGGCTGGAATGCGCAAGGCGCAAGACAACTGTATCTTGGGTATGCGTATGCCCAGGGCGGTCAAGGTCCGCAACGCGTTCACCGGGTCTTCAAATTCAACAGCGGCATGGCAAACGTCATAGCAGACACCCAGATGCCGACGCATGAGATGGCTGGCTTCCGCTTCTCTACTGCCACATAAATCTGCCAGCCTGGCCATGCTGTCTGTAGCCCACAATTGTTGGCTAAAAAAAGCGGTGGTTTCGGCCAGGGTTTCCAAAAAACAGCAAGGCTCAGGTTCCAACGCCAGGGCGATGTATTTGCCGGTGTCTTGCTCCAGTTGCGCCAGCATGGCCACTGCGGCTATCAGTTGCCCGACAATTTGATTCTGTGCATCTGCTGTTTGTGCTTCAGTTTTGTAGGCACCGGGGACGGTGGAAATACTACCGCCCATACCATCCGGTAAAAGCGCTGCCAGGATATGCGCGCATTGCCTGGTATAACGCAAGCGCTCATCATCGCGCCAGTCGGGCAGATAAACTTGTTCTTTCACCCTGACCGTATGAAAAGGCCCATATGGAAAGGCATTGATGGTAAAAACGTAGGCGCCCAGGCGTGTCAGTTGCGCTTTAAATTCATCCAGCTTTGCTGGAACGATGAGACTGTCCGCCGCCTGTGCAGACAGGCGCAAGCCTATACCAAAAGCCTGGCCATCACTGAGCTCCAGTTTTTTTCTTAGCACAGGAATGGTTTCATCCAGACTGGATACCACTTCATCCCAGCTTTCACCCGCATGGATATTCGTGCAGTAAGTCAAATGCAGGTTTTGCAGTGGCAGGGATAATTGCATATCAGCCTTTGCCTTCAGGTAGCCCGACAGGCTGCAAATCAGATACTGAATCGGCTGCTGAATCAGCATGCAGATTGTGCAGCCAGTCTATCGCGGCCCGTACCTGTACCGCATCCAGCTCATGCACTTCCACACCGCTGCCTATGGCAGCCAGCAGGGTAATGGTCAATTCTCCTCCCAGGTGTTCACGGAATTCTTTCAAACCTTGCAGTACCAGTAATTCGCCTTGTGCATCCTGTGCCAGCAATTGCGGATGCCACAAGTCAAAACCTAATCGCGTCAGCAAATTGTATATGCGCGCATCTTCACCTGTCGGCAGTAAACCTGCCAGACAGGAATAACGGGCATCCAGCGCCAAGCCGATGGCAACCGCTTCGCCGTGAGATAGCGCGTGCGCAGTCAGGCGTTCGAGTTTGTGCGCGACCCAATGTCCATAATCAAGCGGTCTGGCAGAACCACTTTCAAACGGATCGCCGCCATGCGCAATCTGGTGCATGTGCAGGCTGGCTGAACGTGCAATCACGGTATTGAGGATATGGCTGTCAAACGCAGCCAATGCAGGCAACTGCTTTTCCATCATCAGGAAAAATGCGTGGTCGCGTATCAGCGCCACCTTGACGGCTTCTGCCAGCCCTGCGCGTTTTTCACGCACGGGCAAGATGTCGATAAAACGCGCATCGTTGATGACAGCCCATGGTGGTGCAAAGGTACCGATCAGATTCTTTTGCCCTTGCCAGTTGACGGCGTTTTTAACGCCGACGCCACTATCATCCTGCGCCAGCACCGTGGTGGGGAAGCGTATATGCCGCACACCACGATGGAAAATGGCAGAGGCATAACCCACCGCATCCAGCACGGCACCGCCACCGATGGCGACGGAGTATGAATGCCTGTCTATCGCCCGTTCGGACAAGGCCTGCAGCAGTTTTTCCACCAGCGCCGGATCATTCTTGCAGGCTTCACCGCCTGGCATCATGAAGATGTCGCCAATCAACTCGATTGCTTCATGGTGAAAACGCAGGTAGGCAAGTATCTGCTCGACCAAACCAGGCATGGCTCTGGCCACGCCTTCATCCAGGAAGACGGCAAGACGATGACGCCGCTGGGGCTCGCGCAAGCTCAGCACGGCACGAAAATCAGGGTTGGCAATATCAAAGGCATCGCGGGTGGATACCACAGGGAAGGAATAATCGACGCGCACATGTTGCTGTTGCCAGGCACCGCGCAAGGCGGTCGGTGCGGTCACATCCAGCTCGGGTAGCCTGTTCAGTTCAGCCAATTTCACGATAATTCCTCTCCATGGATCACCATTTCCAGTTTTCTGTCGTGCTTACGCATTTTTCTCGCCTCATGCTGGAAATGATTATAAAACTGATATGCATTCATTTGCAAATTTAGAAACACATGGGCTTGCATCGACACACTAAAAAACAGCGGACGTCACGGCTGAGGGTTCAGGATCAGCACCAATCTACTTAAAACTTGCGCCTACATATTATAGAAAACATAATTACCAATATTGAAATATTGGTGCAAAATAAGCAATAGCTTTTGGGCATCTTTCAAGAAATATCTTTTTTACACAACATTTATCTTCAAGAAAGATTTTCCGCTAATAAGTTATTGCACAAAGTGACAATTAAATTAATAATAAGGAAACAATGCATCTGCAGTGTCTGAGCCCTGATTCCCTTTGCCATGGCCAGAATTGGCTGCATTTCCCAACTTCATCGCAGTATGAATACGCAAGGCCAGACGCATGCAAAGCTTGTTGATGTTGAATATCGTTGGACTGACACCCAGACTGCTGGGCGAACTAACCCCGCGCCTGTCTGCCTTTGTTACCAGCGGCAAGATGCAGCCGCTGCAAACAGTGACCCCGGCGGTTACCTGCACAGTGCAGGCGACGCTGATGACAGGCTTGCCGCCTCAGCAACACGGCATCGTCGGTAATGGCTGGCTGTTTCGTGACCTGGCAGAAATCTGGTTTTGGCGGCAATCCAACAAACTGGTGACTGGCGAAAAAATCTGGGAAGCCGGTAAGGCACGCGATCCCAAATTCACCTGCGCGAATCTGTTCTGGTGGTACAACATGGCGTCCAGCCATGACTATGGCATTACCCCTCGGCCCATATACAAGGCAGATGGCCGCAAGCTGCCCGACTGTTATACGACCCCCCCTGGCTGGCGGGATGAACTGACCAGCAAGCTCGGTGCCTTCCCGCTGTTCCAGTTCTGGGGGCCGGCTACCACCATCAAATCGAGCCGCTGGATTGCTGACGCCGCCAAGCTGGCGATCAGTGAAAAAGATCCTACGCTGACCATGGTCTACCTGCCGCATCTTGACTATGACTTGCAAAGGCATGGTCCAGACCTGAGTAACCCGGCAGTACAACAATCCCTGCGTGATATCGATGAAGTGGCCGGAGACCTGATCGCCCATGCGCAACAGGCTGGCCGCCGCGTCATGGTCTTGTCAGAATATGGCATTACTGCGGTTGACCGGCCTGTCCACCTGAATCGCATCTTGCGCGAAGCCGGTTATTTGGTTGTACGTGAAGAAGATGGTGCCGAATTGCTGGACCCCATTGCTTCCAGCGCCTATGCCGTGGCTGATCATCAGTTTGCCCATGTGTATATTGCGCGCCCGGAATTGATCGCCCCAGTGCGCAAGCTGTTAAGCAGTGTCGCCGGTGTAGAAGGCATCTGGGCCGGTAGTGAACGGGCAGAGATAGCGCTTGATCATCCGCGTTCGGGCGAACTGGTGGTGATGGCCGACCAGCGTTCCTGGTTTACTTACTATTATTGGCAGGATGATGCACTGGCCCCGGACTTTGCACGCACGGTGGAAATCCATCGCAAGCCCGGCTATGACCCGGCAGAGTTATTTGTCGATGCCAATATCCGCTTCCCCAAACTGGCGGTGGCCTGGCGTCTGGGCAAGCGCATGCTGGGTTTTCGCAGTTTGATGAATGTCATAGGCCTGGATGCCAGCCTGGTACAGGGTTCGCATGGCAGGCCGGTAGATGATGCTGCCGATGGCCCTTTGCTGATACTTGATCGCCCATTGCCAGATGGCAAGGATAAAGTCCACGCGGAAGATATCAAGGGTATCGCCCTGGACATCATGTTTGAAGAAAATCAGTAAAGTACAAGGAGCAGGCAAATGAACAACAACGGCACATACCCAGACAAATCCCCGGGAAATTTCGTCGCTGACAGCAGCATCGTGGATGAAATGTTTTCTGACCGCACAGTGACCTGCCCCTGCTGCAACGGCACCATCACACCGCAAATGCTGCAAAACCTGCTGGCGCAGGCCGGTCAATTACAACAGGGACAGGCAGCCTTTCGTCAACTGGCCAGCGGTGGCAATGGCATGATGATAGACCCACATGCCCATATGATCGCGCGCACTACCGATGACTACGAAGCCATGGCCAAAGCCGGTATCGTCGCCGTCATCGAACCAGCCTTCTGGCTGGGGCAGTTGCGTACCAATGTTGGCAGTTTTATCGATTACTTTTCCACCATCACCGGTTTCGAACGTTTCCGTGCCGGGCAATTCGGCATACGCCATTATTGCGCGATAGGCCTTAACCCCAAGGAAGCCAACAACCCGGCCCTGGCCGAAGCCGTGCTGGATATTATGCCACGTTATCTGGGCAAGGAAGGTGTCGTGGCACTGGGAGAAATTGGTTACGATGAACAGACCGAACTCGAAGACAAAGCCCTGCGCGCACAAATCGCCATGGCGATAGAATTTGAATTGCCCATCATGATACACACGCCACATCGGGATAAAAAACGTGGCACCACGCGGACCATGGATGTGCTGGAAGAATGTGGCTTTGATCCGGCACGCTGCGTCATTGATCACAATAACGAAGAAACCGTGCAAGAAGTGCTGGACCGTGGCTACTGGTGCGCCTTCACCATCTATCCATCCACCAAGATGGGCAATGAAAGGCTGGCCGACATCGTCAACCAGTATGGCCCTGAACGCATCATCGTCAACTCTGCCTGTGACTGGGGCGTGTCTGACCCACTGGCCGTTCCCAAATCAGCCCGCCTGATGGCCAGCCGCGGCATTTCAGCTGACGTTATCCATCAGGTTGTGTATGCCAACGCCCTCGCCGTCTATGGTCTGAACCAGGAAATGCAGGAAGCACACTGGTGCCAGCCAGCCAGGATAGACCAGCGCACCCTGTACAGCGGCAATTCTGTATTGCGTGGTCAAACACCCAGGGTGGATGAGGAAGTGCTGAATCCTTACATTATCCGTTGATCTGCTTGAGGCTTCATTTGCCATCGCCACAGCATAGCTTCAGGACTGACATCAGAAGGGTTGAATTGATAGCCCCAGGGGGTTGAGGCATTTCCGCTCTGCCCCCAACCAAGCGCAATCGGAAACACTCCCATGATGGCACAAAGTGTAGTCATCATGATTGGGGTGAACAGGGGAAACGGAAAAAATAGTACGTTATGAATTTTCACGCGTCCGTAGCGTCCGAAATTGTCCTTCGTCGATCTTCCGGTTTTAGCGCCAAACGTAATCAGGCTGGCTTGTCGTCGCCGGGCCACCAAAAACATGACAAAAGCGCCACATCCGGGTGGCACTTTTGTTGTTGGCGCGAATTCGAAATACTTTGCGTATCCGAGTCCGGCAAAAAATTACGACATCGCTTTCTACAGCCCAATGCGGATCGATTCTCTTCGACGCCACTGGAACATAGCTCCGCCAATGGGAAAACCCGGCTGTCGGTTAAAAGTCGGGTAAATTTCGTCACCGACAATACGAATTACCTGAATACTCAAGGTTCACAAGCATCGGAGTACATGAATGATTCTCAAGCAGATACGCCTTAGCCGCAATTTATCCCAAGAGCAATTAGCTCAAATGGCCGGCTTAAATGTCCGAACCATTCAACGGATCGAGAGCGGTCACAAGGCGAGTGTCGAGTCTCTAAAATGTCTTGCTGCGACGCTCGAAGTTGATATCTCAACCTTGACCCAGGAGAAATTCGTGATCGACAAACATTCGCACAACTGGAAGTACCTGCCACTTTGGCTCAAGTGCTGGTTCCTTCTGAACTTCCTCAATGTCCGCCCAAGCCGTAGCACGGCCCTCAGGATCGAAATCGTTTCCCATGTGAGCGGCTTCCTGTTTTGCCTGTTCGGTTTTAGGAGCGAGGCCGCACTGGCCGGGGGGCTGATTATGCTAGCGACGGCCTACCTATTTCACCTGTTGAAATGGCAGGGGGATAAATATGGCATCTGGTACGATGCGCCCGAAACCGGTAGGTCCTGATCCGACTCCAGGAGAATCCTCATGCATACCTACCTGCGTTTCATTTTGGTGGCTTGGCTCACATTGAGCTGTGCCGCGGCCGGCGCCACGGCCGATTTGGGCGCCCGCATCGACGCCTTTGTGGTGCCATTGTTCAAGCCTGACCAACCGGGCGCGACAATCATCGTCACCAAGAACGGCAAGACCGTCTTTCGCAAGGCCTATGGCATGGCCGATCTGCGGACGCAGCGCGCTCTCGATCCCGAAACGCCCATGCGGCTCGGCTCGGTCACCAAGCAATTCACCGCGGCCGCAATCCTGCTGCTCGCAGAGCAAGGCAAGCTATCCCTTAGCGACGACTTCAGAAAGTATCTGCCGGATTTTCCGGACAAGGGACACGTCATCACCATCGAACATCTGCTCACCCATACTTCAGGCATTAGCAGCTATACCGACCGGCCTGGGTATGCAGCGGGCATGGCCGATGAACTGACCGTCGCACAGGTGGTCGCCACGTTCAAGGACAGCCCCGCGCATTTCGCACCGGCAGAGCGCTTTGCCTACAGCAATTCCGGCTATTTCCTGCTCGGTGCGATCATCGAAAAGGTCTCGGGCATGCGCTACGCGGAATTCCTGTCGAAGCAGATCTTCGAACCGCTCGACATGCGGCGCACGGCGTATGAGGGTGATGCGCGCCAACCGCCAGGGCTGGCACGCGGCTACCGCCGTCCGGGAGAATCGTTTGTTCCAGCACCGCCGTTAAGCATGTCCCAGCCCTTTGCGGCCGGCGCCCTAGTGTCGACCGTCGACGACCTGGCGCGGTGGGATGAGGCGATTACATCGGGCAAGCTGCTCAGGCCGGCAATGTGGCGGCGAGCGTTCACGCCTTACCTGCTGCGCGATGGCAGTTCGGCCGGATATGGTTATGGCTGGGGCATGGGCACGTTGAAGGGCCATCCCAGCGCCGCCCATGGCGGCGGCATCAATGGCTTTTCGGCCTTCGTCCTGCGGCTGCCGGACGACAAAGTCTACGTCGCCGTCCTGGCTAATAGCGAATCAGGCCTGCCCTCGACAGACATGATAGCAAACCGGATCGCGGCGCTGGCCATCGACAGTCCGTTCCCGGAAATGCAGGCGATTCGCCTCACCCCCGGCATCTTCGAGCGCTACATTGGCAGATACGAACTGGGGCCCGGCTTTGTGCTGGAGCTGAGCATGGCCGGTGACAGGTATCTCGCGACAGCGACTGGTCAAGCGCCAGTTCAAGTTTTCCCGCTCTCGGAATCGATCTTTTTTGCCACTGCAGTCGATGCGCAGCTTCGCATTGAACGCGATGCCAACGGCAAGACGGTCGGCCTGGTCCTGCTCCAGGGCGGGCGCGAACTGCCTGGCAGGCGCCTGCCTTGAGCAAGACAGCGAACTTTCCTCCCCCGCAAAGGTGATTTGCAGAAACGCGAAACGTTACAGCTAAACATTTCCCCCGCGCCAACAGCCTGCTATTTAATTAGCTTGCTGCGGGCCAATAGTCGTGCCACCGTGGACGGATGGACATTGAACAGCCGTGCGGAATCTGCGGCTGTTTTTTGACCGGAATCGACTAGGTGAACAATTTCAGTTTGTTGACGTGGCGTGAGCTTTGGGCGGCGGCCGCCGATGCGGCCTTCTCCGCGGGCGGCCAACAGGCCGCTACGGGTGCGCTCGCGTAGCATGGCGCGTTCGAATTCGGCGAACGACCCCACGATCTGCATCATCATGCGCCCGGCCGGCGAGGTGGTGTCGACGGCTTCGGTCAGGCTGAGGAATCCGGCGCCGGTTTTTTCCACCGTCTCCATGAGGGTGAGCACGTCCTTGAGCGAGCGTGACAGGCGGTCGAGCTTCCAGACCACCAGCACATCATCCTTGCGCAACTGATCGAGCAGGCGGCTCAGTTCTGGACGATCCCAGCGGCCAGCCGACGCCTTCTCTTCAAATATCCGTCCGCATCCCGCTGCGTTCAACGCCGCGATCTGTGCGGTGTTTTCCTGGTCATGGGTGGAGACGCGGGCATAACCGATTCGCATGAGCCAGCCCTTTCTTACTTGACTTCGGTTATGGTCGGATCGAGCAGATCCGGACTGGACCGATTCTCCAGCCGCGCCCTCGACAGCGCCACCGCCTCATGCAGCTTTTGCTCTAGCAATTGCCGGGACGGCAAGCCGGTCAGGTACTCGGCGACGTGAATGCCGCTTTGGTCCAGTTCCAGCAGTTCTATCTGTTCACGGTTCTTGCCTGTGCAAAGGATAATGCCCAGCGGCGGCGCTTCGCCCGGCTCTTGTTCATGTTTGGCCAGCCACCGCAGGTAGAGCTCCATCTGACCCTTGTCGACCGCCTTGAACTCGCCGAGCTTCAGTTCGATGGCGACCAGGCGCCGCAAGCGGCGGTTGTAAAACAGCAGGTCAATGTAAAAATCGTTGTTGTCGATTTGCAGCCGTTTTTGGCGAGCGACAAAGCTGAAGCCGGCCCCCAGCTCCAACAGGAAATTTTCCAATTCGCGCAGGATGGCGTCTTCTAGATCTTTTTCAAGGTAGCGATCGCGCAACCCCAGGAAGTCCAGCACGTAGGGATCCTTCAGCACGAGGTTCGGACCGAGTACCCCTTGATCGCGCAGGATCGCCAGTTCGCTGGTCAGCAATTCGTCGGGCTTGCGCGAGAGCGCGGTGCGCTCGAACAGCATGGAATCGAGGCGTCCCTGCAAGGTGCGGGTGCTCCAGCCTTCGCTGCGGCACATCTCCAGATAAAACTCCCGCTTGAGAGGATCGTCAATGTAGATCAGGCTGCGCAAATGAGTCCAGCTCAATTGTCTACTCAGTGCGTAGACAATCTCCTCGGCCTCGAACACCTCGCCAAAGCGCAGCATGTGGCGCAGGTTCTTGGCGCCGAAACCGCGTCCATGATCGATTTCTAATTGATGCGCCAGCGAAGCGACGATCTGTTCGCCGTAACCAGCCCGCTCTCCTTGGAGCACCTCGGCGCGTATGCGACGGCCAATGCGCCAGTAGAGCATGGTCAAGGCCGAATTGACCGTGGCGGCCAGTCCGGCCCGCGCTTCGCCGATCAAAACGCGGATGTCGCCGACAAGGCCAGTTGTCACAGCTGCAGCTTGCACATTTTTCGGTTCCACCAGCTTGCTCCTTGATACGGTTGGTTCAGCATAAACCTGTTGCCAATGGCAATCATTATGCAATACATTTACGCACCATGTAAGCGCCACAGGAACCGTGTGCGCCAATTGGACGAAAACGCAACTGGCATGCCTCACGAATTGCGTCATTGTGCATTACAAACGCCGAATGATGCCGGCTTATCGCAGGCCGACCGCCATACCAGCGCCAGGTTCAATCAATTACAAAGGCTACCTGTCCCTCATCCTTGCACAGTTGAGCGCTCTGCTCCGCCTGTTCAAACGCCGAACACAAACGATTCCCCTGCGGGTCTTCCAGCTGTGGATGAATGCGCAACAGGTAAGTCCCAGGACGCCAAATCCGTGCCGGCGTGAAACGCCATTCCCGCTCGCCCGCCGCGAGCGTGGCGCTGCCAGACATACGCCGCCCCTCCGGGTCTTGCACCGCAATCTGTGCTGCAGCAGCGCCGTCCAGCGCGGCGGGGACGATGACGCGCAAAGGCTGCAAGCTTCCACGCCGGACTGTTTGCACCGCCCATTGCTGTGGATCGATGCGCTGGCGCAGTGGCACCGTTACCAGCCAGCGCTGTTCCAGTGGCCTGTCGAGTTGCGGATCGTCGACGCGCAGCGTCACGGACTGGCCGCTTCGTAAGGCGGGCCCCAGCGCGAGATTGGGCCCGACCCCGCGCTTGATGCGTCCCGGATGCAACAACAGTGTCACGTTCCTGCCGCTCTGGTCGGGCAGCGGCAGGTCGAGAAAGGCGTCGCGGATAGGCGTGCCGGTGCTGTCGAACAGCGCCACATGGGCCATATCCAGCGGTGCTGCCAGTGGCCGATCGAGGTGCAGTTCGATTCGCAACAGATTTTCTGCCACCGTCGGCCCGGAAGGCGTCAGGCCAACCCCGGCCAGTGCCAGCCCCGGCGCCACGGCCAGCAGCGCCGCGCTAGCGAGCCAGTTCAGGATAGCCCTCGAGGGTGCGCGCATATTTGTGGAAGTCACGGAATTTATCTCCATCCGGGTAGCGGTAGTCGGGGAAATCGTACTCGTTGACGAAGTCACTCAGACGCAGGTAGCCGCCTTTGGGGATCGACACCAACTGCATCTCGCCGCCGGCTTCCGAGCGGCGTAGCGCCAGCAGCAATTGCGGATTCAGGTTATCGATCCGCATCACCGCCGACAGCGGCGTCATGGTCGCCTTGACGCCGAGATAGGGCTTGGCCGGCCATTCGATCGGCGTACTCAGGCCAGGCGCAGCGACGGCACTGGCAAGATCGGCGGCGCTCAGTAAGTCAGCTGAACGGCTGGAATTGATCAGCAAGGCATATTCTGCATCGCCCACCTTGAAACTCACCAAACCGTTAGGTGCGCTGCCCCAGCCCAGTTCCCCAATCGTCCTGGCGGCGATATGCGCACCGTCCTTTAAATCCTTGAGTTGAATAGCGACCAGCGGCGTGCAGGTATAGGCAGCCACCAGCGTCGGTTCACCGCCGATGGTCATCACCGTCATGCTGCGAATGGGCGCGCGGGTTTCGATCTGGTTGTGCACCGGATGGTACATCTCGATTGTGGTGGCACTGGCCTTGCCGCTGAATGGATAGTCGTACACCCGTAGCGTTGAAGCGAAGCTGCGGTTCGACAGCCCGGCCACATACAGCTTGTTCTGGTAGTAGTGCATGTCGGTCACGGTCAGTGTCTGTTCCGGCAGGTCGCGCCAGAAGGTGACATCGGCCGTCGGCACATCGGTAATTGGAGCCGAACCAGAAGTCCTGGCCAGATCCAGCCGCCTGACTTTGCCCGTCGCATCGATACTGACGATGGCGGGTTTGCCCGGCCCCTTGCCGCCGCGTACGGTCAGCGCCACGTACGCCAGTTCGCTGTCCCGCTGCACGGCCAGGTCCTCAAAGCGCAGCGCCGTCGGTGCCACCCCGAGCGCTTTGGCGATCGGCGTCTGCACATCCATCAGATTGAACGGTTTGCCAGCAGGCCTGACAGGTGCTGGCACCGGTAGCGCAAAAATGCGCGCGCCCTTCCAGTCAGCCACAAACAGCGTATTCGCATCGCCGAAACTGAGCTTGCTGGCCGACTGTATGACCAGCGGCGCCGCATGCGCAGAGCTGACTGCAAGGAGTAAACTCAACAACAATCTGCATAATGTGTTCATCGCGATACCTTCCTTTCATTGAATGACAAAAAATCAGTATAGACATGGCATACTGTGCCGGTCGCTCCGCCATAAATTAGTTTTTTTTCACCTCATAGAGGATGTTGAACGGTTCTCAGTTTTCCCAATAACCACGCCGCATGGCAATCGTCACAGCATGGGTACGATCACGTGCATCAAGCTTTTGCATAATGGTTTTCATGTGGGCCTTGATGGTGTCTTCACTCAAGCCCAAGTGGTCGGCCACGCGCTGATTCGAGTTGCCGTTACCTACCAGACGCAGCACCTCGATCTCGCGCTTACTTAACGTATCCAGTTGAAAACTGTTCACCAGGCTGGCCGCGACTGGTGGCGGCAACAGCCGCCGGCCAGCATGCGCGGCAACGATGTAGTCGATCAAGGCATTGCGGGCCAGATTTTTCAGGACGTAGCCAATCGCGCCGGCGCTCAGCCCGCGCGCTACCTGTACATCGCCGCCGAACGTGGTCAGGATGATGATGCGGGCCCCGGGGTCGATACGACGTATTGCACTGGTGACCTCGATGCCGTTCAATCCGGGCATCTGGATATCCATCAGGGTGACATCCGGACGCCACCGTTGATACAGTTCGATGGCGGAGTCGCCATCCTCCGCTTCGGCCACCACCGAGAATTTCGGATTGGACGACAGCACCGCGATGATCCCGCTGCGCATCAAGGGATGATCGTCCGCGATCATGACGCGAATCAGGCCACTCTCCATGACTATGCTCCTGTGTTTTTGCAAGAGCGTATCACCGGCAGCACCGTCGCGCATCACCCTATCGGGTATATGCCAGTGCGGCCGGAACTTCCAGCTGCCACACTGTGCCGCCGCCTTCACAGCTGTGCACCACCAATTTGGCCTTGATCCTGGCTGCGCGTTCATACATCCCGCACATACCCCAATGGTTCTGGCGGCCCCCGTCGTTGAGAACGGCGGCAGGAATGCCGGCGCCGTCGTCGCGCAGAATACAGCGGAATTCCCGCTTGCCGTAGTGGAGTTCAGCTTCTATCCTGGTCGCCCTGGCATGGGCATAGGCATTTGCTAGCGCCTCGGTGACAATCGCCAAAGCGTCCTCATAGATCGTCGCATTGAGCTGGCGGGCGGATTCGGAAATAGTCAAACGAACCGGGCCGGCATCGCCATGCTGCAGGCGCGCAGCCGCAGCCAGCACTGCATCCGCAAAACTCAGCTTCCCGGCGTCTTCGCCGCGCAGTTCGCGTATCCGCTCGCGCCCCTCGTCGAGCACCTCGTCGGCCTGCTGCAATGCGGTTTCGATCTGCAGCCGCGCCGTATCTCTCGCCGGCAATTTCAGCAGCGCGGCATGCACATGCAGCACTAGTCCTTGCACCGATTGCAGCAGCGTGTCGTGCAACTCTCTGGCAATCCGCTCTCTCTCGCTGACCCGCTCCTGTAGCCGGCCGGCCATCTGCCTGCCCAGACGCCTGATATGCCATCGATAAGCGATGTGGGCGACCGTGAGCAAACTGAGTACACACAGCGCCTTGAACCACCAGGTCTGCGTCGCTCTAGGCGCGATCACAAAGTCCACGGTCGTGACGGTGTCGGACCACTTGCCGTTGTAGTCTGTCGCGGTGACGCTGAAGTGGTAATTACCAGGCGCGAGATTGCTATAGTAGGCGTTGCGGCGTCCACCTGCATCCTGCCACGCCGCATCAACTTCCTGCAGGCGGTATCGGAAGCGCAGGCGTTCCGGGATCGATAACGCCAGGCTGGTGTAATCGAACTGCAACACGGAACTGCCCGGCGCGAAACGAATAGGCAACTGCAGCGGTCTGCCGTCGCCGGGCGGTCCCAGTGTCTTGATGATGACGGGCCGCTTGGGCGCAGGTGGCAACGGCTCGCCAGGATTCAGAAGAAAAATGCCGGTGGATCGGGCTATCCACAGACGCGAATCGGACGCCAGCACCATCGACGGAGTAGGCGCAATGTAGGGAGCACTGCCCTCTAGTCCATCCAGTTGGTCCAGTCGCTCGTACTGCACATGATAATCGCGCTGCCGTTCGAATTGGGCGATTTCCTTACCCGGAATGCGGAACAGACCAGCGAAGGCGTTCAGCCAGAGATCGCCATTCTGCAGTTCGACGATGCCGGAAATGCCGTGAAACGTTTCACCATTGACGCCGCTGAGCTGGTGAAAATGGTCTGTCCCAAACAATGCCAAACCTTTTTCGCCGCCAACCCATACGTGCTGACCGTGCAGATGCAGCGCCATCACGGTACCCAGCGCCAAGCCTTCGGCCAAACCGTAGCTGCGCCACGCCGCGCCTTGCGCATGGACCACCAGGCCGGGATAATAACCAAGCCAGAGTCCGGTGGCGTCCGAGCGGGCCATCACATTGACTTCACCCTCGACCCCTGTTTTTTCCCATGTTCCCTGCGGCCTGCGGCGATACAGGCCATACCGCAGCAACGCTACCAGCAAGCTGTCATCCTTGTCCGCCAGCAGCGCCTGCACCTGCACCCCGCTGATGGCGGCAGGCAAGGCAATCGACCGACTGCCCGCGCCCTGGAAACGCCGCAAGCTTCCGTACGAAGCGCCCCATAGCGCACCATCGCTGGTGCGGGCAAAACTGGTCAGATTGCGATCCCATCCGCTGCCACCTGGCTTCCGGAGCGGCGTGGCTGTCACCTGGCCGGTCTCGTTGACGACCACATGATAGCTGCCGATCCAGGCGCCGGCGCTATCATCGGCGATGATCCCGCCACCTATGGCCGCTTCAGGAACCTCCAGCTTGGTCAGCCGTTTGTGACGAAACCGATCGATCCCGCTTGACGTTGACGCCCAGATATTTCCCTCTTGATCTTCGAAGATCGCGCCCACGGCGCGCCCGCTCAAGCCCTGCCGCGGCGTCGCGCGGGCGATTCCCTGCGCAGTATGAAGCTCGATCCCCTCCAGCAAACCTACCCAGAGATCTCCGTGGCGGTCGATCAACAGACTACCGGGATCGCCTATGGTGCCCCACTGCCGATACGCCGTATTCTGCCTGGGTCCCGTCAGCAGATTGAGCCGCGCATGCCGCGCATCCCAACTGACCACATTGCCATTGGGGAGCTCGAAAAGTACGCCGGTCCCTCTGTCGACCCCTGCCTTGGCAAACCGTGTCTCGCCCGGCTTGAGGGAATACACGCCGGCATCGCCCTGCGCCCACAGGACGCCACGCCGGTCGCGCATCAGTGTTTTATATCGACCGCCATCCAGGCCCCATGAACTGGCTGGTTTCTGCCAGCGGTCGCGTTCCATGTAGAACAAGCCCAGCGCAGTGGCAGCCCACATGCGGCCACTGCCATCCTGCTCCAAGCCCCACACGGCGCGATTGGGCAGGCCGTCCTGCTCACCGTAACTGCGTATCAGCCCGTGCTGCAAAAAACTGGCCCCGCCAGTGCGATAGCCAATCCATAGTCCGCCGTCGGCCACCGCATTTACCAAGCTGACGTTTTGGGTCAGCAACGCCGCATTAACAGGCGCAAACTGTTCAAACTGCATGCCATCGAACCGATACAATCCGCCCGGTCCGCCCAGCCACAGCCAGCCGTCGATGGTCTGCGTGATCGACAAGATCGATTCCGGTGCACCGTCGCGCGCGCTCCATCTGGTGTGATGCAAATTGATCGCTGGTGTTGCAACGCCCTGCGACCGGCCAACCGCCGGCAAAGCGCCGCAGTAAAACACCACGCAGCAAGCCACAGCAGCGTGGCAATAGCCAAGCAATAGACTCTTCATTGTGTCAACTAGTAATTAATTCCAAATTAATTCTATTATGCAACTACCATGCGGAAAATTGTATCGAATATACCTACCCGATAGTGTGTATGTTGAGCCTGATTGCCTGGCTATACTGTGCCTTCAACCACAGGAGAACATCATGCGCATCAACCTTGCCCACGCAGTCGCACTAACCGCCGCCCTTCAGCTTACCCCGGCGTGGGCGGCGCCCCTGCCCTATCCATCCACTTTTAAAATCGAAAACATCAAGACACCAGAGGTCACCATCCATGTGCGCGTGGGCGGCAGCGGGCCGGCGGTAGTGCTGCTGCATGGCTTTGGCGACACCGGCGACATGTGGACGCCGCTGGCGATTGCGCTGGCCAAGGACCACCAGGTGATCGTGCCGGATCTCCGCGGACTGGGTTTATCTTCCAGACCCGAAACCGGCTATGAAAAAAAGACCCAGGCCGGTGATCTCCGCGCCGTGCTGGACAAGCTGGGTGTCGGTAAGGCCGTCATCATCGGCCACGATATCGGCACCATGGTGGCCTATGCCTACGCTGCGCGCTATCGCGACCAGACCACCAAGCTGGTGGTGATGGATGCGCCGGTGCCGGGCATTCCGCCATGGGAACAAATCGTCCGTTTGCCCGCTTTGTGGCACTTCGATCTCGGCGGCAAGGATGCCTTGCGCCTGGTCCAGGGCCGCGAACGCATCTACCTGGACCGCTTCTGGAACGACTTCGCCGGCGACCCGGGCAAGATCGACGAAAGCACCCGCGCGCACTACGCAAAACTCTACGCCGCGCCCGGTGCCATGAAGGCTGCCTTCAACCAGTTCCAGTCGATCCGCAAGGACGTCGATGACAACGCCGAATCCGTGAAGATCAAACTGAACATGCCGGTACTGGCGATCGGCGGCGAAAAATCGTTCGGCGCCAACGAAGCGGCCGTCATGCGCAACGCCGCCACCAACGTCGCCGAAAAAGTGATTCCCAGCGCCGGCCACTGGCTGATGGAAGAAGCGCCCGACGCTACTATTCAGGCCGTGCTAACGTTCATCCACGCTAAATAAGATCGCCGCGCGGCTACCGGCGAGCACCAATTTGTACCCATCCTCGCGGGATTTTCCGCGCGCAACCAAGGAGCATCGACATGGACTTACAACTGAATGGCAAACTGGCACTGGTAAGCGGGAGCACGGCCGGCATCGGCTACGCGATCGCATCTACGCTGGCCCGGGAGGGTGCCAGTGTTATCGTCAACGGCAGGACCCAGGCCGGGGTCGATGAGGCGGTGGAGCGCATGCGCGCGGAGACGCACGGTACGGTCCACGGCTATGTCGCAGACCTTAGTCAATCCGAGGCTGCAAAGGAGCTAATTCGACGACATGCGGGTATCAGCATTCTGGTCAACAACCTCGGCATCTTTGAACCCAAGGCTTTCGAAAATATCCCCGATGAAGATTGGCAACGTTTTTTTGACGTCAATGTCCTGAGCGGCGTGCGCCTTGCGCGGCTGGTGCTGCCGGAGATGAAACGGACGAATTGGGGGCGTATCATCTTCATCTCAAGTGAAAGCGCGGTCCAGATCCCCACCGAGATGATCCACTACGGCATGACCAAGACCGCGCAACTCGCTGTTTCGCGCGGGCTGGCGGAATCAGTAGCCGGCACCGGCATTACAGTCAACAGCGTACTGCCTGGTCCGACGAAATCGCGCGGCGTTGGCGACTTCGTCGAAGGCATGGCGCGCGCGAGCGACAAGAGCTTCGAGCAGATCGAGGCGGAGTTTTTCGATCAGGTGCGCCCGACGTCGTTAATCAAACGCTTCGGGACGCCGCAGGAAGTGGCTTCGCTGGTGGCCTACGTGGCAAGTCCATTGGCGTCGGCGACCACCGGTGCAGCGTTGCGGGTCGACGGTGGCGTCATCAAGAGCGCCTTCTGACAAAGGGACGATGACTTCTATCAACCCGTCATCGCTTTCGTCAAAGTATTCGGACCCGGTATTGGTAGCAACTACCGCCCGGTCCTCTGCTTTAGAACCTGTTTACGATCTTAAGCGCGTGCGCAATCGGAGTCCACGCGGAGTCCACGCGGGGCCCATGCGCTGCTCAAAATGCGCAAGGCCCAGATACAATTCCGCTTTTTTGCGCTGCGCTTTTTACCCTGAATGTTGCCCTGACCCCGCTGATGCTTGCTACAGATCGCTACAGATCGCAAACAGGTTCTAAGATGTATGCGTTGCGCGGTCAAAACAGACATAAAGCACTGGCGTGATGAACAAGGTAATCAATTGAGAAAATAGTAAGCCACCAACAATTGATACCCCCAGAGGTTGACGCAATTCTGCTCCCGCCCCCAAACCAAGTGCAATCGGAAGCGCTCCCATGATGGCACAAAATGTAGTCATCATGATTGGCCGAAAACGCAACAGGCATGCCTGACGAATTGCGTCGCTTGGTGTCATTCCTGATGTCCGTTGCGCATCAAGAGCAAAATCGATCATCATGATGGCGTTTTTCTTGACGACACCGATGAGTAGCAAGATACCTATCATGGCAATAAACGTTAGTTCCAGGCCAGTAATACGCAAAGCGAGAAGCGCCCCTACGGCTGCGGAAGGTATCCCCAGCAATATCGTCACAGGATGAATCCAGCTTTCATACAGCATACCCAATACGACGTAGATGACAGCCACAGCAATTAAAATCAGCCATAACTGCGTGCTTTGTGCCTGTTGAAACAAGGCAGCCTGTCCGGCAAATGCACCAAACACAAATGTGGGAAGCCGTATTTCCTGACGAGCGGCATCAATCGCTATGGCAGCGTCGGACAATGACTTACCTGGTGCCAGGTCAAAGGTAACGGTGACCGCTGGCAACTGGCCCTGATGATTGATTGCCATAGTCCCTTTTGCACGCTCAACACGCATCAATGCACTAATAGGTATAAGCGTTCCCGTGTTACTTCTGACATACACTTGTTGCAGGCTGGTTTCATCACGGCGGTTTTCAAGCGCCATTTCCATAATGACCTGATAACTATCTTCCGGGGCATAAATAGTTGAAACTTGCTGCGTCCCGAATGCCGTGTACAAAGTATTCTTGATGACACTCATGTCTACACCTAGCAGCGATGCCTTGTCACGGTCGATCAGCAATTTGGCCTGTAAGCCATCTTTTTGTGCATCAGATGCCAAGCCGACAAACACGTCCGATTTCTTTAAGGCAGCAATCAACTTGTCCGCCCAGACATCCAACTCTCCTGGACTGACTGATTCCAGTGTGTATTGGAAGCTGCTTTTCGATCCTCGCCCCCCAATGCGCAGGTTTTGTACCGGACTGAAAAACACTTTAATACCAGGCAAGAATCCGGTTTTTTTACGTAGTTGTGTCAATACCTCTGTCATGGGTGGTCTGCTGCCTTTTTCCTTCAGTGTGACGGTAAAAGCAGTTGTATCATGATCGACTTTTGACACGACATCACTGATGGAAGCGTCATGCAACAGTATAGTTTCAAGTTGCAGGTTGATTAGCAAGCGTGCGTCATACGCCATATCTTGCGGCGTATCGACATTGACTGAAATTTGACCTATGTCTTCTTGCGGGAAAAATCCTTTTGGCGCGACGATATACAGCACACCAGTCAATATGACGGTCGATAAACCACCAAGTAAAACTATTGCACGATGCGCAAGAGCCCATTCCAGCCCACGCCCGTAAGCGGCAAGAGTGCAGTCAAAGATGGTTTCAAAAGTGCGACTCCAACCAGGTACCTGATCATGACGCTGACCGGTTTTGATCAACATGGGTACCATTAAAGGGATCAGCGTTAACGCAATTGCCGCAGAAACGACAATGGAGAGCGATACAACAACCGCAAATTCATGAAACAACAAACCGGTCACTCCCGGCATAAAAAAGATAGGGATGAATACCGCAATCAGTGAAACTGAAATGGAAATTACTGTGAAGCCTACTTCGCGTACTCCTTGTCTCGCGGCCAATGCTGGCGTCATGCCATCTTCGATATGGCGCATGATGTTTTCCAGGACGACGATGGCATCGTCAACGACCAGACCGACTGCAATGGTAAGGCCCATGAGCGAAATGTTATCGAGACTCAATCCAAGTGCATACATGAGTCCAAACGTGGCTAACAGTGAGATAGGTAGACTGATCGACGGTATCAATGTTGCAGCCAGGCGGCGCAAAAACAACAAAATCACCATAACAACCAGCGCGATGGTCAGCAACATCGTCAGATTTACATCATGCACGGCGTTGCGGATGGAAATCGACCGATCCGAAAGTAGCGATACTTTGACAGATGCCGGCAATTGCGCTTGCAGGATGGGCAGCATATTTTTGATAGCGTCCACAGTTGCCACGGTGTTGGCACCAGGCTGCCGCTGTATTGTCAACAGGATGGAGTTGATGCCATTGATTGCGCTGGTATTCTGGGTATTCTCTATACTATCCTGAACTTCTGCCACATCACGTAATCGAATTGTTTGTCCGTGTCGGCTGGCGATAATGACATTGGCAAAATCAGCTGCTTTCATCAAGCCGCCCGGTACGTTCAGCATCATCATTTGGCGCTTGCCGTCAAATTGCCCCGTTGGCGCATTTGAGTTTGCCGCTTTAAGTGCGGTTGTTACTTCCGGCAACGTCAGATTCACAGCCGCCAACCTGTCTGGTTGGATTTCTACCCGGACGGCATAGCGTTTTTGTCCGGTAACGTTAACCTGCGCCACGCCGTTTAACGTTGAAAGTGCGGGCACAATCAGGTTATCTGAAAAGCCATTCAGGTCAGTCAATTTCATTGACGGTGAACTTAAGCCTATCAATAATACGGGCGCGTCTGCCGGATTAACTTTGCGGTACGATGGTGGCGTAGTCATTTCTGCAGGCAGCGAACGACTTGCCCGAAATAATGCTGCCTGTACATCACCGGCGGCCGCATCAATTGGTCTGCTGGGATCAAATTCCAGCGTGATTTGCGTCTCACCCTGTATACTTGTTGACGTTGTTGCCAGCAGCCCAGGGATTGCTGAAAATTGTTTTTCAAGTGGCGTCGCCACCGAAGTTGACATGGTTTCAGGGCTAGCTCCGGACAACCGGGCACCAACCTGTATAGTCGGCGTATCGTAATTTGGTAAAGCAGCAATCGGTAATTTCAACCAACACGCTGCACCAGCCACAATAATGCTTAACCACAGCAACATGGTAGCAATCGGACGTTCAATAAAAAATTCGTAGCTATTCATTGTGACTTACCAGCTACATTATTGACTGGCAGATTGACCGTCTTACTGCCTGTTTCATCTTCAGGTGGAAGCTTTGCTTTATCTACCACCACTACAGCGCCGTCAGACAAATTTTGACCGCCTTCGAGTACCACTCTTTCACCGCCTGACAAACCTTCAAGTACGGCCTTTCTATCTTGCAGGCGTAATAAATTCACGGACTTTATTCTCACCTTGTCATTCTCATCAAGCAGGTAAACAAACCGCCCGGCAGGTCCTTCCAGCACTGCTTGTGGCGGTAAGACCACCGCAGCTTTGCTGACGCCAGCACGCACGGTAACCCGGGCGAAACCACCTGGCCAGAGCCGGTGTGAGGTATTGGCAAAACTGGCTTTCAAGTTGATCGTGCCAGTATCCGGGCTCACACTATTGTTCACAAAACTGACATAACCTTCGACCTTCTGCTGATCCTGCGTTTCCAGAGTTGCACCGACCTTACCCTGTTCACGCGCAATCAGGATCGCCTGAAGCGCTTGCTCAGGAAGGTTGAATTCCATTGCAATGGGGTCCATCTGCACCAGTGTCACCAGTGGGGTAGCCGAGGAAGTCTGTGCCAGGCTACCGGGATGGATACTGACACCTCCGGCCAAGCCAGATACCGGTGCCGTGATGCGTGTATAACCGGCCTGTATTTTTGCACTATCCTTCTCAGCGCTTGCAGCAGCCAATTGTGCCTGCAGTGCTTCAACTTTACTCTTTGCACTAGTCAACGTGCTGTCAGACATAAAGCCAGACTTGACCAATTCCCTGGAACGCATATAGTCACGCTGAGCATCCACCAACAATGCTCTTATTTGTGCAGCTTGCGCGTCATAGCGATTAAGTTGTGCGTTCGCATCGCTGGCATCCAGCGTAAACAAGAGCTGCCCCGCCCGCACCTGGTCACCTTCGTGAAAATTAACACTGCGGATGATGCCTGTAATCTGTGGACGTACATCGACCTGATTCAATGTAACCAGATGTCCCTGCGCAGAAAACTCGATAGGCAGGTCAACCCGTTGAGTGATAGCGACTGTCACTATCGGTAGTGGCTTTTGAGTGCTTGTTTTCCCGGCGGTCTTTCCCCACATATAATGCTGACCGATGATCGCGAGAAGAATAACTCCCGCAGCAATAGCAAATAATAATTGTCTTTTTCTTTTTAACATAACTTATCCTGAAGACTACAAGCATTTCCTGGCGAATATTTAGAACTTAATTCCATGACGCAGCGGGATCATATTTATTTCGTCAATCCTGTTTTACCTGAACAGCTTTATGTCTAGGCGCAGGATGAATAACTGCGTCACTGGTGAAGCGCACGGTAACCACCAGTCCACCGGAGAGCTGGTTGCTGCTCAACTGAATTTCTGCCGTGTGCAAATCAACGACATTCTTTACGATAGACATACCCAGGCCGCAACCCCAGTCGGCATTTCCGTCAGGACGATAAAATCGGTCAAACACTCTCTCACGTTCATCTTCAGGAATTCCTGGGCCATTGTCGCTGACGCGCAATACTGGCCATCCATTTTCGATACCGGAAAATACGTCCACTTTTCCATCCTGTTGGGTATAGCGTAAGGCATTGTCAACCAGATTGCTAAGCATGACACTTAAGCCATCTGCATTTCCCAGTATCTGTACCGATATCGAATCGCTGGACAATCCCAGATCAATCGATTTACTGTCTGCATAGGTCGAATGGTCAATCACTGATTGCTGGGCCAGCAGATGAAGTTCGCACATAGAAAATGCGCGCTTAGCCTGATCAGGTTCGTGTCGAGCCAGGGTTAACAATTGATGAACCAGGTGGCTGGAACGATCCAATCTGTCATGTAATTTTGCAAATGCAGCTGTACGCAATTCATCCGTCGAAGAACGCTCAGCCAATTGCAATTGCAATTTGAGCGCAGTCAAAGGGGATCTCAATTCATGGGCGGCATCTGCAACAAAAATGCGTTGCGCGGACATTGCTGTTTCGATCTGGACAAGCAGCCGGTTCAAAGCGGCCACTATTGGTAATAAATCTTCCGGTAAGCCCGACAAGTCAATCGCCTGCAATGCATTGGGTGAGCGTATGGCTACCGCAGCGGCTACTTTATCCAGTGGGGCCAAAGTTCTACCAACGACGAAATAAATTAAAACAATCAAGGCTAGAAGCAATATTACTAAAGGCGACAAAATACGCAACGCCATATGCACTGCAAATTTATGCCGCACTGAAACCGGTTGCGAAATCTGAACCAAACGATCAGACTTGGTTTCAGTGTAAATCCGTAAGGTTTCGCCTGCGAAAGACACACTTTGATACCCTTTCCCCTTTTGAAACGGCATACCCATATTTGCTTGGGAAAAATAGATTTTACGACCATCCTGATCCCATACCTGAACGGCAATCTGGTCATCCAGATCTTCGGTCGCAGGCAATAACTGGTTTGCCACTAACTGCAAAGGCAAGGCTGCGGCTATTTGCTTCAGTTGTCGATCAGATTGTTCATTTGATTCATTGTCTGCCAAATGATAAATGGCAAAACCAGCGAGCAGAGTACAAAGCAAAGCTCCGGCAAGCAAGCCCAGCATTAATTGGGTTCGTATAGTTTTCATTTTTCAGCGGTCAGTTTGTACCCTACGCCTCTGACATTTTTTATGAAGTCTGCGCCCAGTTTCTTGCGGAGATGATGGATATATACGTCAATAGCGTTACTCTCGACTTCGTCACCCCAACCATAAATCTTGTCTTCCAGTTGCATTTTTGAAACGACATTACTACCTGAATCCAGCAATGCGCGCAATACAGAAAACTCACGCGCCGAAAGATGCACGATCAGTCCGTCCAATGTGACCTCATGGGTAGCTAGATTCATGGTGACACCGGCGTGCGTTATGATGGAGTGAATATGTCCGCGATGACGACGCAAGACTGCGCGTATGCGCGCCATGAGTTCATCTATGTCAAATGGTTTGATCAGATAATCATCTGCGCCAGCATCAAGACCTTCAATCCTGCTTGCTTTTGCATCACGTGCAGTAATAACCAGCACGGGAATATCGCCACCTTGCTTGCGGTAATGATGTAGCACATCAAGTCCATTTTTTTTTGGTAATCCCAAATCCAGCAACATCAGATCGTAACTTTGGGTGCTGAACGCCAATTCAGCACTATGGCCATCACGCACCCAATCCACAGCATAATTTTCGCCACGCAATGCTTCCTCTATACTTTCGCCGATCATAGGATCATCTTCTACCAATAGCACCCTCACGCGAACCCTTTCTTGAGCATTTGGTCAGCAGCAATAACGTCAATGACCATTTTTATGCTGGAAAACCGATGCCAGCTCAGATTAGCCCTTAGTCTAGCTGACGCATTGTTAAGCTAGTCTTAAAGTTTGACATACCAGGCAAATATCATACTTCGTTGCAATTGAAACCTATTTCAAAAATAGGGCTGCGATATGAAATCAGTTCAATTAATGATTTCTTAATTTTTGTACCAGTATGCTTAAGCCTGCTGATAAGTACATTAAGAGGGATGCAAATTAAGAGAGATGCATTCAAACAAGAATAACAGTAACAAACCTATATTTATCCACTTCAGGTAGCTGCCAGTTTCACACAGAATTCTGCTGCGAGAACCAGTTGACTGATAAACATGTTTTGCTAAGAAAGATGCTGAATGAACTCAATTCAACAAAAATTCCCACATCAGATGCTTAACAAGGTTCCAGAAATAAGCCTTTATTTCTGGGCAATCAAGATACTCTCTACCACTGTGGGTGAAACCGCTGCCGACTATCTGGCTGTACATGTTGGCTTGGGAATTGCCATTACCGGCACCGTCATGACGAGTTTGCTTGCACTTGCGCTAACGTCACAAATCCGGCTGAATCGATATATACCCTGGGTGTATTGGTTGACGGTCGTGCTGTTAAGTATTGTCGGCACCCAGATAACCGACGCCTTGACTGATGGCTTTGGTGTCAGCCTGTATCTCAGCACTTTCGTATTTTGCATGTTACTAGTGTCAGTATTCGGTGCATGGTACTGGTGTGAACGTACGCTTTCAATTCACACGATTATGACGCGACGCCGTGAATTATTCTATTGGGCCGCTATTCTGTTGACATTTGCTCTGGGAACCGCCGCCGGTGATCTGGCGACGGAAGAACTTGGCCTTGGTTTCAGGCTTGGTGTGGGCTTATTCACCGGAATGATCATCATCATTTACGTGGCCTGCCGTTTGGGACTAAATTTCGTTTTGGCTTTCTGGCTGGCTTACATTCTTACCCGCCCCTTAGGTGCTTCGCTTGGCGACCTGTTATCACAATCATCTGAATATGGCGGCATTGGCTGGGGAACCATCAGCACCAGCGTCGTTTTCCTGAGTGTCATTGCGATTTTGGTGTTTATCGTAAGTCTGCGAAAAGACAGGCAGGTCCAGACATGAGTTACGAATGAGTCACGACTAGTGGACTGTAACAGTTGAAACAGAAGTGAAAGACGCTTGCCCGGCGATCAGGGCAAGGCAAGGTTAACACTTATGCACAGCGACAGTGAACTATCGCGCGCATTTGCAACGCAGCCATGGTCGTCGCGCAAGCGGAAGGCACTCTGTTTCAATTGTTACAGTCCACTAGGCTTCAAATATTTATACTTGCTTCAACTTATTATTAACTCCAACCACAGGTAGATCAAATGAAAAAACAGAAAATGAAACAGATTATGTTGGCTCTCAGCGTAGTTGCCGTACTGGGTTCAGGGAATTTTCCTGCCGCAATTTCCATCATCAGTGCAGCCGAAGCGGCGGGTAGCAAACTCGGTGACCTGAGCAAGTTTCGTGTGATTGCCCAGGATACTGCAGTATTGATTAACAAAGGTGATCTTGCCTCTGCAAAGAAACGTATCAAAGACCTGGAAGTCAGCTGGGACGAAGCTGAAGCCGGCTTGAAACCTCGTGCCGCAACGGACTGGCATGTGATTGATAAGTCTATCGACAAGACTTTAGCCGCCTTACGTGCAGACACTCCCAATGCGGCACTCTGCAAACAAACAATCGGCGATCTGCTAAATGAGTTTGATAAGGCAAATGCGGATGCTGGTAAATAGATAGCAGTGAAATCAGCAAAACGCTGACTACCGGCCTGATCCCGTCTTAGAACGTGTTTACGATCTGTAGCGAGCGTCAGCGGGAGTGAAGAGCAGCGCAAAAAGCGGAATGTACTGTAGTACATGAGCATTTTGAGCAGCGCATGAGCCCCGATCACACTCGCGCAGTAAGATCGGAAACAGGTTCTTAGGTGTATATTAACGTATCGATCTTTACTCGAAACCAAAATGAACACATCAAATGGCTGGTTTTATTGGGCATGTCTGTCCGCGATATTTGCTGCCTTCACTGCAATTTTCGCAAAAATTGGAATACGGAATGTTGACTCGGATTTTGCGACTTTAATCAGAACAGCCATCATTCTGGTCGTCTTGATCTGTTTCGTCTGGTTCACCGGGAAAATGAAGACCCCGAGCGCACTCCCAGCTAAAACCTGGACATTCCTTATCTTGTCGGCTTTGGCAACGGGCGCTTCCTGGATCTGCTATTTCCGTGCATTGCAGATCGGTGATGCATCCAAGGTCGCCCCAGTAGATAAAATGAGCCTGGTATTTGTCGCTGTATTCGCTTTTGTTTTTCTTGAAGAGCGACCGTCGCTGCAAGAATGGCTGGGAATTGGCATGGTTGCGGGTGGCGTACTGGTATTGGCATTCAAACGCTGAGACAACAAAAATACATGAAAGCCGTCAGCGCCATTTCATGATTTTAAATGGCGTTATTTCTCAATATGACTGCACATGTCTGGCACAAAAAATCAGCGTTGAATTGCACCGTTCTTACCTATGACAGTCAATTCCACGAATTTTGAACCGTCATGCATATTTTGAGTATAAGACACCTTGACACCACCGAGGTCAAAATTGCGCATGCCGTTCAATGCAAGCAAAAGCTTCTCCCGGGTGACGGCAGGCCCAGCGCGACGCAAGGCTTCCGTCAATAGTTTGGCGGCTAAAAAACCCTCCAGGGTAGCGTATGAAACTGGTGGTGGACTATCCATCCCTTTCAATACGTGCTGAAATTCCCTAACCACTATTGCACTAATATCTTTTGGATACGGCATTACTTGCATTACGCCGACTCCGCGACCATCATCGCTCAGTGATTTGAAAAAACTGTCAGAACTGACGTTCGACAACATCAGAAATCGTGGATAAAGACCTTTCTTATGAATTTTCTTTACAAAATCCGCACATGCAGACGGGGTACACGCCATTAACACTGCTTGCGGGCTGGTTGTGGCTATTTCGCTGACCGCTTCATCTATTTTCAAATCTTTCCTGTCATATTTGGCTACCACTATTGCTTTTAAATTGTGCAATGCCAAGTTTTTTTCGAAACCAGCCAAACCGTCTTTTCCAAATGGATCATCCTGATGCAAAATCGCAATCTTGTTTATTTCAAGAGGCAATAATGATTCCACCATTTGGACGGTTTCATCCTGGTAGCTGGCCCGTAAATGAAATAAATAGGGATTAAATGGGTGATGTAAGGTCTGCGCCCCGGAAAAAGGGGCAATCATGGGTATTTTTTCTGAAATCAACATTGGCAGTACCGCCTCTACTGTCGGTGTGCTGCGATAACCAAATAGAGCCAATGCGTGGTCTTCTTTGATTAGTTTTTCTGTGTTCATTTTAGTAATTTCTGGCTTACGCTTGTCGTCATACGTTCTGAGTTCTATCTGTCTGCCGTAAACACCCCCCTGAGAATTGATCCAGTTAAAATAGGCAAGCGCCCCTTCCCGGTTTTCTTTTCCGGTAGCTTCCCCTGACAATTCAATAGATTGACCAATCAGAATTTTCTCTGGAGCGACTTTTTTTTCACTTGCTTGAGCCAAATTGATCAAAGTAAAAAATGTGAATATGAATAGATATTTCATGGCTGCAATCTCCTTTTTTATATGTTTTTTTTAATCGTGCTACGTCGGGGCTGTTGCGAAATCAATCTCGCTCGTCGTACCGTATTACTGTGCTAAATTTGCAGCAACATCTGGTCGCCTTGATTTTGTAGTTGCCTGCTAAAAAAATAGCCCGCAAAAGCGGGCCAGTAACACAGCTACTCATCTTCCTGATGAATAACTACATGCCCTGCTCAACGAATTGCGCGGGTCTCCATTTCAATAACTTATTTTCTATTGCCGTCAACGCATATTCTGCGACCAAAGCCACTATCGCCAATACGATCATTGCTGCAAATACTCCAGCTGCATTGAAGGTACCTTGTGCTGTCGCAATCAATAAGCCTATACCGTGCCTGGCCCCCAGAAATTCACCAACAACGGCACCGACCAAAGCGAAACCAAAACTAACGTGCAAGCTGGCCAATATCCAGGTCAGTGCAGATGGAAACACCACTGAAAACGTTACCTGACGCTTGTTGGCTCCTAGAATGTAGGCATTGGCAATCAGATTTTTGTCGGCTTCGCGAACACCTTGAAAGGCGTTACCAAATACCACAAAAAATACCATCACGACTGCCAGAGCAACTTTGGACCCCATTCCCAGGCCAAACATGATAATAAAGATAGAACCCAGAACTACCCTTGGAATAGCGTTGGCAACTTTGATATAGATGCTAAATACGTCGGCGGCCAGCTTGTTACGCCCCAGTGCGATACCAAAGAAAATACCCAGCAGGCTGCCTATCAGGAAACCCAATACGGTTTCTTCCATGGTGACCAGTAATTCTTTCCACAAAGGCCCCTGTGCAGTTCCTTCTGTTAGCCAGATTAACAATTGCTCATAGATAGCGGATGGCTTGGAAAAAAAGAAAGCATCGATAAGGCCCCAATTGACCGCCATCTCCCATCCTATCAAGGTGACTACGGCCAGTGCTATACGCAGGAAAATTACAAGGCGCCGATGATTCACGGCACGAGCGATAGCCTTGCGTTCTTCTTCCCCAATTTCAGACGGTAACAAATTTTGTTTCATGGTTGCTGTATTCATAATGATTATTTCCACTTCAAATTTGGACTTCGTCTTTTAAATCGGACCATATCTGTTTGGACAGATGAATAAACTCATTGGTATAGCGGGCTTCCGATACGTCGCGCGGACGGGCCAGGGGAATTTCGTAACTGCTCTTGACTGAACCCGGGCCTTTGGACAATACGATTACGCGATCCGCCAATGCAATCGCTTCTTCGATATCATGGGTAACGAACACGACGGAAGCTTTTTTCTCGGACCAAAGGCCAAGCAACTCTTCCTGCATCAGTGCACGTGTCTGCACATCAAGCGCCGAAAAAGGCTCGTCCATCAATAAAATCTTGGGTTCATTAATAAAGGTCTGCGCCAATGCGACACGCTTTCTCATCCCACCGGACAGTTGATGAGGATAATGCTGCTCAAAACCGGATAAGCCGACGCGACGCACCCATTCAGCGGCCATATCTTTGGCAATTTTTGGGTCTTTACCCCGATAAATCGGGCCGATCGCAACGTTATCAATCACATTTTTCCAGGGGAATACCGCATCAGCCTGAAAAACAAAACCTATGTTAGGATCGATTCCCGTAACAGGTTGACCAAAAACCTTGACACTACCGGATGATGGTGGATTCAGCCCGGTGATCATCCCCAGTGTAGTAGATTTTCCGCAGCCGGTTGGTCCGACGATTGCGCAAAAATCTCCTTCATTCACAGTCAGGCTGAAATCACGCAGAGCTAATGTCACTTTGCCCGATGGGCTGATAAATTTTCTGCTGACATTATTTAATTCTATCGCAACATTTTTCATTATTTGGCAGCTTTCACAAACTCAGTAGTAAATGTATTGGCCAGATTAATAGACTTACTGCCCGATGGGCTGATAAATTTTCTGCTGACATTATTTAATTCTATCGCAACATTTTTCATTATTTGGCAGCTTTCACAAACTCAGTAGTAAATGTATTGGCCAGATTAATAGACTTACCCTGCACGGCCTTGTCAAAACCGTTCAAGACTTTCAATACGGTAGCTGGTCCGTTTTCCGGCATAACACCATCAGGTGTGAACATCAGTTTGCTTGCTTCCAGTGCTTCTATATACATTTGCTTGTTTGAAGCGTAATAATCAGCCGGCATTTTTTCGGCGATTTCTTTTGCACTATGTGTTTTAATGTATTTCAGGGTTTTGACGAAAGCAGTCACAATTTTTTGGACTTGTTCCTTGTGTGTGCTGACCCAGGCAGAGGGCATGTAAAGGCAGGCCGCCGGATAGGTCCCACCAAGTGCTGCTTCAGTTTCCTTGACTGTACGCAAATCAACCAGGATAGTTGCTGCGCCAATGGACGTCAGCCGAGATATGGTTGGTTCTGTCGTCATACCGGCATCGATCTTGTTTTGTCCCATGGCGGCGATAAAGGTCGATCCTGCACCTACTGGCAATGTCGTAAATTCGCTATTTTTAACACCTGCTTTGGCTGCCAAATACTGTGTCAAAAAATTGGTGGAAGAACCAAGGCCAGTGACACCCAAAGTTTTTCCTTTAAAATCAGCTGGAGACTTGATGTCTTTGGCGGCCGTCTTTGAAACCAGAATGACTTCGCCTGGTGCCTGGCTGAATTGCACAACTGACTGCACTAATTTTCCGCGTGCCTGCAAGTCAATGGTGTGATCATAAAAACCGACCACACCTTGTGCTGCACCGGATAACATTTCGGTTTCTGCATTGACGCCAGCCGGTTCACTCAGCAGTTCGATTTCAAGGCCTGTTTCTTTCAGATATCCCAATTGTTCCGCTAGTTTTGCCGGCAAATAAATTTGTTTTTCTATCCCGCCAACCATGATAGTGATTTTTTCGGCAGCATAGGTATTAAGGCTGGTTGCCAATAGCAATGCCATAGCGAGGGGCTTACATCTTAATTTCATCATTGTCTCCGTTTTTTATAATTAACTGCTTTTGTATTGTGCTGCCATTATTCCTTCAATTGGCTTTCATTTTGAAAAAACACCTCAGGATATTGGCGCTTCCCAGGTATTCCCTTAAGCGATTTGGATATACTTCGAAATGCCATTGCACGCACAAATATAGACGGCAAAGGACAACATGCACTTGACTACGCATGAGTCAAATGTATGCCCGTTCGCTTGATAAAATGAGTTCTGGCTGGCAAAAGCGTTACATAATCCGGCTTTTGCCAGCTAAGATCGTAAACAGGTTCTAAGACCTGCTTCTTAGAATTTGAACCGCATCCCGATAGCGTATTCATTTTGCGATGTAAATCCGTTCGCTTGCGCGGCCAGATAAGTACCATCCGTATTCAGGCGATCGAGCGCAAAATACAATTCAGTCCGTTTGTCGAAGTGATAGAACGCGGAGCCATACCATGTCTTGCGTTTGCCTGTCGCAGTTTTGCTGGCGCTAGCTGTATTGGCATAAGCATTGAGTACGTAGCCACTGCCGTTGACGGCTGCATTCTCTGCATTCATGGTTTGCCAACCCAATTCATAGTCGAAATTCCCGGCAGGTGTGAATTTAGCTGAAAGCGTATAGGCTTTATCACTACGATTGCCGATTGCAACAGGTTGATCTGCCTTGTAACTGATATACCCGGCATTCAAACGAACCAAGCCAAATTGATAATTCCCACCGACAGAATACGAACTGTGAGTATAGCCATTTACGTTCGCTGAATTATAGAATCCTGAAACATTGACGTCACCACCGTTATAGGCAAGCCCCAAGGATTTGGTGGTGCCGGTTGCGGTATCGCCAGGAATACCGCCGACCTGATAGCCGACGCCAGCAACGATATTGCCAAATTCTTTCTTCCAGACGATACCTTTGTCGTAACGCGTGCCTGTCGCACTGCCGGAATAAAAAATAAGTTGTTTGAAGTTGTTATTATTGGAATAGCCGCCCTCGTCCAGGGTGACACCGGCACTACCATACGGGTCGCCATAGATTTTCGAGAATTCTCGTGCCAGTGTGTTTTGGCGCCCCAGAGTCAGCTTACCCAGTGACTCGCTCTGTATCCCCAGCCAGGCATCGCGATTGAACAGGACACCTGGTGTATCCATATTACCCGTAGGCAATTCGTATTCACTTTCCAATTTGAATATGGCTTTCAGACCATCCGTATCCTTGAGAGCATGTTCACCTTCTATGCCCCAACGATTGCCGCTGAACCAGGCAACTGACATATCTTTCTGGCTGTTACCTGCTTTATCCGCATTGTTCTTGTTGCTGAGGCTTAAATCAATCAGGCCATACAATCTGACCATATCCCCACCGTTCTTGTACACCAGGCCTTCACCTGCAGGCTGGCTGACTGATGCTGAACTCTTTGTTGCCTCTGCTGCCTGACTGGCCGCAACGGTCGCTTGCTGAATTTGTGCCAGGGCCTCTTGGGCTTGCTGCGCGGCTTTTTGTGCATCCGCGGCGGCTTTTTGAGCCTGGGCTAATGCTTGTTGTAAATCTTGTACCGATTGCGCTTGAGTTGTTCCTGCCAGCGCGCCTAAAATGGCAAGCGCCATGAGCTTTTTTTTCATTTGTATGTCTCCATATTTATAAAGTTGTATCTCACGTATCTATTAGCTGATTGAGTGAGCCTACACAGGCAAATATAGTTGGCACTAGCCTTCTGCTTGCCTTCAGCAGTAAGCTTGTGGACAAAATGAAACGCCCAATGAAATGGGGTGAGCGGATTCGTTTGGCAATACAAAAAATGATTTACTCTTGCAGCTATGAAACTACTCTTGGTGGACGACAATCGCGAGCTATCGTCTTGGCTGACGCGCTTATTGACGCAATCTGGCTACGCTGTTGAACAGGCATTCACGGGGGAAGAGGCGTCTCATTTATTGATCACACAGAGTTATGACGCAATCCTTCTGGACCTTACGCTGCCAGGTATTAAAGGGCAGACCGTATTAAAAAGCATCCGGCATAAAAATAACGATGTCCCGGTCTTAATCATCAGTGCCCTCGACTCTTTGGGCGATATTATTGAAAATCTGAATCTGGGTGCCGATGACTATCTGGCGAAACCATTTGATATCCAGGAACTGGAAGCACGCTTGCGTTCACTGTTAAGAAGAGCGAGCGGAAAAACAAATCCCATAACTACGTGCGGTGCATTGAGTTACGATAGCAATTCAAAAATATTTAGCAACCACCAGATCGCCATTAATCTGACGCCAAGAGAACACGCGGTACTTGAGGCATTGATACGGAAATCCGGGAAAACCGTATCAAAAAAAGAATTGGCCGATGGATTATTTACATTGAACGATACTGTTTCTCCCAAAGCGCTGGAAATTTACATAGTCAGACTAAGAAAGAAAATAGAAAATTCCGGCGCACAAATTATTACACTGCGCGGATTGGGGTATATGCTGACCTATGTTGCCACGAATTAATAGTCTAAAAGGCAGATTGGCTTTGTGGGTGTTTTTACCTACATTATTAATCTCTGCTATCGATCTGATCGTTACTTACCATAGTACGGACCTGATTGCCACCCTGGTGCAAGAGCAGTTATTAGAAGGTTCAGCCAGGATCATTTCCGAGCAGTTGGTCATTGTAGATGGTGCTTACGAGATAAGCATACCGCCGGCAGCTTTTGAGCTATTTGCAAGCAAATATAAAGATCATGTTTTTTACTCGGTGCGCAGCAAAGTCGGCGTACTTATTTCTGGCGATGAAGAACTCGTCAGCTATCATTCAAGTTTGCAAATCGAACAGGGGAAATATTTCCTGACGACGATACGTGGTGAACCAGTAAGAGTGATTGCCTATGCGCATGCACTTCCAAGTACATCCAATAACGACTATGCAATTACGCAAGTGGCACAAACCTTACGTAGTCACGACGCCTTCAAGAAAGACCTATTTTTATTGACGATGAGAGAACATCTGCTTCTTTTATCGATAGTCCTCATAGGTTTATTCATTGCCTTTCGTTGGACACTGAAACCACTGATTGAATTTGGCGAGAAACTGCTGAAGCGCCAACCGGGGTCGTTAGAAAAACTTGATGCAGAAAATGCCCCTGTAGAGTTAAGCCCAGTCATTTTCGCCATGAACGACTACGTCGCAAGACTGGATAAGACCTTAACATCGTATGAACAGTTCGTTGCAAACACGGCCCATCAATTAAGAACATCTTTTGCCATCATTACCTCCCAAATCAATTTTGGAAACAGAAATAACAAGCTTGATCAATCACAAAAAGAAATTTTTTCTGCCATTCAAAAGACGATAGTACAAGGAACAAAAGTCATCAATCAATTATTGGTTCTTGCATCTATTGAACAAAATCGACATATCAATAGCTTTAAGACGCCCACTCGATTTTCTGAAGTCATTCAAGGGGTCATAGAAGAATTAGCACCACTTGCGCAGCAAAAAAATATCGACCTGGGTATAGATACACTGGATGATTGTGTCATCAATGCTCCGCGGTCCTTACTGCGTGAACTGGTGTCCAATCTGGTTGATAATGCGATCACCCACATAGTAGATGAAGGCATGGTGACGGTCTCCCTGCAAAAAAAAGACACCTCAGTATTGCTGTTAGTCACCGACAACGGACCAGGAATTCCAGTTTCAGAGCGCCAAAAAGTATTTGAGCGTTTTTATCGACTGAATGAAAATAAACCAAACAGTTCAGGATTAGGATTGTCCATCGTCAAAGAAATTTGCGACATGCTAAATGCCTCAATCGTCTTGAGCTCACCAGAAAGCGGAACAGGCCTGGTAGTGGGCATTACTTTTGTTGGCAAGACTGCTAATTTTTGATTTGCGAATCCTTTCATTAAGTAAGGCGGCTGTGCATGCAGAACAATGTCAGTGCGCAATGCTGAATTCGTAATCCACAAAATTCCGAAAACGACGACTTTGTTCCAGATCAACAATGCGTCGATCGCCTACATCCTGCGCATCCCATGCGCTTCTCAATAGCTGTCCCACATGCGATAATGCAAATAATTCTCATTTACATGCACCTTGTAAGCCACCCCGCTAAGCAAGCCAATTTAAGTAAAGTTTCAAAGGACTTATCATGATGTTACATATTCCGGGCGTGTTAACACCCGAAGAAGTGGCGCAATTTCGCCAGCGTCTGAATGACACTTCATGGATTGATGGCCGTACCAGTGTTGGCCCCCAGGGGGCACAGGTCAAGCGCAATCGTCAGTTGCCGGAAGGGTCACCACTGGCCATAGAGCTGGGGCACATCATCGTCAGCAAACTGAAGTCGCATCCACTGTTTTTTTCTGCGGTGCTGCCCTTGCGTATTCTCCCGCCTTTTTTTAACAACTATGAAGGCGGTGAACACTATGGTCTGCATATCGATGGTGCCATCCGTACCCCGCTTGGCGGTGCTTACAGCATGCGCTCGGATGTGTCATCCACCCTGTTCCTGAGCGCGCCGGATGAATATGAGGGTGGCGAGCTGGTCGTGGTGGATTCTTATGGTACACATGAAGTAAAACTGCCGGCCGGCGACCTGATTGTCTACCCGTCCAGCAGCGTACACAAGGTAGAGCCCGTGACCAGCGGCGTAAGAGTCTGTTCTTTCATGTGGACGCAAAGCATGGTCCGTGATGACTGGAAGCGTTCCATGTTGTTTGAGCTCGACCAAAATATCCAGCAATTGCGCGCCGACTATGGCGACAATCAAGCCATTGTCGGGCTGACTGGGCATTACCATAATCTCTTGCGTCAGTGGGCTGATGTGTAAGCAGCTGTTGACGATCTTAGCTGCTGACTAGCTTACCCGAATTGCACACATTTCCACCTTCAGACTGAAACCCGTAGTGGCTCACCTGACAGGCTGTCAAGTAGTGTTGCCATCGCCTGACAGTGTCGTCATTCCCAGTCCAGGCATGCGCTGTTAAAATGCGGCTGTTCATCCAGGCAGGTCAACAGTGGTTCGCCATGGACAAATGGATCTACGCCAGAGCCATCGACGACTACCCGGGACAGACTGCCTATGCACCTTGATACTTTTTCGATTTTACTATCGCAATACATGCGCCGTATTCGTGCCAGCGCATCTGGCGTTGCCACCGAAATTGGTTTAAGCCGTGAATCGGTCAATAACTGGAGAAATGGCACTTCGCTTCCCAGTCCAAGATCCCGCGATAGCCTGCATGCGTGTGCACGCTACCTGCGCCTGACAGAAGTAGAGACCAATCTTTTCTTTGCAGCCGCTGGCCTGGCACCCGAATTTCCCTTGCAAAGTGAAGAAGAAGGGGAAACGCCATTTGCTGATTTCATGAACCAGCTATTTGTGCGACTGGCGCAAGCGGCACCCTACCCCATCACCTTATTGCTGTCACAGGCACACTGGGGCCAACCGCCATTCAGGCAAAAATTGCTGGCGCGTGCGCGTGCGCAGTATGGTGATGCAGCGACACTGCATATACAACCACCTTTCAGCGTCAGTACAGAAAGCAACGACTATTTTGCAGCGATAGCGCGCCAATGCGGTTTTCCAGATGTCAATTCGGATTATGAATTTGAAGCCGCGCTGGAACAAAGGCTGAATGCTGGTGAACGCGTATTTTGCCTGGTCAGCCGTTTTGAACAAGGTACGCCAACATTGCGCGAAGCACTGGCAGGTATCTTGCGCAGCCTGAGTGAAATGCATAGCGGACGCCTGCATCTTTTGCTATGTGGCGGTGAAGCACTGGCAGACCTGAAATATCGCAGCGGTGACCTGTCTTTACTCAACATCGCGCAAGTAAGTCATTGGCCAGATGCGAGTACTGAAGACCTAAGCATCATTGTCAAACAGCGCTGGCCAGATCAAGTGATGCCGGCAACAGGCATTGCTGCCCTGGCGTCCTTGTGCGGCGGCCACCCTGCCCTTTTTGAAGAAGGCATGCAATGGTTGATAGAAAATAACGGTAAATTACCGAATGACATGCTGGCCTTGCGCACCCATTTGATCCATAGTGCCCGCCTGTGGCAAACTTTTTTGCCATTGACGCAAAGCCCGGATGCCAAAGCCCATTTGCGCGAACGTCTGTTAGCGCAAGACCTGGGACGCGCCCGACCGTATCTGCAAGATGAAGATTTGCGCCGCCTGTTTTGGGGCAATCTGATCCATGTCCGTGGTCAGGGCGATCAGGCCCGGCTGCACTGGCGTTGCGACATCATTCGCGATGCCGGTTTGATGGTGATCGAATGATGTTAAAGAAATTGGCGCAGCTTTTTCCGGGGAAAATATCGCGGGTCATGCTGATCGCCTTGCTTACCCTGTTCATCGCAAGCGCCATACTGACACCCAAACTGAACCCCATCACAAGGGGCAGGATACTTGCTGCAGAAAACTTCGGTGCCATCTGGAGTGACCTGAACCAATGGCGGGTAGCACTGGCGGAGGCGCGCAGCATTGAAGATGGCTGGCCCAAAGACATCAACAAATATGCGCCACCGGCTATCACGCCCTATCTGGTCGTCAGTTCACCCCAGCCTTATGTATTGCAGGCAGACATTGTCAAGAATGCTGACCTGGGTTCTCTTTCGGGCACGCAAGTCATTTTTGACATTAATCCAAACACTGCGACGTGGCGCTGCAAGGCTGGTTCGCCTCCTATTCCGTCGGGTTTCTTGCCCATTAATTGTGACGGCGGCAGTACCAGCGAGCCAGGTTTCGGCGTACTAAAAATGCTGCTGGTATTTTGCGCGTTCATCTTTGTCACCGCTGGACTTTTTCTGTTGTCGCACCATCCCCTGCTGGGACCGACACAACTACGGCCAGAGCGCCTGCGCCGCACACCGTATCGCATCTTGCCCAAACTGGACCGGCTGCTGCGCCTGGCAGGCAGACGCCAATCTACCTTGCAGGCAGCAACTGTGTCGATGTCGGATTGGCAGCGCGCAGTCAACTATGTCAACGATAGCGCCAGCCAACGAGCTGCATGTCTGGCCAAACAACTGGGTGCGCAGTGCAAGGCAGGCCAGGATTGGACACTTCCCGGCGAGGTTTTCGAATGGCAATTTGCCAGCAACCTGCCTATTTCACTGGACCGTTGCCTGGTTTTTATTCCATCTGAAGATCTTGATGAAGATTCACTGATACGCTGCCTGGTGACGGCGCAAACCGGCTCGGATGTGATGCTGATCCTGTCAGAACACGCACCGGACACACCCATGCCCTTGCTGCAGGCGTACTGCGAAGACAGGGCCAATATGTTTGTCATGCTGGACAGTGCCAGCCAGACGGAATGCCTGCTCAGCAGGCAAGCCACTGCCATTCTGCTGCGCTTGTTGGCGGCCCAATTGCGCGTAACGCGCATTTCGCCCTACCAGACACGTGGGGCAATCACCAGTTCAGGCGCTTTTTTTGGGCGTGACCAATTATTGGCACGCGTCATCGGTCGTGAACCCGCCAATTATCTGGTAGTCGGCGGACGCCAGCTTGGCAAGAGCAGCCTGCTGAAAGCAGTGCAGCGCCGTTTGCAAGGGCATCCGCAAATCATTTGTCACTACATTTCACTACGCGATCATCGCCTGGCCCCGCGCATGGCATTGCAGTTTGGGCTGGCCGCGACGACGCCGATAGAAGACATCATTGCACACCTTGAAACCAATTTTTCCGGCAAGCGACTATTCCTGTTGATTGATGAAGCGGACCAGTTTTTTCGTGATGAAGCACAAAATGGTTACCAGCAATTATCTGCGCTGCGCGCATTGAGTGACGAAGGACGCTGCTGGTTCATGCTGGCCGGCTTTTGGGATTTGTATGCAACGGCAGTGCTTGATTACCAGTCACCCCTGCGTAATTTTGGTGAGGTATTGACCATAGGCGGACTGGAACAGGAAGCATGCAGGGAATTGGCCAGCGTGCCGTTGTCACGTCTGCGTTTTGGTTTTTCCAGTAACCACCTGATTGATCAACTGGTGGAAGCCAGCGGCCAGCGCGCCAATTTACTCGCCATTCTCTGCCAGGAATGTCTGGAAGTCTTGCAGCCCGGCGAACGCGCCATTGATGCACGCCATACTGCACTGGCCCTGTCTTCGCAAGCCGTTCAGGATGCACTGGCAGGTTGGGGTCGACTCAGTCACGACGAAGATGCCTGTCGGCTGGACCGGATAGTCGTCTATCACACCGCCTTGCATGGTAAAACCAGTTTATCTGAACTGGCTGCACTGCTGGAAAGCGCCGGGGGACATCAAACCCAGCCAGAACCCCTGCGACATGCCCTTGCCCGCCTGCAATTGGCTTATGTATTAAAACGCGAGGGTGCAGAATTTGTATTTGCTATCCCGTTGCTGATAAAGCAGTTCGAACAAAGCGAGGTAGCGCTTTTACTGAAGCAGGAACTAAGCTCCATGCATACAACCGCTGCAATATAAGCAAACGCAAGAAGTAAAAACTGCATCGGCTTAAAAACAGATAATTCGTGCCTGATAGGGCCATTTCTTGAAAACGGTCGTCATCCAAGCGCTACCAGCACCGTTAAAGTATCTATTAGCCCATCATTTGCTCGATTCAAGAAACAATAATGTGCAAATTTCGCTATTTATCTGCTTGATTCTGGCAACTATAGTTCATTGTAACGCTGCAAGGCGTTCCTTTAAACCACCTGACTGGAGTTCATCATGATACGTACCACTGTTATCGCCGCTACACTGGCTATTAGTTTTACCTCTGCGCAAGCTGCTCAGCCGCTTACCGTCAAGGTTTACAACGCCAATGGCGCCAGCTTCAACGTTAACTCCACGCTGGTTTACGGTGAAAAAGAAGCCATGGTGATCGATGCAGGTTTTACTCGCGCCGACGCTTTGCGTATTGCTGCAAACGTGCTCGACAGCGGCAAGCAGTTGACGACTATCTACGTGAGCCAAGCAGATCCCGACTACTATTTCGGTGTAGAAACCTTGAAAGAATTTTTCCCCCAGGCCGATGTAGTGACTACACCTGCCGTTCTGGAAAAGCTGACGGCCAAGATGGCGGGCAAGCTCGCATTCTGGGGTCCAAAGATGGGTGCGAATGCACCACGTAAGCCAGTGGTACCGCGGGCACTGGAAGGCAATGTTCTGAAGCTGGAAGGCCAGACCATTGAAATCCGTGGCACCCAGGGCTTGCTGGCACATCGCCCATATGCCTGGATTCCAGCGATCAAGGCTATCGTGGGCAACATCGGTGTATTCGGCAATATGCATGTGTGGACTGCAGACAGTCAAACAGCGGCTGAACGTGCGGCATGGGTGGCGCAACTGGATGAAATGTCAGCACTGAAGCCTGAGCTGGTGGTTCCTGGCCATATGAGTGCCGGCACCAAGGTGGATGCCAGTGCGATCACGTTCACCAAGGACTATCTCCTGACTTTTGAGAAAAACCTGGCTTCCAGCAAAGACGGCGCAACGCTCATCAATGCCATGAAGCAGTCTTACCCGCAAGTGACCGACGGCGCGATGTCTCTGGACATCGGTTCCAAAGTCAACAAGGGCGAAATGAAGTGGTGACGCTACAAGCCTGACCAGGCTTGACGTTCCATGATCTCCATTGCACTGCGCCCGATAAATTTTATCGGGTCAGTATTGTCTTCCCTCACCAAATATTTGATGAACTCTATGAAACACACTTTAATGACCTTGAGCCTGGTTGCACTGGCTGTCGGCGGCGGTAATGCTTTTGGCGAAACAATTAACTACGGCGCACCTATCAGTCTGGAAGTTGCCAAAAAAGTTGCCCAGGCGGCTGTGACCGAAATGCACAAAAAAAATCTTGAATTGACCATCGCTGTCGTTGATTCTGGCGGCAACCTGATTTATTTGGAGCGCTCAAATCAAGCGCCGATTGGCACTGTGGATGCCGCTATAGGAAAAGCCAAAGCGGCCAACGGAATTAAAGCGCCTACCAAAGTTATTGAAGATCAGGTTTTGAATAACAACAAAGTCAACCTGCTCGGCATACCCGGCGCTTTTCCTGTTGAAGGCGGCGTGCCACTGATTTTCAATAAGCAGATCATCGGTGCCATCGGTGCCAGTGGTGCAATGCCGGCAGAAGATGGTGTAGTCGCCAATGCCGGTGCAAAAAGCCTGTTACCTTAGGACATCGTACTATGCCTATTATGCCTACTATTCTTACTTATTTATTTGATCCCTTGTGTGGCTGGTGCTATGGTGCTTCGCCCGTGATCCAGAAGCTGGGTCAGCAAAGCAACTTGACACTGGAACTTGCTCCCACTGGCTTGTTTGCCGGCAGCAACGGACGCGCCATGGACGTTGCATTTGCAGAATACGCATGGACGAATGACGTCCGCATTGAAAAACTGACTGGTCAGCGCTTCACTGAAGAGTATCGTGCGCAGGTACTGGGTAAGCATGGCAGCCGCTTCGATTCAGAGACAGTTACGTTGGCACTGACTGCGGTATCCATGACGGAACCGCAACGTGAACTGGAAGCATTGAAGGTCCTGCAAGAAGCACGTTATGTCTATGCACAAGACATCACGGCCACTAGTGTAGTGGAAAAGCTATTGCGCGACATGAGCCTGGTTGCCGCAGCCGTTAGACTGGCAACTAGAGATGCAGAACTGCGTCAGGCCACCGATGCACGCATACGACGCGCACAACACCTGCTGCAAACGTATGGCATCACCGGTGTGCCTAACATGGTGGTGACAAAAGGTGGCGAAAGCCGGCTGTTGCGGGGCGACGTCCTGTTCGGTGATATTGAAAGTCTCCTGGATGTATTGGAGAAATGACTCACCTCCAGTCTGCCTTCATAGGAAGGCAGACACGTTCTGCACCGGGCCAGTATCCTGTTGAATGTGGAAACGAGCATAAAATAGGTGTACAAGGTACAAAACTACACATATTGATATGTGTTGGCCTCGTCCTCGACCCTGAATTGTTTTACCTTGGCCTCATCAACAGGAGTTTTCCATGAACAAACTTCATCAGGTCCTTGCTCATATGCGTCAGGGACAGTGGAACGAAGCGCATGATCTGGTACAGAGTGACGATACGCTGCCAGGGGCATGGCTGCACGGCATTTTGCACATACAAGAAGGTGATCTGGAAGATGCCGAGTATTGGTACGGCAAGACCAACCGGAACTTTCGTAGTCGCGGAACACTGGCTGAAGAATTGGAACGCTTCACGGCGGAATTGCTGAATATGGATGCCCAGGCATAGCTATTCACTCCCTTTTTTTCGAATCAAAATACCGCCATCTGGACGCTACCCTGTTGCCGCAGCCAGAAGTCGCTGGAGGGCAGCGCACCATGTACTAAACAGTAGCTGCGCGGCCATCAACGTCGATAGTGATGGTCGCGCCACTAGTGCTGATTTCAGAATCGGCGGTGATCCGCAACCAGCACTGATTCTGTGCCTCGATGTTCAAATCGAGTCCAGAGAAGACATCGACTTAAGCAAAAAAAAACAAAAAATAAGCAAAGAAATCTAAGCAGCGCGCAACTTTTCGCTACCATCGTGCTGATCGCAACTTGCCTGCGAATCAGATATCCTTAGTTCACAGCGCACAACTCGGGAAGCCCTTCGGCCTGGAGTGCGGCCTTGACCGTCGGGCGCGCTTCGACGCGGGCCATATATGCTTTGAGTGCGGGGAGCGCATCAAGCGAGATACCAAAATTAGCAGACCAGCGGGTAACCGCGAAAATATAAGTATCAGCAACCGTAAAGCTATCGCCCAGGATGTAAGCACGGCCATCCGCAAGCAGGCTATTCAAGTAGGTTTGCTTCGCGATGACCGGGCGCTGGGCGTCCGTGCGGTCGGCATCAGCGGCCAGGTAAAACAGCGGAGTCCAGGATTTATGATACTCAGAAGAAAGATAGTTCAGTATCTCCTGCAGGCGGGTACGTTTCAGCGTACCGTTGGCTGGCAGAAGCGAAGGCGCGTGATGGTCACCGAGATATTGGAGGACCGCAACGCCTTCCGTCAGAATCATTCCGTCATCAAGCGCGAGCGCCGGAACCGAGCCTTTCGGATTGATCTTGTAGTAGTCCTCGCCGGACTCGGTCTTATGCTGCCACAAATCAACTTTCGCCAATTCATAGGGTATATTTGCTTCGCGCAGCACGATGTGGGTAGCTAATGAACAAGAGCCTGGGGAATAATAAAGTTTCATAATAAGTGTCCTTTCGGATGGCTGGGAAAGGTCTTATAATAGCAATCAAAGTTACCAATAGATACGTGGTAACTTAAGGTTACTGAAATATTCCAGTTTCCATTCGGTTACGTAGTGACGCCCTGGAAAGCGCATATCAGAAGGAGAATCACCATGGCATTGAAGATGCGCAAGAGCAAAGTGGCTATTTGTGCCCATCCCCTCGAAAAGGCAAAAGTTAACTAAAAGACATTCTACTCAAGACAATAATTGATATTGACTCATGCGTTACGCCCTTGATTTGATCTGACATTACATGAGGTTGAGAAGCCCAACTACAGCCCGCTTCCAAAAATTTTTACCTTTTCGAGGGGATGGGCAGAGTTCCTACTGTGTGCGATCCCAACTACCTCTCAGTCCGATCACTCTTCTTGCTCGTCTCTAGCGTAGCACGCATAGCAGCAATGTCTTGAATGAGTGCTATCCGTTCGGTTTCCATAGCGCTGGCTATTTTTTCTTCCGCTGCCAGGCGCTCACGCAAAAGATATGTTTCCCGCTCTTGGCCGGCGAGTGCGCCCCGGACATCGATTAGCAACTGCTGGGCGGTTGCCAACTCACTTTTCAGCCCATGGTGTGCGATAGCGAGTTCTTTGACCTGATATACGATCCGGTCACGCTCGCTTCCAATTGTTGCGGCTTGTTCTTGTGCAATGTGCATTACTTCCTGCAGTCGCAGGATCTCGTTGATAGAGCTTGATATCTGTGCAGCTTGTTGAACGTCAAGCCTCTGATGATCGATTAATTGCTGCTGCAAACGGACTTTATCGCGCTCTAGAAGCGCAATTCGTTGATCTGCGGCACGGTTTTCTTCGGCGCGCTGAGTCGCAACCGCTTCCTGGAAGTGCTGAAATTGTTTACTTGCATGGGAGAGCTGTTGATTTAGTGCAGTCACTTCCGCTGCACGATCCGCCAAGCGTTGCTGTAGACCTGCATTTTCACTCTCGAGACCGGTAAATTTCACAATCAAGCCATGATGTTCATTTTGCAATTTGGCTAGTGCATCTCTCACGCGTTTCAATTCGTCGAATTGCTCAGACATGTTGCTTTCGAGCACTTGGTATTCGGTCTTGATACTTTGTTCACGTATAGCTGCGTCTTGAAGCGCTGATTTATGCATGCTTTGCGCTTCGTCAATCTGTGATCTGGCCTGCTCCTGGATCTTGTCGTAGACGTTTTTTACAACGGAAAGCAGTTCGGCCGGTATGGTCAACTCCGCAGCAACATTAACCTCCTGATGCTCCGCTTTCCAGCGTTTTAACATCGGCGCGATAGTGCTTTTACTGCCGGTGTCACCCAGCGCTTCGCGCACGTTATCAACGGTCGGATTTTTGCCATCTTCAATAAGCTTGCCGGCCGCTTTGGCAACGTGGGAATACAGGATGCCAGCACGGGCCATATGATCTCCATTAAATAAAGTAATGTAATACGTTATATGTAATAATACGATATATTACGCATAAAGTGAATTTCAATTTCTCAATTTTAAACATGCGATAATATAACTTATCGCGTGTTATATGGTGGCAGCTTATGTTAAGCTGAAAAATCGTCATTACAAAACCGGATATTGAGCAATTTTTATGTCAAAAAACGATTTCACTGAAAAGCAAGCCCTGCCAGAAAATAGAGTTCAAGTTCCAGTTTTACGTAATGCAAATACACCTACTGCCGCAGACGTACAGCAACATGCCACATTGCTGGCCGCTGCCACGTCAGACAATACCCGGCGAGCCTACCGGTCAGCGATCCAACATTTCCTGGCATGGGGTGGAGAGCTTCCGTCCGACGAATCTGCAGTGATCCAATATCTGTTAGCCCATGCGACCGTTTTGAACCCGCGCACCCTCGCGCTTCGCCTGACGGCGCTGTCCCAGTGGCACGTACACCAGGGATTTCCAGATACCACCTCTTTGCCAAAGGTCCGCAAAACACTGACTGGCATCACACGAGTTCACGGCAAACCAAAAAAGAAAGCCAAGGCTTTGCCAGTTGAAGACCTGGAGCGCATCATCACTTCGCTTGCCCAGCTTGGCACTGTCAAAGCAAAGCGCGATAGCGCTTTGCTGCAAACTGGCTTTTTTGGCGGATTCCGTCGTAGTGAGTTGACAAATTTACAGGTAGAATTTATTGAGTGGCAAGCAAAGGGCATCCTGATAACCTTACCGCGGTCCAAGACCGACCAGGAAGGCCAAGGTATTGTGAAAGCCATCCCTTATGGCGACGGTGTCTGCTGTCCAGCGACGGCACTAAGAATCTGGCTCGCAGCTGCTGATATTACGTCTGGTCCGATTTTCCGCCGCATTAATAAATGGGGCAAGATTGGAGTAGAAGCATTACACTGCTCCAGCGTAAACACGATTTTGGTCGACTGCGCCAAACTGACGCAACTGGATTACGTACCGGATCTGAGTAGTCACAGTCTGCGGCGGGGCATGGCAACCAGCGCGTACCGAGCTGGTGCCGACTTTCGCGACATCAAGCGGCAAGGTGGCTGGCGTCACGACGGCACTGTACAGGGCTACATTGAAGAGGCCGGGATGTTTGAAGACAATGCTGCCGGCAGCCTGCTTAAAAAATTCTGAATACCTCAATTAAATCAATGAGTTAAGTACATTCCTGCGGAATTTTAAGGAATCCCGGCCGACCCTCGTAGTGGATGATGACGCGCCAGGTGCCGGAATCGCCTATCTCTACGACTTCACCACTTTGCCCAATAATGACGGCAGCCGCTTTTCGACCTTGCGCGTCAATGCCACTTGGCCGAGCGCTGACGCCACCCCCATTTGGCCGACGGTGGAGAACTCGCCGAGCAGTTTCTTCGCCTATACCGATGCGTCGACCTTGGAAGCCGTGATTACGAAGCTCAATCAAGGAACCATCGCTGGCGAACTCAGGTCGGCATTTGAGGGCAACGGCAGGCCATTGTCGCGTTCTGCAACCGTGGAGCAGAAAGACCTAAAGCACTGGTGCGTCGTCGATCCGGACCCGCTGGCCGGGGCTCAGTGCTTCCCCATTGCGGCCACGTCGCAGGAGCTGGACATCTCCCAGCGCTTCATCTGGACGCAGGGACCCGGGTGGGATTTCGACGGGGGCAAGTTTTGGTATTACACCCTGCCCGTGGGCCAGCAGGTGTCATTGGACATCGGCTTCCCCGATTTGCAGCCCATCCTTCTTGAGAGCGCCTGGGGTGGCGAGCAGATTACACGCAACAAAGTCCTCCTACCTGGAGTCAAGACGAACAGGCCGCCGGGCAAGCAGAGCGAGATGGATTGCGTAAGCACGCCCTGCTCCAAATCGACCAAGCGCGTGCTGAGTCCCGCCATTGGAAATCCGAATTCGAAAGAGTCGACCATGAGAATAAGTCCACAGTTGACACTCACCGTCAAAAATCGTCCAGCTTGTCGAATGAATTGGCTGCTGCGCTGGGACGGCTAGGTGCGTTGGAAGATTCGTTGGTGATCGCTCGCCAGCGAATCCATTGTCTGGAAACAGAGTTGTCATCATCGATCGCCGGTGGTGGACCAACGGCCTCCCCTGCCAATAAACGTCTAGGTGGCGCCAAGTTTGTGAGATCTGTCATACCAAGGCGGACACTCAGATGATGCTTGTAGGGGAGCACACAGAATTCGGAAAAAATCGGGTGCTAAGCCATTTCAGGCTGGTTTGACGCGTGTGCGCAGCAGGCTGCCTGCCGCGTTTTCCTCGAACCGGCTCGTCGAGCTGGGAATCTTGCTCGAATTGCCATGCAGAAGCGTTGCTAACGCCGCTGTCGGCCGGGTCCCGTGCCACTAGGTTTGCAATCGAACCGGTTCGCCGATGCGGGACTACACTATCGACCTTGAATACCCAGAGGCGAGCCTTAGGTATCGGATCAATCCTGCCTACCACCTCCGTGACAGAATCGGCCAGTACATGTGAACAATAGATGCCAGGCCGGTATCCTTTGGCGGTTATGCCATTGATCCACGCCTCAACATAGGCTTCGCCATCGAGCGACAGCGTTGAACCATCCTTGATATCAAGGTAGATATATCCCCCGACAAAGCCTTCAGTGCTGGCAAGGCTCGCAGCGTGCATGCCATCGGTGCTGCCTTGCTGTGCGTCCCCGCCAGCAGGCGTCACCACCGTAGCTGGCGCTGTCGGCAAGTAAATGAGAACTGGGCGCCAGCCCTTTGCGAGCAAGTTGGCGCGATTGCCCATCCAGCTCATATCTTTGCGACAGGGGGTGGGAGCAAGGTAGTAACCGATCCAGCACATATTGGCCTGACTCTCGATCCAAGCAAGCTGGTCGGGTGTGGGCTGGTTCATGGTGTCGAGTCCGAGATAAGGCATTTCCTATCCTTTAATACCAGTGAGTGGACCCGTCGTCGCCATCGAATCAGAACGCAAGGGACTCATGCAGTGCGCTCATTTACAGGACGTGAACGGCATGTGGCGCAGCAGGCCCAGGGACAGATGGTGCCGACGGCGAGGATCCACGGCGTTGCCATCAAGGTGATCCCGGCGTGGATCGTGAGGCAGATCAGATGGGTGCGAAGGCTGCACAGGGCACACACGGCACAACGGGAGCCACGCAGACGACAATGCGCGTACCCAATAGGCCTGATACGCAAATGAACGCATCATGTCGGGTCCTCGAGTTGATCCTCTGCTTCGGCCAACATGTCCTCGCACGCCTGAACCAGGCCCTTTTTGAAGTCCCTATCGCGTTTTATTTTTGCCAATTTGTCGTCCATCCTCTCCGTATGTGTGCCAAATGTCGCTGTGATGGGTTCGAATTTTGTTCCTGCCACCGTTCCTTTTCCGTTCGCCCCGTGCTTGCGTTGTCGGTCCGCCGCCCCTCTCTTTGGATGAACTACTGTCGGGACACCTTTAATCGCAATATTAAGCGCGTTGTTGATATCGTCTACTTCGTACGATTTTTTCTGGGACTTGACCCACGCATCAACGACTTCTTTCGCTTGATCCGCATAGATGTCAAACCGTAGCAATTCATCGACCCAAGCCGGTTTTTCTTTAAATTCCGTCCCTTCTTTAACGCCAACGTAGGTCGCTCCTCCCGCAGTAGAAGGTTCTGTAAAGGGGGATTCAAAGTCGATACCATTAGGAGAACCCTTGGTGCTTTGCTTCTTGCCTTTACTCCAAGAAGCCGGCACCGGCTGCGAATGCTTGCTGGGAGCGTAGCCCGATGAATTTTTTAAGTCTGAACTGATCGTTTCCGTTCCTTCCAGCGTCTTATTATTGCCTTGAGGATCGGACACGTACCATTTACACGCAAAATCGGCTGTTAACAAATCATCCTTTTGATTTTTGACTTCGACTTCGTAATACACCTTCGTATCCGTTGCCAGGTTGTTGAAAGCGTCCCTCTTCGCCGTCGTTCCATACAGTAGTCCTTTCACTTTCTGTTCCACTTTTTGTGAATGCTCTTGATTTGCGGCGTTCGATATTGGAAACAGGTTGTAAGGCAAGCCAGGTCCACCAAGGTCATGATTCAGAAGATGGCCCCGGATCACTCTCGTACCTCGCACGCGTGCCTTCAGTTCATCCATCCAAAGCCATCCTATTCCCACCGGTGTACCCACAATCGGGCTTTCCTGATATAAGTTCGCTTCCATCTTCAGCCCGACCTCCGCATATACATTTGGCCTGGTTTTAGGGGCAAATTCAAATTTACCGCTGGTAAACGTCACCGACGATGTCTGGCCACTCTGCGTTTTTGCCGTTGCATTTATCGTTTTTTCTCTGCGCTGTACCGTCCCCTCGCCCACATGCGAAAATTGCAGGGGCCTTGCCGCCTGCCTTGCTCCCGGCCCACCGTGCGCGTCCTGTGCAGCCCTCGCTCCCATCCGATCGGCCTCATGTTCCAAACTTTGATCAGTATTGACTGCAACGCCGTGGGTCCTCGCTGTCGGCGCCACCCGTCCTTGCGCCTGCTGCACCACATGCCACGCTTCATGCGGCAAATGCATTTCTTGCCCCGGCGCCAGGTAGATATGGCTGCCCTGGGCATAGGCGTGAGCACGGTACTGCGTCGGCTGCGAGGCGTTGTAATGCACCTTGACGTGTTTCATCGACATGCCGGAGAGCGATTCGATACCCTGCCGGAGCCGACCTGGCATGGCCAAGCCGGCCCCTCTCGGCGCGGCTGCGCCTTCCGGCAGTGCAAGCGCTGCCTCCCCCGGTCGATTGGGCAGACCGGCCGGCCTACGCGCATAGTGCAGGCTCTCCATGGTGGTCCCGCCGTACTCAATGCGCCGTTGCACCACGGCAGATGCGCCGTGCACGCATGGCGCCACTTGCAGAGCCGGCTTACGCTTGAATGGTTCATATTCCATTTTCCACTCCCCCCATGACATGTCGATGTGCGGCCGCCGTACGCCCTCGCTCCACGCTAGGCATCATCGCTCCAGCGGAACTCGTCCGGAGAAAACACCTTGCCGAGCTTGCGAAATTCCCGTTCTGTCGCTTTAAGCAAATGCTGCTGCCCCACCGGCCGCTGCTCGGCAGCGGCGAGGAAGGCGGCACCCACGGCAATACTATTGATGCTGGCGCCGCTGAGGACTGCACGTTCGGCCAGCAGGACGAAATCGAGGTCATCATCCAAAGGCACGGCGGCGGGAAATGCCTTGCGCCACAATTGCAAGCGCTGCACAGTGCCGGGGAACGGATACTCGATCATGAACTTGAAGCGCCGCGTGAATGCCTTGTCAATATTGGCCATCAAATTGGTCGACAGGATGACAATCCCCGTGTAGCTCTCTATCCGCTGGAGCAAATAACCTGTTTGCAGGTTGGCATAGCGGTCCTGCGCGTCTTTCGTCTCAGTGCGCTTCGAAAACAGGCTCTCGGCTTCGTCAAAAAAGAGCACGACGTTCATTGCCTCGGCCTGGTCGAACAACTGCGCAAGATGCTTCTCAGTCTCGCCGATGTACTTGCTCACAATATTGGCCAAATCGATCCTGTAGAGCCCCAGACCGAGTTCATTTGCGACGATCGAGGCCGCCATCGTTTTGCCGGTGCCTGAGGGACCGTAAAACAAGATGCACAGATTACTGCCATGGTCGTTCTTGCTGTTAAATCCCCATTCCTCGATCACCTGGTGGCGTTGCTGCGCGTATTGCAGCACTTCTAGCAACCATTGCCGAGTTATCTCTGGCAACACGATATCGCTGAAGCGATAAGTAGTTTTGACTTCCTGCGCCACACTCATTTGCTCGCGGTTGCTCTGTGCGCGGCATGCGTCGATCAACAACTCGTCGACATCGCCGTTTTCTGGCTTCAGCAAGCGCCGGCTGGCTGTATCCTTGAGCGCCAGCACTACCTGCTCCTCCGTGAACAGGTAGTGGGCGACCAACTTGTCAAGCAAGGCAGCACAGATATCCACACCGAAGCCGTCCGCATGGCGCTGCCAAATGGCGCGGCGCAAACGGCTGTCTGGCGCGGGTACTCTGATCAGCACGGCAGCCACATCGTGCCGGCCATAGCGGAAGGCCAGATCGGACAAGCGCCGGGCTGGGCCGTTCAAGACCACCAGGTAGGGCTGGCTCTCGAATAAGGTAAGCATGACGTCGTCAAGCAGGTCGTCGTCGGCGCCATCCTGGGTGCCGAGCCAGTGGCAGTGCAGCAGAACGAAAATGCGGTTGCACAAAAGCGCATCACGGCACAGCTGACGCAGACGCGTGAGCAAGGCAGGGCGGCTCTTTTGCCCGTTCAGGTAGGCTTGCCAGATTTCCTTGCCGTCGAGCTCGACGCATTCCATGCCCATCGGTGCGAAGCTTGCCGCGCACAGGCTGCGTAGGAGATGTAGATCCTGCCCCTGCAGCTGCAGGAGATGGGTGGCTGCGCGCGCGCGCTCCGGGCCGCACTGCGCGATGAAGCGCGCTAGCTGCCCGCCTGTCTGATCGTCGACCAGGTGCGCATCGAGCGCCAGCGCGCTCTTGAGGCTGATCAGTGGTCGCTCAAGACAAAGACGCGGCGCCGACTGCGCCAGCAAGTAGGCGGCTAGGGGAGCACTCAATCGAAAGCCTCCGTCAAGGCCGGCAAGATTGGTGTGCGGCGCCAGTACGATCAAATCCCAGTACCGCAAGGCGGCATCGGCTGTGAGGCATTGCTGCAAGCCCGTGCGTACGGCCGCCCCGGTGCCAAGCAGTGATGCGAGACCGGCCAAGTCGATCCAATGCTCGCTTGTTTCAGCGCCGTCGGCTGCGCCTAGCGCACACACAATGGCCCCGTAGCGCCATTCGAGCTCGCTGAGCAAAGCGAACAACAGAATCGTCCGCTGCGGACGGCCCAGATTGAACAGCGCGCACAGATGGATCCACGGAATGAAGACTTGCGCTTCCATCGTTGCCGCGGCCCGGGCGCCGAGCAGTTGCCAATGCTGCTCGATCGTGGCGCCGAGACGGCCGGCTTCCTCGGCCACGCCGGCGCCAGCCGCTTCCATCCGGCTGGCCTGGCGGAACAGGCGATCGAGCGTGTCTTCGCCGTGTGGCATGGCCGGCACGTTCGCAGCGCGTTCGCGCGTCAACAAGGCGCGCTCGATCATGGCTTCGGCCAGCGCGCGCAGGTCGAGCAGCAGGCCGTCGTTGTCGTTATAGGGGCTGCAGGCCAGGCTATTCATGAGCTCAACGCAGCGGCCAAAAATAGGCGCGTGCCTATCCGGTCAAACCTCGCAAGCACACGATCATTTGCTTGGCGTGGGAATCGGGCACGATCTGCCGCAACCGTGTTCATGTGGGGGGCGTTGCCGAAGATTCAGACCCGCTCGTTGCCTCGCTGGGCGACGCTGGTGGGACGTTCTCCTCCGGGGATGCCGCCGGGGGATTCTGGAAAGCGGTGCGCACGGCGATCGCAGCCTTGATCATTGTCTCTGGCGGAATGACCGGCCCTGGCTCTAACGGTATAATTGAAGGAGACGTGGGTGGGGCGCCAATTGGCACCCATGAAAAAGGCGCCTCCGCTCCCTGTGAATTCACCGCTGGGCCACAACTTGCGAACGTAAGTTCCCATGTCTCTCCGCTCCTCACTGGCATGATCAGGGTGCTTATGATGGGAAAGGGGGCTATATTTCTGTCTCCGAAATCCACCATTGCATAGCCGGCTGACACCTGCAATATACTGGTTTGCACTCCTTCGCTATTTTTAGTCGTACCCGTCAATACACCTGGGAACCCTCCCCCGTCGGCGAGAGCGTCCAACCAAGGGGTCGCGATCACCAAACCGTCGGTAGTCGCTGTGTCGGTATAGAAGTCATTCGTTAGGACTAGGGGGGACGGCAATCCAATGATATTGCCGGTCAACGTTGCCGCCTGCACATTGCCACTTGCCGCAACGTCGCCGTTCACGGTCAGCACAAGGCCGTCGAGACTTGGCGCCGGCCCGATAGAAACACCAAGCGATGTGACGGTCAGTATAGGTTCCGATTCTGATACCAAATTCGACGGCACCACACTAAACAGCGTGCTGTGGGAGTCAACGTTGCCACTTCCGACCGATAGCGTGGTGACCTCCATATTGCCGTTCACCGCTAGCGAGGCGCCGCCGATGCCAGACAATGTGGCGGCCTCTAGCTTGCCGGCTACCGTCAAGTCGCCGTTCACGTCGAGCGCAGCGCCGGCAATGCCGGACAGTGTCTCGGCTTGCAGATTTCCTTTCACCGTTACGTCGCCGGTCACATCAAGCACGGTGCCGCCTATACCGGACAATGTGGCAGCCTGCAGATCGCCGCTCACGGCTATATCGCCGCTCACTTTGAGCGTGGCGCCACCGATGCCAGCGACCTGTCCGAGCTGAACATTAGTGGGCGAGACGAGCAGCAAGTCCGGCGCGGCAGCCGTCGGCGACGTCACACTCAAGAGCACCTCGTCACTGCCAAACGTGGTTCCGCCAACGGCAATCGACCGCGTCGCCAGCATCGAATCGACCGTCAAGTCAAGCATGTCGATGGTGCCGTCGAAACTGACCGGACCGCTTACCTGCAGTGCATACTGCGGATCGAAGGCGTCCGCTTCCACATTGATCGCCACCGTGTTGGCATTGCCCGCGCCAACGTTATAGGCAACTAGCATGGCCGGCGGCTGCACGGGATTCGTTTTGAGTAAGCCATTGAATGAGACCGAACCATTCACCTGCAAGGCATACTGCGGATCGACGGCGTCCTGTTCCACATTGATGGCCACCGTGTTGGGGTTGTCCGCGCCGGCGTTGTAGACCAGCAGCATGGCCGGCGGCAGCATGGTTTTAGTGTCCGATGAAGCGATTCCATTGGCGTCGTTAGCCTTGAATTTCCCCAGCAAACCTGAACTGATCATATAGGCCGAGCTTGCCGCGAAATTCGGTAGAGTTGGCAACGGCGAAAGCAGCGTCAGTTGGGTCTGGTTCTGGATCGACTTAACGCGCACGCTCTGCATTGTCGACGCTGTCACCGGGCAGGTCAGCAAGACGGCGCCCACCAACTGCGGCGCATTGGTGAATGCACTAAAGAATGTTGTGCCGTTTCCTTTCACAATAGTCAGATTGGCGGGATCAATACTGATTGTGCCCGCTCCATCCCCTAGAGCACCGGTTGCCGTCAGATAGCGAAATGGCAGCTTGCTGACAGTGCCGGTGAATTCGCCCATCAAGGTCAGCTCGGTGTCGCTGGTGACCTGGGCGACGCACTGGGCCTGTTCGATCATGGCGTTCGGTGTGAAACGTGGAATCACTAAGACAGCCCCGACAGTCATGTCCGTAAAACTGCTGCCCACCCCCGTGATCGCCGTGCCGTTGCTGCTGATCGTACCTGCGCCCGTCATCTCGACGTTGCTGCCGGCGCTGCGGTAGTTATACGGTGAGTCAACGACGGGAATGTCGAATGGCGTCAATAGCGTCAACGTCGTGTCGCTTAGCGGCGTGGCGGCGAGCGTGGCCTGCTGCTCGTTGAGGGTGCCAATGGTGATCAGGTCGCCCGGATTGATCTGGTCCACAAACCGGGTGTTGTAGCCAACCACGGTCGTACTTGGCACCCAGGTACTGGACACCGAGGTGATGACGCCGCTACCGATAAAGGCACTGCCTCCGCCCACACTCAGTGAAGCGCGCGGGTTGGTGTCGAGCACCCCGACTTTGCCTCGCTCGTAGTACAGATTGCTAATCTCCGAGCCCGGTAACTCCTTGGTCCAGAAGCTGAACTTGGCCAGCCCCTGAAGCTTTGAACCATTGCCCTCGAAACTGCGCGCCTTGATACTGTCCGAGACGACCAGGCTATCAGCGCGGATCTGCCCCCTGACGTCCAGAGCGGCACTAGGCGGATCGGCGTCCAATCCAATGCCGACATTGCCATTGGCGTCGATTGTCAGCGCATTCCGACCTAGCTCGCCACCAACCGGTGCTTGCACGCCCAGCCCGACTGACCCGTCCAGATTGACCTGGAACACGCTTCCACTTGCGCTCCCCTGCGTGAAGCGCGCCAACGTCGAGCGCTTGTAGGTGTAGCCCCAGCCGTCCTTCTCGGCAATGGTGCCGGGTATGAAACCCTTGTCCATGCTCACCTGGCCGGCGCTCGGATCGCTCGTCTTCACCGTGCCTGCGGCGACTGTTTTATACCCGAGCGGGGTAGTAGGGATGAGCTGGTCGCCGGACTGCAGGAAAGGCATGGGCGGGTCCGTGAAAGACACTTTCTGCCCGTTCCAGGAGATCGTGCCCTTTCCCTTGAAGGTGACGGCATCGACCTGCAGATTGGCGAGCGGCTGGTCGGTGCCGATGCCGACATTGTGGCGTATCGTGAGCGAACCGGTAAACCGTCCGAGCGGGGCATCGAATTGCAGAAAATAGTCGCTGCCCTCGCCGCCCTCGCGCCTGGCGCTGATGCTGGCGTAATCGGTCAACAGCCGGGTGCTGACGGCATTCGTCGGTGCCGTCGGCAAATCGGCCCCCACTCCCGCGCCTTCGGTGATGAAATTGACCGACCCCACACTGCTTCCCACATAGCGGCGCTCGTTGCGTCCCGATCGGTAGTGCAAATTATCAATGTTGCGCTGCTTGGTCAGTGTGATGGCGGCCAACATGATGAACAGGCCGTGCTGGTCGAGATTGCGCAAACACTGGATCTGCGGTTGTTGCACGATGCGCTTGTAGCCTGCCGTGCCGCTGGCGTCGCTCAAATCGGCATAGACTTCATGGTAATTGATCGTGATGAAATAGTTGACTCCGGTCTCCAGCTCCGCCAGTGCCACGATGGCCGGCTCGACTAGGATGATCTGGCGGCCCAAGGCATCGATCGCCATGCCTGGCGTTACTTCCAGCTGGGGTGCTGATTCGCCATTCGACATGGTCGAGTACGACACCTCGAGCCCCTGGGAAATGCCGTGCAAATACAGGCTGGCATTTCTTGCCGCCAGCATGTCCATCTGGTATTGCTGCTCACAGCGAAAGTCCTCGGTCAGCAAGGCTTCGCCAGCAAAATAGTGAGGGCGTTCGATTCGCAATTTGCTCATGGCTATCTCAATTGGACGTGTTGGCGAGGGCGACCCAGTGCAGGGCCAGCTCGGCCGCACCGGGCTGGGCCGGCATCAGCGCCAGCAGGGTGACGACGAATTTGTCCGTCTCGGCATGGACGGCAGTCGCATACGGCACGGCGCCCTGGACCGATACCGTCACCAGCGGCGGCCGGTCGAATGCGCGCGCTTGCGACGGCAGGTAGTCGACAGTAACGCTGGTGCAGGCATCAGAACCCGGCTGGACCGACACGGTGCCTTGCAGGCTTTGGTTCAGCGCGGTCAACATGGCTGGCAAGCGGCTCCTCACGGGAGTGCGAACGTCGGTCACTTTAACCATGGGATTTTTGGTACCGATTTCGATTAGGGCGAGCGGCACGCCGTTTGCAGGCACCGTCGCATCGATGTAGACGCCGGCCGACTCATCGATCACATCGCTTGTGGCCTGGCTGTTATCGGGATAGAGCGCGTAAACGTACATCGGATTGCTCGCATTCGACGGTACAGTCAGTGGCGTGGCGTCGCCCGGCAGGATCAGAAAATGGCCGAGCGGGTCGAAGGCGACACCCTGGCTGACCGCCAGCGTAGCGCCCGGTTGTAGGCTCACTTCCATTCCGGCCAGCACCCCCGGCGTGTACAGGTACTGGTTCTGCAACTGCAACCAATTGCTGAAATAATCATGTTCCAAGCTCATGTAGGCCGAGGTGAGGAACATGCCGTCCTGATAGTTCAAGTGCTCGGCGATATCGCTCGGGATGACAGTATTCGGGATAACAGTACTCATGTTGCGATTCCTTGTACACCGAGTAGAGTATTGAGGCCCAGCTGAGATGCGTAGCTGGGGGAGTTCAAGTTCAATTGCATGCTGGGGATGAGAGTGAGGGTGAAACACGTAGCGGCCGGTTTCATCGTGGCCAGCAGCCGTCCGAGTTGCTGGTAAAGCGAGGCGATCTGGGTGGTATTTTCCTGGGTCAGAAAGAAGCTCGAATCATTCGCATTGGGCAGGATAATTTGCACCGTGAACAGCCATGGTAGATGACCTGACACTACCGGCGCGCCGACGCCGACGCTGTCGCGCAAAACGAAGGCTGTGGCCGGCGTGTCGCTCACCATGATGTCGCCTGCATCGGGCGCGCTAAAACTGACCGACACCTGGCCACTGATCGAGGTAGTTCCTCCCGATTCGTCATATTGCAGGCCGCTGATCGTGGCCGGCAGGTCAAGCAGTAAATTGACCAGCATGCTCAGGCCCTGGAGGGTGCCGCGCATGCGGTACAGGGCCATGATCTGCGCGATGACCGTGCGTTTCTTGTCGATATCCCAGGCCTGATCGACGACCAGGCCCACCCAGCTACCCAGCCAGATCAGGAACTCGTCCAGCCATGACGTGATCGCATCGTCGGAAGCGGGCGCATCGGGGTCGCCCGCAACATGGCCGGCCATGGGATCTGGCGGGTTCGGCACGTCAAGATAGGCATCGAGTGCAGCGAGCCGTGCCGATTCAAGCTTCGGGTCCAAGATGGGAGGAATGAAACCGGTCTCGTCGGACTCGAATAGAAAGCTCAGGCGCGGGTAGAACAGGTTGCCGATCACGTCTGCGGCAAGCAATTCATGGATGCCTTTGCGACCACCGAGCTCGCTGTCGTCTATGCCGCTCAGAATTTTTTCGAAAATCTTCAGGTACTGGGCCAGGAACGGCGGCTGGTTGGTACTGTAGACGGCAGGAAGAAAACGCAGGTAGCGCGAGGAATCGCTCATGCCTGGCTCCTTGCCGTGACGTCAAGGCAGCGCAAGCGCGGCAGGCCCTGGTAGAACATGCCCGGCGCACCGCCCGGCAAGTCGGCCAACTGGGCGTTGACGCCGAGCGTGGCCATGATGCCGAGCTGCATGGTGGGAATAAAATTGAAGTCCATCCGCGCGATCCGGTCGATGCCCTCTGCGGCAAGTACAAACTCGCCGATGGCCGCTTCGGCCGGGGCGTCTCCATACGGCCACCCCTTGCCGTCGGCCCCGCCCTCGCAGGGCAGGAAGAACGTGAAAAGGCGCCCGAACAGCAAGGCCAAGGTGAGATCAAGGCGGGTGTTGGGTGCGCATACGACCTCCAGCGCCAGGTTGATGTCGGTGTACTGGACCGTGCGCACCGCGACCCGGCTGCCCGCAATGACGCGCGGCGCCAGGAACGTGCCGACCTGGGTGAGCAAGACGCTTTCGGCGGCACCATCGCCGGCGACGAACATCAAGCATTTGCGCAAGGAGGTGCTGCCGGCAGCCGGCGTCGGGTTCGGGTATGGCGGATATTGATACTGCGCCTTGGCGTTGCTGAGTATATACGCGGTACTGGCAAACTCCGCGTCGCGCGCATGAACGCGACGCACCAGCAGAGGCGTCGCTGCGCCGGCCGCGGCCTGTTGCGCGATATATAGATTGGTCTGCATGGCAAGCTGCTCGACCGAGGACAGGCTCAAGGCCATATACGGTTGCGCAATATAGTGCAGCACATGCTGTTGCAAGCTTGCTTTGCTCAACGGTGGCCCCTGCTCCAGCGCCGCGAGCACTTGCTGCAGGTCCAGGAAGGCAAAGTCGTTGTCGGTGACCGCGGCGCTGGCATAGGCCGTTGTGTTGTCGCTCAAGGCGAGCCCGAGGACCCATCGCAGGTAATTCTCCTGGGTCGCCAGGGGGATGGCATTGGCCTGATAGAGCAGTGATTCGTCCAGCCAGGCCAGCAATTGCAGCAAGGTGATGCCCGGATCGGAATCGTTATAGTTGGTCCATTGCCGGGTGTATTGCGGTATCCGGCGGATCATCTCTGCCAACAGCTTCTGGTAGCTTTTCCGGTCAAGATTGGGCAGTTCGAAAGACATGTGTACTAGGCCAAGGAAAGGTGGACCAGCATGCTGCCGGCGACGGGCAATTCATTCGGCGCCAGCACGACCTCACCATCCTGGCGGCCGTTCAGGCTCAGGCTGAGCACGGCCTTGACTGCGGGAATCCGGTGCAGCCAGACGTGGGCGGCCGAAGCCAACACCGCCTGGCCAAAAGTCCAACCCTGGCCGGATGGGCCGCCGGAGACGGGATGGAGCCATGCCCTGAGCTCGGCGCAGATATGCTCTTGCAGCGCGAGCAACTGATCGGCAGCGACTGCGACTGACAACTGCGCCGTTACTGTCACCGGAATGAAAGCGGCCGATTCGGTCGTGATGCGCTCGGCCAGCGGTGCAAGACAAGCTGACTTAAGCTGCGAGGCGACGTGTTCGAGCAGCGCCACGCCGGCGTAGGGTCGCGCATCGGCACTCTTGGCCAGCAGGGCGATGCGAATCCGGTGGTCCGGTGTTTCAATGGCACGCGCCTGAGCCACCTGGGCGCTGGCCGCAGCAGCCAGCGCCGTGAAGTCCTCCAGCTGCACGGCCACGCCGCCCGCGCGTATCAAGGCCGGACTGGTCGCAGCCAGCTCGGCGACGCTAGCGCAGCCAACGCCGCCGGCGGCCGGTGCCGGATTGGAGACCCCGGCAATATTGGCGATCCCGGGACGCAGCACCGTCAATTCCCCGGCCGGCACATTGCCCGCCAGGCCCTGGGTAGTGTCATAACTAAATGCCAGTACATTATTATGGCCGGACGGAGGAATCATGCCGTTGACGCCATCGCCAAACGTCACAATGCCGTTCTGGTAGTCGAGCGTATAGGAGCGGTCGGTCGGACGGCTGAAGGCGAAGGTGTCGACCCGGCTCCACACGCGCGGCACGTCTTCCGCGGTTGAGTCCGCTACACCTGCCGGCCCATCCTCGTCCACGGTCGCCGCAGTGACAAAGCCACTAGGCTCGATCACCTTCAGCACCAGTGTCGGCAGCACCGGCGTGGCGTTCAGGGTAAATTTCTGGCCTTGTTGCGCATTGCTCGATCCAAGCACCTGATCCGAGATGGTGGTGACGTTCGAGGCCATGACGGTATTCGGATAGATGCCGAGCAAGCCGATGGTGTGCTCGACGTGGCGATGAATGATACGAAACCAGTAGGCTGTCTGTGAAAACAAATCGGCCGCCTTCATGGCCGCCGGAATGGTGAAAGCCACCACGCCAGAGCGGCTCAGTGCGTAACTGCCATCGTCCACGAGGAGCGCCTGCCACGCCTGGCCGTCGTGATATTCCCACTCCAGGCCGCGTCCGGGCTGCGCCTGCTCCTGGGCAAGATGAAAATACAGTGTCAGCTTCTGGCCCACGCTTTTTTCAGCGAACCCGGCTGGCGCAAATGCAAAATAGAAACCCGGAAAGACGTCCTCGACGGGCTTGAAGGGGCTGTACAGGAAACGGCGCAGGGCAAACGCATTATCGCTCCAGAAGCTTTGCGGCTGGGCGGCGTAGCTGTAATCGATAGAAGCCGACTCGATGAACGGCGGGAAGTAGTTGCTGTGCGTGATCGTGTACGAAAAATTGACACCGGCGACAGCATCGAGGTAATGGCTGACGCTATTCTTTTGTTCCACTGTGAGTATGCTGTCGGGAATGGCGCCTATCGTATCGCCCACGCCGTCCGCCGCAATGCCGCCCAGCTTCCCGTAACCACCTTCGGCAATTTTGCAGCGTATCCATAGGCCGGCCGCACCGGCCACCGTGCAGCGGCCCATGCGGGGGCATGCGAACTGGATCGCGGTGGGGCCGTCCGCATTCTCGCTCTGGAAATTATTGCTCGTATCTGCAAACTGATGGGTGGTTGCATCGGTGCTCGTTTCGTTGAAACTTTCCCACTGCCGCCCATCCCAGAATTGCCAGACCAGCCGCACGGGAAAAGTGCGCGCCAGCGTCGTCAGCTTGAAGTTGATCGTCACCAGCGCGCCAGTTTTGGCGAACACACTATCGGAGCGCAGGTAGAAGGCATCGTTCTGCTGCGGCGTTTCGCCAAACGGAAAGACGCCGTTGGCAATGTCGAGTAGCACAAGGTCATGCGCAGCCTGCTGCGGCAAGATCGTCTTTCCCCTGAAAGTACAGCGCACGCCCGTGACCACAGGCAGCTGCTGCATGAGGGTGCGCAACACTTTCACCTGGCGCGCGGGCTTGACCAGCAGCCAGTATTGCGCCTGATCATGCACTACCGTCGGGGACGCCCCGTCGGTAGCATGCAGCGCCTGCGCCAATTGCGCTATCGTCAGCGCCGCCGCCTGCGGGTTCTTCGTGAGCGTGACGACAAGCTCCTGCTCGCCGGGTACACCGCTCAGCTCGGCGTCAAGCGGCGTGAGCGCGCCGTCGTACCAGTTGGCGAAATATTCTGGAAATAGCTGCTTTCCCACCAGGGTGATCGTCACGCTTTGCAGCGCATCGTCCGGCTTGAACAGGGCTGGGTCCCCCATGATGAACCAGTGGCCAAGCGGACGCTCGGCCGGATCGGACGCCTGTCCTGCCACGAAGACAGGCACATCGCCCGGCCCGGCCCGCAGTCCTGCCAACACATCGATGAACCGGTCCTGCGCTGGCATCACGCTCAGCGCCGCGCACAGCTCGGCTGGCAGTACCTGCAGCGGCGCATTGGTCTGGAAGCGGATGTCCTGCCGCGCGGCCGACAAGACGGCGCATTGCGTCGGCACCGCTTGCGGCGCTTGTCCCGCCTTCAAGCGGAAATGCAAAGGTGCTTGCGCCGCGAGCGGCGCGCGCAGCTGCATATTCATGAACTGAAAAAAATCGCGCCGGCGCTGCTCCGGTATTTCGTTCTCAATGCCGGCGGTATAGGCGGCCAGGTTGGCGAAAAGATGGAGCAGGACCAGTCCGGGATCGCGCTCCACATCCAGCTCCGACGGAATCGCATCGGGCCAGTCGCCGCTCCATTGCGGCACGTAGGCCTGCGCCAGCGTCAGCGCCTGCGCATAAAATTGCGCGGCGTCGCGAAAGTCGAGCGTAGGCGCGTTCATTGCGTCAGTTCCCGTCCTGCGCATGCACGGCCAAATCGCGCTTGAGCTCTTCGAGCGCCTGGATGGCGCCACTGATGCGCAACATGGTCGCCTGCAATTCGCGTTTCTTCTCATCGTGGATGCGTAGCTGCTCCTGTCCCGAAGCGAGGCTGTTCTTCATATCGGCGATCCGTACGTCGATCAAACTATTGTCCATAACTGAGTCCTTGCCTATTTAAGAAAAAATGGATAAACGAGATTGGCCGGCTGGTTGCGCGCGCGGATGACATAGTCGACCACGATCTGCAGGCAGTTCGCCTGGCCTGGGTCGGCCTGCGCGGTCACGCCGCTGACCGCGATGCGCGGCTCCCAGCGCTCGAGCCCCTGCTTGACATAGAGTTGCGCCAGGCTAGCCGTGGTCGCATTGTTTTCAGCGAACACGAGCTCGTTGATGCGGCAGCCAAAACCAGGCAGCATCACGCGCTCGCCAGGCACGGTCTGCAATATGATCAGGATGGCTTCGGCGATGCTGCCCGCCGCCGCGGCCATCAGCACCGCGCCACCGCCCGCTTGCACAGGAAATGCCCAGCCCCGGCCGAGATAATCACTGCCGGTGGCCATCGCTACCCCATCCTCACGTTGCTCGCGCCGGCCACCTGCACGGCCGGCGCGGGCGCCTGGGCACCGCCCGGCGGAACGTCGTGGCAGGTTTCGCAAAGATCGCCGGCGCGCGCGGCACCCTTGCGATTGATACGCACAGAGGTACTACCTAGCACGACTTTTCCCAGATTGGTGGGAGGCTGCTTGAACACGCCGTCCGCAGGAATATGCGGCGGCAGGTTGCTCGCTAGCGAGCCGACGGTCGCCGCCGGGTGGCCATTGATACGCACATTCGGGCTGGTGTTCGCGCCGATCTTGCCATTGAAGGGGAAGGGTTGCTCCGTTGGCTGCGCCCCGCCCGGATTGGGCACGAGCACGATGTGGATATCGGCGCTGTTGACAATTGTATCGCCCATCTTGGCGGCTCCCATTCCCATACCCATCGCCTAGTTCAAATCGATCATAGTCGCCTTCAAGGCGAGATTGTCCGCCCCATCGACGGTCATGCCGGCGGCAGTCAGTTCGACCTTCACGCTGCCCGCCGTATTTTGTACCAGCACCTGGTCGGCGCTGATGGTGAGCTTGCCCTTGGCGCTGATCGTCAAGTCACCCTGGCTGGCGATGCTGATCGTGTTGTGGGCCGAATCGATGTCGATCCGATTGTCTTTTTCGTCGACGATCGTGATCCTGCCCTGCTCGGAATCGTCGATCAGGATGGTCTTTCCAAGTTTGGTTTTGATCATCCTCACCTGTTGCTGCTGCGGCGCGGTCACGGGGGGCTTTTGCACGCCGTTCCAGAGAAAGCCCATCACGTATGGCTTGCCCGAATCCCCATTGGCGAACGCCAGCAACGCGCTGTCGCCTGGCTGCGGCAAGAAAAAGGCCCCACAATCGGTACCGGCAAACATGCTCAGGATCTGGACCCAGTCGGTCTCGACCAGCTGCCCGGTAAGCGCAAATTTCACACGGATGCGCCCCAATCCTTTCGGATCGGCGACATCGCTCACGCTGCCCAGCGTGACACCCGCCGCGCGCGCCGCCATTACAGGCCCGTCCTTCGCACCCGAATCTCGCATTGGTATCCTGTGCTCTCGTCGTAGCGGTGGGTGCTCGAAGTGATGTAATACGTGCCGTCGAAGCGCGCGCTCAAGCCGCTGAACTTGACGTTGACACCGGCGACCAGGGCGCTATCTCCGGCCAGGCTGGCCTGGCCCTCGATGAAGTCCTTGAGCAGCTCCTGGTAACGCGCCTCAGCCACGGCCTGCAGCGCCGCCGGGTCGCTAATATTGGGGCACTCGATCGTCACGCCGGAGTCGGGGAAGCGGGCAGCCGCCTGGTAGCCGGTTTGCTGCCCGCCCATCTTGTCCTGCTGGCTCGGCGTCTCGGCCACGGCGGTGATGATCGTGTTCGTCTCGGCGTCATAGCCGATGGCCGTCACGCTGGCGCCGGAGGTGGGTAATTTCAAATTTAGATCAACCGAGCCCAGGTCGCGCGGGTAGGCCAGCGTCCTGAGGGCGCCCAGCCCTTCGGCGCAGGGACGAAAGACCAGGGTGGTGCCGGCCATGAGCAGCTCGTAGTCCAAGTGCCGGCAGCGATCGAGCAGGAACTGGTAGTTCGAAATATTGTCCTGCAAGACGTAGGCGTTGATCGTGTCCGCACTGCCCTGCGGCGTGACGGGCAGGCCGGACGTCTTTGCCACATCGACGACGATCTCGCTATCGCTGAGCATTTCGTAGCTTTTAACGCGGGTGCCGAACTTGAGCCAGTACATGCGGTCGAAGCCGCGGATCGTCGCGCTCGCCGAACTGGTGCTAAAGCTCGGTTCGATCGCCGTGATATCACCGCTGATCAATTGTCGCGCGCTGCCGATGCCCATGAAAATGGTGATTTCGTCGCCAGGCTTGAACAGGTCCAAATCGACGCCTTCGAAGCCGCCGTTTGCGCCCCCGATGTGGAAAGTAAAGCTGAACATCGACGGTACGCTGATTTCATCCTGGACGCTCACATCGCTGATGGCCGCCATGACTGCGCCGGGCAAGGCGCAGCGGTTCCTCAACATTCTGAATGCGCCGGTCAGTACGCTAGGCATTGGCCGCTCCCGCGCCGACGTGGATGTCGGGAATGACCAGCGCGCGACCGATGTCCTTGGTCTGTGGAAAATTAAGCGGCTCGCCGATGCCGTTGGAGACGGCAATCAGGCGCCACAGCGTCGGGTCGCCCAGGGTCGCTTGCGCGATCAGGTCCAGACGGTCTCCTTGCTTGACTTGCCACAGCTGGCGGCAATTGAAATACCCGCGCGAACTCAGCTCTTCCTGTTCGGTGAGCACGGCCTTGAAGGTGACTGTCAGTTCGGCGCGCACGGGGATGCCGGAACTGAGGAACATCGTGAATTTCTGGTCCAGCTTGACGATGATGCCTGTAAACAACGGGCCCGACCACGTAAAGATAAGCACCGGCGGCTCTTTCCTCTCGTTGGTACCGACGCTGGGCACGGTCAGCGCGACGATCCGGTTGGTCTTGCTGCGCACGTCGAGCTGGCGCTCATAGGTGTCGAAAAACAGCGACACGGTCAAGTCGTCACTGTTGACCCGTTGAAACTGAATATGCGCCCCCTCCCCCTGCACCAGCACGGTCTTGTTGAGCGACAGCTCGGTCGGGTTGTACATGACCGGGATTTCCTCGCGCGTTTCGTACACGATGATTTTCGCCATTTCCAGCATCAGCGACCTCCCCGCCGGTACCGTTCGATGGCGCTGCGGCGCGCGATCGCCCCATCGATCCGTTCAACCAATTGGGCCATCGTTTTTGGCGAGAACAGCGTATCGCCAACGACCTTGCGCAATTGCTCATGGGTCTGGCTTCCATGGCTAATTTCATGGATCACCTGAGTGTGGACCTGGCGTTCCATGCAAAGCATGTTGGCCGCCAGCATGCTTTGCAGGCGGCGCTCCACGGCGGCAGATGCACCGGCGCGCGCTTCACGCAGCACGCCCGCGCGCGCCGGACTCGGCGCGTAACGCGCCAGTGCGGCCGGCGCTGGCGCGATGCGAGGGTGGCGCGGCGAAAAAGCCGCTGCGGCGCCAGCGATCCGATCCTGATTGGCGTTCACGAAGACGGCAGGCGGAACAGACAGGGCATGGCGAAGCGCTTCGCCTGCTTGAGCAGAGGCCAGCGCGCGCTGTTCCAATGGGCTGCGGCGCAGCATCCGGCATCCCACTGCGGCA